>QHZW01000422.1 GCA_003224815.1 Acidobacteriota bacterium | reverse complement strand
ATGAAAGCGGTCGAGATCGTTCATCACAGTCATGTCGAACGGCGTGGTCGTTGTACCTTCCTCTTTATATCCACGCACATGCATGTTGTCGTGATTGTGGCGCCGGTACGTCAGACGATGAATCAGCCACGGATATCCGTGATACGCGAAGATCACCGGCTTGTCAGTCGTGAACAGCGAATCGAAATCGTGATCACTGAGTCCGTGCGGGTGCTCGGTTGAGGGTTGAATCGTCATCAGATCTACGATGTTGATGACGCGAATCTTCAGGTCAGGGAAGTGCTCGCGTAGCAAATCCACGGCGGCCAACGTTTCCAGCGTAGGCACGTCGCCGGCGCAGGCCATCACCAAGTCAGGCTCGGCATTGTTGTCGGTGCTGGCCCACTCCCATATTCCAATTCCATTTGTGCAATGCTCGATCGCGGCCGTCATGGCGAGCCACTGTAGCTCCGGCTGTTTGCCGGCGACAATCACGTTTACGTAGATACGGCTGAGCAGGCAATGATCGGTCACTGACAACAGGCAATTGGCGTCCGGAGGCAGATAGACCCGAACCACATCGGCCTTTTTGTTCACCACATGATCAATGAACCCGGGGTCCTGATGCGTGAAGCCGTTGTGGTCTTGCCGCCACACGTGCGAAGTGAGCAGGTAATTCAGCGACGCGATTGGCCGACGCCATTCGATGTCGCGCGTCACCTTCAACCATTTCGCATGCTGGTTGAACATCGAATCAATAATGTGAATGAACGCCTCGTAACAGGAGAAGAACCCATGACGTCCGGTGAGCAGATACCCTTCGAGCCATCCCTGGCACATGTGCTCGCTTAACATCTCCAGCACGCGGCCATCTGGACTCAGAAATTCATCAACGGGAAGAATCGGCTCAAGCCACTCCTTGCCGGTGGCATGATAGATGGCCTCAAGCCGATTGGACGCGGTTTCATCCGGTCCGAAAACGCGAAAGTTCTTCGACTCCAGGTTCTGCTTCATCACGTCTCGCAGAAAAATGCCGAGAATGCGGGTAGATTCAGCTTCAGTTGTTCCAGGTTTCTTAACCTCAACCGCATATTTGCGGAAGTCAGGCATGACCAGATCCCGAAGCAACAGTCCGCCATTCGCATGCGGATTCGCGCTCATGCGTCGATTGCCTTGCGGCGGAAGTTCGGCCAGCTCCGTCATCAGCTTTCCATTCTGGCCAAATAACTCTTCCGGACGATAGCTGCGCATCCAGTCTTCAAGAATTTTCAAGTGCTCCGGTTTCTGCTGAATGTCTGCGACCGGGACTTGGTGTGCGCGCCACGTGCCTTCCACCTGCTTGCCGTCAACCGTCTTTGGCCCCGTCCAACCTTTCGGCGAGCGCAGCACGATCATCGGCCATTGCGCCAGCCCACGGCCCTTGCTTTCCCGAGCGTCACGCTGAATAAAATGGATTTCCTCTACAACATGGTCGAGAGTCGCAGCCATGGTTTGGTGCATGTGCTCCGGCTCGTGTCCTTCAACGAAGTAGGGCTTCCAGCCGTATCCCTCGAAAAGTTTCGTAAGTTTTGTTGCCGTGCCAGCCGGTGGCGAGCGGGCCGGTCTCGGCCTCGCCGTCGCCGACGACGCAGGCGACGATCAGGTCCGGGTTGTCGAAGGCGGCCCCGTAGGCGTGCGACACGGAGTAGCCCAGCTCGCCGCCCTCGTGGATCGAGCCCGGCGTCTCGGGCGTGCAGTGGCTGCCGATGCCGCCGGGGAAGGAGAACGACCGGAAGAGGCGATCCATGCCGTCCACGTCCTCGCTCCGGTCGGGGTAGACCTCGGAGTAGGTGCCTTCGAGGTAGGCGTTGGCGACCATGCCCGGACCGCCGTGTCCGGGGCCGCAAATGTAGATGCAGTTCAGGTCGTATTTCTTAATGACCCGATTGAAGTGCACGTAAACAAAATTCAGCCCCGGCGTGGTTCCGAAATGCCCCAGCAGCCTCGGTTTAATGTGCTCCATTTTGAGCGGCTCGCGCAGCATGGGGTTTTTGTAGAGATAAATCTGTCCGACAGAAAGATAGTTAGCGGCGCGCCAATAGGCATTGATCTTCGAAAGCTCTTCTTGCGTCAGCGGCTCGTGCGCGACGCCGGGCAGGGAATTCAGAGTTGTCATGACAGTACCTCACTCTAATGATGAGGCAGAGGAAGCCCTGATGTCTCGCTCTCGAAATAAATACTTTGTGAATGACGGGAGTGATCTAACGAAAGCGGATCGGGAAGGTTTTGAGATTTATGTGGAGGGCGGCCCTCCAGGCCCGCCCCTTTGTCGAGCGGTTACGGCTTTTTCGGCTTCAAATCACACGCCTCTCGCACCCGGTTGAGATCAAGTCCAGCGGGTGAGAACTCTGCAATACGCGGACCCTCAGGCGTCCGGAATTCCACCCGGAACAGGCGCGCGCCTATCAACTCGCGTGCTGTTCCCTTGTCCATGGAAAGAAAGTGTCCGTGGATCCAGTTCCAGCTGTGATCACTGTGAGCGTCGTCCGCGCGCACGCGGACGCGCATTTGCGGCTGTCCCCAAAACCCGGGCCAATCCGGACGCGAAAGCCTGATATTCGGCCGAAAATCGGCGAGCTTGAGTTTGCCATCTGTGCAGAACAGGATGATCCGCGCCTGATCGTCACCTTCGCCTGTGTTGTCCGCCACCAGGTCAAAGCGAACGCGTTTGGCCGCGGTCATGCGATCTTCCGAGCGAGACTCAGTCCATTTGCCACCGGCGCTCATACCGCCACTGGGGCGATCTGGCACGTCCGGCCCTTCCTGTGCCCACAAAACGAAGCTACTGCAAATCAAAGCGGAAGCAAAAATCAGCTTTGACCAGCGATTTTGTACGCTCATAGCCGTTCAGAAGTAATCTCCTCTGCTGGCCTAACCGCCCAGCGCGAATTGGGGTTTCATTGTGTAACAACCCATAGCATGCAAAAAAGTTGTGCAACTGAACAGTGAACAGGCAGAGTCACCGGGTTGAGAGTCGAAGAATGTACGGTGTCATGATGTTATGATCCGATACCGCTGGACAGCGATCGAGGATACAAACCTTTAATGGTCCCCACCCCACACGTCCTTCTGGAGATCATCTTCCGCACTGCGCTCATTTATATGGTCGTGCTGCTGGGGGTGCGCCTGAGCGGCAAACGCGAAGTCGGGCAGATGACGCCGTTCGACCTGACTCTGCTGCTGCTCATCAGCAACTCGGTGCAGAATGCCATGACCGGTCCGGACACCTCGTTGATTGGCGGCGTGACCGCCGCGCTTGTCCTGCTGCTGATGAACTACCTTGTCGCGGAGCTTTCAGGCACCAACCGCCGTTTTCGCAAGCTGGTCGAAGGACAGCCAACGCTGCTGGTTCACAAAGGCAGTATCATCATGCCGCACATGGCGAAAGAGCACGTCAGTATGGATGAACTGGAAAGAGCGCTGCGCGAGCACGGAATCAGCAGCTACCACGATGTTGCACTCGCTGTGCTGGAGGTGGATGGCTCGATCAGTTGTTTGAAATATGACGAGTTGAGCCCGGGCGAGAACAACCATCCGGTAAAAAGAAAATATCTGCAGAAACACGAATAGCTACTTCGTCATCACAATCGGCACTTCGTCGTAAGGTGCAACGGTCACGGTCAATGATTTGCGGGCCGCGAAGGCGTCGGCGGTCACGGGAAAGCTGACCACAATCGTCCCCGAGCTTTTACTTCGTGGCTGGATCCGTGTTTCCGTTGACAGCAATGGCAAAGCGTGCTGCTTCAACTCTGGTATAGCCTGAAAATATCGTTGAGCATCCACCGCGGGAGAAGCGTCGTCGCTGACTTTTTTCCCGTTAACATCCGCCGATACCTGAATTGCCCTGATCACCGTGGCGTTGTCTTCGTTGTTCTGAATAGAAATATTGACCGCCACCATCACCATCTCCTGCCCAGCGATTGGCACAGCAACCACGTCGTCCACGGTTCCACTCGA
>QHZW01000421.1 GCA_003224815.1 Acidobacteriota bacterium | reverse complement strand
TATCTACCTCCCAAACCGGCGTGATCCAGCGCGCGAGCCAAATAGAAACGAAAATAGTAAGTTGCAGCAGTCATCGCCGGAACCGGGCCGGACGATGCGAATCCAGGATCGCTCGTCGAGAGAATATTGTTGAGAACCTGTGGTTGCTTCTCTTGTGGAATCACGTCCAGCCACACCCCGAGAATATTTGCATGCTGGCTGAAATGGGTTTGCGCAGGAGTATCCGAGATCAGGCCATAGGTTTCGTTCCAGCAAAGTTTCCGGATTGCAGAGGTGGCTCGCCCTTCAGCTTCACGATAGCGCTGGGCACGAATCTGGTCTCCGAGCTGGGACTCCAGCCCTATGGCGTAGCGAAGCGCCTCAACATACTGCAGGGTAATAATGGAGGAGCCGCCGTTCTCATCCCGCGGCGGCATGCCGAACGCAAAATCTTTTCCCCAAGGCGAGTTGCGCCTTCACAAAATCAGCGTCTCCGCGGTAGAGCCAGAAATCATGAACCATTCCAATCCACAGCAAAGAAAATGTGGGAATGATCTGTACGACAGATGATGGATAGCGGCTGAATGTAATGCCCTCTGGAATACGCGAGTCGTTGAAAGCTTGAATTGCCTGCCGAGCAAGCCGGTCGTCACCACCGACCACGTACGAGATCAAAGCTTGGATGCGCGTGTCGCCGATGTACTGCAGTCGCTCCCAGTAAGGTGTGTCCATATAGGTTTCGTGCGCGTCAAGCCGCGCGGTGCGCCAACCGATCTGCCAGATTTGAGCCAGCGACGGGTCATCGGACGTGAAGCGGCCACGCTCTTCGAATGGATATGCCGTAAACCAGGACCGAAGTTTCTCGATTCGAAGTGGTTGATCGGCGGTCTTGATATCGAGTTGCAGATAACGCCAGGTACGCCAGGCAAAGGGCATGAATGTGCGGGCTTCGGCGCCATCGGGCAGGAATTCATCGAAGTTCCCAATGATGTGCTTGCCCGCGATCTCATTACGGCTGCCTTTCTCGCCCTTGTCATCAACCAGGGCCTCAGCGTAAGTGAGACGAACATTGCTCCCCGCGCCTGCGCTCACGGTGAGTTCTGGGTACGCCGTGGTCAAATGCGATTGGTCAATCAGCAGAGTGGCGGCCGTGTGCGGGGGAATTTCCAAAGCGCTCTCGGGGAAATTTCCGAAAACCTGAACCCCGGACGAACGCACGAGATGCCCGACTGGAGTTAATTCCATTTGCATCGGAGGCAGCTGGTCCGGCATGAGCTCCCAATTATTGTTCTGCAGTACCGCTCCGCGATCGATGCCAAAGCCGATCAAAGCGGCTTTCTCCCACTTGCCGGGCCGATCAGCTGCATTGTTCCACGACCAGTCGAAACGCGAAGCATCTATGCGCTCTACTGGTTCGGCGGCATAGTAGAAATACCCAACTCGAGGGGCGGGCAATGCCTGCACACCCTTATCTTCCTCGACTTCCCAAGTCGCGTCTGTGTCCACAGCCCTTTGAGCGTCGTTCTCCGCGGCAAGCACAAAGCCGGTGCGATCGCTAATCTGCGCCAGTTCTGAGAGCGCGCCGAAATTCCACACAGTTGCAGCCAGTTCATTTTGGCCTTGATGGAGAAGTGGAGCGAGATCGTAGCTCTCGTATTTCCAGTGTGCGAGATCGCTCACCGCCGGCCCACGGCCGACCTCGTGCTGGTTTACAAACAGAATGAAACGGTTGTCAGCGCTGACGCGCACCGGGAAGTGTTGTGGGACTTCGGAAAGATCGAACACTTTCCTGAAATGCAGAACCACGGCGTCTCGTTGTGGCGCGTCTGCGGACGTGATCCACTGCGCGTGCCAGACGCCTTTCAAAGCCTCGGCAGGGAGCTGGGCTGACGCGCGCAGCGGCGGAATAGATAAGCCAACAGCGAGCAGGGCCAGTAAATGGATTTTGCTATAGCTCATGTAGATCCATAATGAATCCGAGAATAGACGCTAAGGCTTTTCGATAACTGTTGTTGCCAAGTTGATGTCATCTGACAGCGCGATCTCTTGCGACGACTTGCCGACCAAAACTCGATAGTTTCCGGCTGGCGCTTGCCAATTTCTGGTCGTGACATCGTAGTAAGCGAACGCGCGCGTGTCCAGCGGAATACTGACGTGACGTGTTTCGCCGGGCTGAAGGCTGACTTTCATAAATCCTTTGAGTTCTTTCGCCGGGCGCGGCACGCTGTTGCCTGTATCGGAGACATATACCTGCGCTACTTCGGCGCCGGAACGGTTGCCTGAATTCGTGACATCGAACGAGATGACGTACTTGTCACCGGTGCTCGTACTTTGATCCGTCACCTGCAGGTTCGCAAAAGTGAACATCGTGTACGAGAGTCCAAAGCCAAATGGAAACAGCGGCTTCGCGGCGGTATGCTCGTAACCCCGGTAGCCGACGAAAATGCCTTCTTTGTACAGAACTCGATTGCTGCCAGCTTCAGGGTAGTAGTTGGAAAACGAGGGATTGTCTCCTTCTTTCCTCTCAAAGGTGATCGGCAGTCGTCCAGACGGATTCACATCGCCAAAAAGAATTTCAGCGATCGCGGTTCCGCCCTGTTCGCCCGGATACCAAAGCTCGAGGCAGGCGGCCACTTGATCAATCCAAGACGCAGCGTCCACCGCGCCGCCAGAAGTGATGGCGACAATCGAATTTTTGTTCTGAGATGAAAGCTCGCGAATCAGCTCATTCTGGCCGATC
>QHZW01000420.1 GCA_003224815.1 Acidobacteriota bacterium | reverse complement strand
TACGCGGAACTGCTTCGAGTCAATAGCACCGTGAACCGCTGAGCAGAGGGGGTGGCGTCAACCGGCGGTTCGCCTCCAGGAGTTGCCCAACGGTAGAAAGTTCCGAAGCTTCGCGTCAAGGGGTGCGCCGCAGACTGGCCACAAAGGCTCTCCTGACCTTTGCGCCACTATAGCCGCCCGATGCCTCACCTAGCCGTTTTGCCGTTTAGAACGGGTTTTCTGCAAGTGCTGGGGGAAAAGAGAGATTCCCTTCGGGGTCACGGATGCTGAATAGCCCTTTGTCCGGGCGGACGATTATCATCTTGCGCAAGTCCAGAGGACCATATCCACCTTTCTAGGAGTCCACGTAATTAGCGAGGAGGCTGCATTTAGTTCCATCGCCTTGCGGCGCATGATTCGGATCAGGGTCGCACCTTCATTGAGCTTTAGAGACTCGGGGTTCATGGCTGCAATCAGGTCTCTTTCGGGCAGTTCTGGAATTTTCGCAAGAGCCTTCACGGCAAATTGGTCAACAGTCCCGAAATGCGCCGGGAAAAGAATTGCCAGCAAACCCGACGCCCCGGCGGTTCCGAGTCCTCGTATCGAGCTCGCGAGAGCGAGGCACTGTTGAATGTTGTCCTTGTCGGCCGCGAACAGCCGCTTCTTCATTGCATGGAGGGCAGGCAGTTCATTGTTTGCCGCATAGGTCCTGAGCATCTTCGTGGTCGAGGCATAGCGGTTTGGGGCTGTGTACTTCCAACGAAAGTATTTTTCCAGCAAGAACATGAACCATGCCTGCGGATTCATCGTTCTAATGGTCTCCGAATTCAACCGATCCATCTCCTCCTCCAGTGCAAGATTGGACGGCTTCACGAACGCCCAATATCGGTTCAGCGATTTCTGCCAGAGGTCTGGATCATTCGTGTTCCACATTTCACGAGTTCCGTCACGACCAACACTTCTGTAATCCGGCATTTGCCCATCCTACTCCGGGCTCGTGTTCTGATAACCATTTGACTTGCATCGGCAACCGAATCGATAAGCCGCTCTCATTGCAAAATGATTGGGAGAGGAAAATAATCAAAGGGATAAAACATGCCTCGGCGCTCAAAAACTGATGTGAACAAAATCCGGGAATCTTGCAGACAATTTGTACCCAGTGTGGCTATTCAATTTCCCCAATCGAATTGGTACGGCTGGATAATGACCGGATGCGCTGTCCGAACTGCGGGACAGAATTTGTGTCTGCGGCGAAAAGCCGATGAGCCTTTTAAAGGGACTCGCGGACTCAATAGATTTATCTCTTTCTTCGCGTTGGTTCGCCAGCGTTCGGCATGGCAAACGAGAGGCTATAGGTGAAACGAGCACGCAACTCCCGATCCGACTCCCGTTAAAACCGTATCCTTGCGGCGATTTGGGTTACTTGGCAGTCCCCGAGTTGCTTTAAATTGTTTCAGTTGCTAACCAACGCCGTTTTGACACGGTAGAGGTCTGGGGTTCGAGTCCCCACGTGCCTACCATATTCTTTCCAAACTTGCTTCGCTCATCTCTTGCATGCAATTCAGCTAACGCTGCAGAAGTTTAAAACCTTTACTTTGCGCTCACCCGAATCTGGCCTTCGGTGTACCAGCCGTCGGGATCGCGGCCTGTGACGGCAAGACGAACAGCCGGTTTACGGCTCCGCGGATCGAGCATAGCGACCCGGAAATCGTAAGTTCCCTCTCGTAGAGTTTCTGGGACATAAAGACTGCCATCATAGACCGCATCGCCGGGAAGCCACTTTCTTACATCGACGGGGACATTAATCACAGCGCTGTCGTTTGTAGAACGCAGCTGAACGGCGAGAGGATACTTGACATAAGGTGGAGCGACACCCGCGTTCAGCCACCACATGTGGATGGGCATCATGGCGCCCGCCACTGTCGTCTTGGGATATTCCAGCCGGCGCAGCAAGAATCGGTATCCCATCTTTTTCTGAAAATCTTCGAACGCCGGCTTCCAGTCATCAGGAATTGGCGACGACTTCAGATTCACTGAGGTGACGTGCCAACGCAGTGCCTGTTCCAGAATGTAGTTGAGATCGAAGTGATCTCTTTTCCACTCCGAAACCGTTCCGCAGACCTCCAAAGACACCGGCCGTTGTTGCCAGACATCTTGAATGCCGGCCCGGACCACCTGCTGCGGATAGATGTCGAGCATCTCCGGTTCGAAGTAGGGATTGTCCGACTTCGTTCGCAAGTCCCCAAGACAATCCAGGCGCCAGCCTGCGCCTCGGCTGGTTCCATAGGTTAATGCGTGCTGTTCGTCAAAGTTCATCAACAGCGTTGTATGGGGAAATGCGTCAAACCAGATATCGATCAGCTCTTTCTGGTGCCCGAACGCAGGCATGTACGGGCTCCAGCCCTCGCCCCAGTAGCCGACAGAAGAAATATCCACGCTGTCGAGGTAAGGATTCCCGTCATAACGCCTGCCCGCCTCGGCGACCAACTCACCCCAGTACTTCAGAAAAAGAGGATCAGAAAAATCCGGCTGCCAGATCGAGCCATCTTTGTCTGTGGGCTTGTTGGCCCGGCGCGCGCCGGATTTCTGATACCAGTCGGGAAGCGGGTCTTTGTTGGAGTACGGCATCAGCCGGATTGCCAGAGTCTGCCCATGTCCGCGTGCCTCTTCGAGAGCGAGATCAAGG
>QHZW01000123.1 GCA_003224815.1 Acidobacteriota bacterium | reverse complement strand
GGCAATTCCTTGAGCGGAGGTTAACTGCAGTGCGATAGGACGGTTCGATGGATCAGCAAACAACTCGACCTGCGCGCCGGCTACAACGGCGGACCGAGGATCAACAACTCTGATGGTGAGCTCGGAACCCAGAGCAGGGAGACAAAAAACAGCAACGACCAAAAGCCGGAAACAGAACCGCATCACTCCTCCTTTATCACGCGAAAGGGGTTGGTGTTGTCAGTTCGCGCCGGTCTCCTGGCTCGCGAGTAAGGATTCTCGGGGCTCGGCGAACACGCTCGCCAGGATAGCCGAGGGCGGCCGCCCCACAATATCCGAGAGATCCAACTTTTGCCCGGTGCCTTCCCGGGATCAACTCCCAGTGGCCCGTGCGATGTCCTCGCTTACAGTTGCGCGGCAGCGCGGGGTTTGCACCCGCTTCCCAGTCCTGCCCAAGCGAGCAGGACGCGCGAACGTAAGTTGAATTCAATGCGACTGTATCTGGCCGGCACGAGGTAAGTCAACCGCGGATGGCGTAGAATAGCGCGCATGATTCCACAGGAACTGCTCGATATCCTTGTTTGCCCAGTCTGCAAGAAATCTCTGACAGAGAGTCAGACCGGAGACAGTCTTAAATGCGCCGAGTGCAGGCGCGTCTACCCGGTGCGTGACGGCATACCCATTCTTTTGGTGGACGAGGCTACCATCGACGCGGCATGATCAACCGCCTCCGCTGCTGACTGCAATCCCTCAAGATACGAATTCGCCATCTCAAACAAACACGATGCCGTCCCGAAGTGACAAAATGTGTCGGTGTGAGACTATTTTCCCGCTCCTCTTTGCTAACCCGCTCCATCCGTTCTGCCGATTGAAGAAGCAACTTCGCTGATCTTTAAGGGTTTAAGACCTATGTAGTTTTTCTGCTGGATATACCAGAAGACCCTGAAGTTCGGCAGAGAAATTGCATGCAACAAAAGTGGTTGCAGCTGAGTCTAATGGTTAGAAGGTCAGGGTCGGAGGTGAACCCGATGAGAGAAAGATTCTCGAACACGGAGTTGACGGCTCTGCGGAACGATCTGCTGCAGGGAGGTTTGGCCGATTCTCGCGAAGCGGCGGAATTGGTGCAGGTATTTCTGATGGGGCGTGGCTATGGCGTTTCGCCAGAAGCGGCACGTGATGCCGTCGGCCGGGTAGAGATTGCCGGCTGCGCATTGCCGGTTCTCCGCGGGGCAAAAGACGTAAACCAGTCGCTCCCCACAGATGAATGAACAAGGAAAGAGCCGGGCCAACCAGCCCGGCGTTCTTGTTTTT
Source organism: Acidobacteriota bacterium (assembly GCA_003224815.1). GTDB lineage: Bacteria > Acidobacteriota > Terriglobia > Terriglobales > Acidobacteriaceae > Gp1-AA145. Next base: position 25,741 of record QHZW01000123.1, on the reverse strand, counting down.
AGAGTCTGCATACGAAAATCGGGAGCCCGTGGGTTGGGTGAAGTGCGTCAGCGCGAATTCTCATTCGTAACGCAAACTCTCGACAGGGTCCAGTTTCGCTGCGCGCGTGGCTGGGACTGTACCGAACAGGATTCCAACCAGAGACGAAACCACAATTGCCACAATCGCGGAAAGCCCTGATACAGGCAAACGATACTCAGTGAGGAATCGCACCGAGAAGGGAATCGCCAGCCCAATGACGACTCCGATTAAGCCGCCGCCTACGGAGATCAGGATAGCTTCCGACAAAAATTGAAACCGTATTTCACGATTTGTAGCGCCCAGCGCCTTTCGAATTCCGATTTCTCGAATTCGCGCACTAACGGTTGCAAGCATGATGTTCATGATTCCAATGCCGCTGACCAACAGGACTATGGCTGCTACACCCAGGAGAACCATTGTCAGCGCGTTGGCAGTCTTTTCCGCTACAGCAACAAGTTGGGTCAGGTTAGTAATGTTGTAAACCGACTCCGCGCGATGGCGGGATTGAATCACGCGCCTGATCTGTTCCGTGGCTTGCGCGACCATAGTTGGATCTGCTACCGAAAAGTAGATCAGCTTCACTGTTGGCGTATCGGTGAAGTAGCGCGCCACACTGTAGGGGATGAGGAAAGTATTGGTGGTCACTTCCGATTGGCCGAAAGTGTCCACGCGTTCGTGAAATGTTCCGACAATCGTGAACGGCAAACCGCTGAGCTTGATGGTCTTGCCGACCGCATCCTGGGCCGAGCCATAAATTTCTTGTGCCCATTTATCCGTTACCAGCCCGGCTTTGGTGTGTGACTGTTCATCTTGCTGATCGAAAAACCGCCCTGAAGCGACCACCAGGTTGCGAACGTTGCGGTACTGCGGATAGACGCCGAGAATCTGTATGTCGCGCTCCTTGCCGTCGCCGACCGGAATACGCTCACTGAGGGCCACTACAGGCGAAGCGCCGACGATTTCAGAAACCTGTTCGTCGGCGGCTTTCATATCATCGACGGTGAGCGGATCGGGAGCGGTGCTCGTAATGCGTTGCGCGCCGCCTTCATACTCCGCATAGATCAGGTTTGCGCCAATGCCTTGAATTTGATTAAGAACGTATTGCTTGCCGGTGAGTCCGATGGTGACCACCAGAATGAGTGAAGCCGTGCCAATGACCATTCCGAGCGCGGTCAGCATGAATCGGACTTTATTACTGCAGAATGTGTCATAGGCGAAGCTCATGATCTCGCTGAAGGCGAGCTTGGGCGTGAGCTCCGATACGGCGGTGGATACTTGCATGCAAATTAGATGCTACGCGTTAGGCGCAAGCACCGCAAAGTATTTACTCTGGAAATGGAGGGACGGTTAGTCCCGCTCGTGCGAGTGTCAGCCTGAGAGCTAAGCTGTACGTGCCGTGGCCTTGGAGGCAAGTTTCCGATAGACGTCCTCAATTTGCTTCCGCGTTTCTTCAATGGATCCGCTGTTATCAATAACGAAGTCTGCGGCTTGAATTTTGGCTTCTACCGGGGCTTGTGCCATCATCCGGCGCGTGACTTCATTGCGAGCGGCGTCAGGATCGAGGTTGTGGCTTGCTGCCCAGCGGTCAATGCGCTGCTGAGGCTTGCAGGTCACGACGATGATCTCGTCAAAACGTCGCCGCAGGCCGGCCTCGAGCAGTAGGGCAGCTTCTAAAATCATGATCGCCTCGGGCTCGCGCTTGCCGATCTCATCCATCCACTTCTCGTAACGCTCGATAACCCCGGGATGAATGAGGCGGTTGAGTTCATAGATTCTCGGTTTACGCTTGTCAAAAGCAAGTTCGGCGAGTTTGGCGCGGTTGACCGTCTTGTCGGCATTAAGAATTTCGCTTCCAAAGCTCTTGACGATTTCCTCGTACACAGGTTCGCCTGGCCCCATCAGTTTGTGGGCGATCTCATCTGCGTCGATGCAGTGGGCGCCGAGGTCAATGAAGATTTGGCTGACCAGCGACTTTCCGGAAGCGATACCGCCCGTAAGGCCGACTTTAAGCATGATCACCTCAGAAGTCAGAATTCAGAAGCAAGAATGCAGAAGTAAGAGTACACAAATGCCGTGGGAAAGGCCTTCACTCCTCCCTCCTGACTTCATACTTCTGCATTCATGCAGGTCTTGCGAGACCCGAACCGATCCCGCCCCTCCGCATCTTCGCGGCTTTGATGGTATTTGACATCAGCATAGCAATGGTCAGCGGCCCGACGCCGCCCGGCACGGGCGTAATCGCGCCCGCCACTTCCGCGACCTCAGGATGCACGTCACCGACGAGCACCGCACCTCTTAGCCGAAATGTCTCTTCGCGCTTCGGATTGTCCGCAAAGAGGCGCTTGAACTCTGCCGCTTCGCTCACGCGATTCATGCCAACGTCAATCACCGTGGCCCCAGCACGGACAAAATCGCGCGTTACCATCCCTGCGCGTCCGATTGCCGCAACCAGAATGTCGGCGCGCCGGCAAACGCCCGCCAGATCGCGCGTTTTGGAATGGCAGACAGTCACGGTTGCGTTCGCGTTCAGCAAAAGCATCGCGATGGGTTTGCCGACGATGTCGCTGCGGCCGATCACCACGGCGTCTTTTCCCGCGATCTTGATTCCGCTCCGCTCCAACATCTCTATGATCCCAGCCGGGGTGCATGGCACCAGTCCGGGGCGCTGCGTCGAGAGAAAACCGACGTTCATGGGATGAAATCCATCCACGTCTTTTGCCGGGTCGACCGCGAGCAGAACCTTTTTGGAATCTACTTGAGGCGGGAGTGGCAGTTGCACGAGAATTCCGTCAATCTCATCCCGGCGGTTAAGCTCAGTAACCAACGCAAGCAGTTCATCAGTCGTTATGTCGGTTGATGGTGTGTGCTTCTCGCTGTAGATTCCGGTTTCCTCGCAGGCTTTCACCTTGCCGCGAACATAGACTTCGGAAGCGGGATTATGTCCCGCCAGAATGACCGCAAGACCTGGCGGCAAGCCCGCCGCCGACATGGCTTTCACAGCCGCGGCTGCTTCTGCGCGGATTTCGGATGCGATCTTATTTCCGTCGAGAATGGTGGCTGGCATGGAGAGAGTTGAAGGGAAATTCTAGCATCCGGCAGAAGTGAAGTGCGCAAGGGGACTACATAGAGGATGACGAAACGCAGAGCTTCGCTCTGCAGGGCGGGTGAGGGCACCCGCCGCTACGCGATTTGTTTTTCTGCAACGGCCAACTTCACGCACAGTGCTACGCCTTCCGCCGCTTGCGCGACTTCCTTCAAATCGGGGAAACTGGGCGCAATTCGGATTGTGCGGTCGTCGGGATCTTTGCCGTAGGGGTGCGTCGCGCCGGCGGGAGTGAGTTCAAGCCCTGCATTCTTGGCCAGCGCCACAACTCGTTTCGCGCAGCCCCGAGGCACAGTCAAGCTGATGAAGTACCCACCTTTAGGCCGAGTCCACGACAAGTTGGGAATTTCGCTTAACTCTGCCTGGAACACCTGCAGCACTTTTTCGAACTTCGGTGCAATGATGGCTCGTTGCTTGTCCATCAACGCCGTTATCACGGCTTCGTTTTTCAGGAAACGAACATGCCGCAACTGATTCACCTTGTCCGGGCCGATTGTGCGCGGGATCAATCGCGTAAGCAGCCATTGGACGTTGTCTTTAGAAGCGGCGAACAGCGCCAGGCCTGCTCCAGCAAAAGTAATCTTCGAGGTTGATGCAAACACGAACGCACGATTTGCGTGCCCGTGGCGCGCGCATAGCTCCACAATGTTCGCGATCTCGATCCGCTCGTCCGTCAGGTGATGAACTGCGTAAGCATTGTCCCAATACACACGAAAATCCGTTGCTGCGGTCTTCATCGCGGCCAGACGCCCGGTGACCGCGTCCGAGTAAACGCAGCCGGTCGGATTGCTGTACTTCGGAACGCACCAAATGCCTTTGATAGAAACGTCACTCGCGACCAAGCGCTCGATTTCGTTCATGTCGGGGCCATCGTCGTTCAATGGCACGGTGATCATGCGAATGCCGTAGTCTTCGCAGATTCTGAAATGGCGGTCATAGCCGGGAACAGGGCAAAGGAACGCAATCTCTTTTTCTTTGGACCAGGGCTGTGCGCTGTCGCACGTGCCTTTTAGTAGGGAACAGACGATGCAGTCGTGCATCAGCGCGAGACTTGCGTTGTTCGAGACGACGATCTGTTCAGGGGGCGCTTCCATGATTCCGGAGAACAGACGCCGTGTTTCGAGCAGTCCCTGCAGGCCGCCGTAATTACGGCAATCAGTGCCGTCTTCGGCAGTGAAGTCGCTTGTGCCGGGAAGCGAGAGCAACTCGGATGACAAGTTCAGTTGCGCCGGCGCCGGCTTTCCACGCGTGAGATTCAGCTTTAGGCCCTTGGCTTTGAAAGCCTGGTACTGTTGTTTGACTTCTGCGAGCGTGCTTTCTCGCGATGGCGCTTGGGCAAGGTTAGTCATGTACTCCGTCCCGGTGAATTGTGTAATTGGGTGAATCTTGTAAATTGATAATTTGAAACCCAAGCTGCAAATTTCTGTTCAACCTGCCGAACTGCTGACACGAGGTTTCACATTACCCGATTACAAAATTTCTAAATCACAAAATGGTCTTCAGTGTTCGTCCTTATTGCTGCGTCCGAAAGGAAACTCGGCCGTCCCGGCCTTCCCAACGTTTGCCTCGGCAAATTCTCGCACACGGTCGAGCGCTGTCTGCAACTCTCGATGATGATGCTCCTGATCTCCATCCGCGGGGACACGTATTGGCCCGCTGATCCGCATCAGCGCGCGCGTAAATGGCATGGGAATCATGCAGCCGTCCCAGGTTTTCAGCACCCATGCACGCTCGTGCGCGATGTGAAACACAACCATGGGCGCTCCCGTGCTGCGCGCCAAGCTCACTGGCCCCGGCTTCGCCACGTAACGCGGCCCTTTTGGACCATCAATTGTGAACGCAACTGTCCGTCCTTCTTCGAGCGCCCTACGCATACCGAGCAGCGCTCGTATTGCTCCCTTCGAACTCGATCCGCGTACCTTCACGAATCCAAATTTCTGCATGATGCGGCCAGTGTATTCGCCGTCAAAACTGTCGCTGCTCATGACGCGAACGCCCAAGTCGCGGCACCAGTACATGGCCGTAATCATGCAGTTATGCCAGAACGAGTAAACGTACGGCCGCTCGGCGAGACTCCTGGGCGAGTCCTCTTCCCATGAAACCGCCATGCGGATCGTAGGCCCGAGTGCACGAACGGCGATGTACGCTGACCACGTGATCAGCCAAAGCAAAATCCGCTCTCTGGCCGAGAACTTTCGCCACGGTTTGTCCCCTTTCACGGGCACCGGAACTGCAACTGTGCTCACAATCTCATTTTATCGTTTTGTGCAGCCGCACTCGGTCTTCTTTAACATTCGCGAGGATTCTCGTGACGGCTTCTAGCAAGTAGCGTGATTCCCTTCCAGGGGTGACATCTGTCACCGTTCCCCGATTGCCCTCCGTCCAAGGGACCTCAGGCACGTCGAAGAATCATGTGCAACGGCTGAGGTTGGGACATTTTGGGAATTGGACATCCGGTCCGAGCAGCCGGCTTACTCCGCAAAATCGCTTCGCTCACGCAAGCGATTGAGTGTGAGTTCTGTTTTCCACAGCCTCGCCTACTCACCTGATTGGGTTTAGGTGGAGAGGAACCAAAGCTAAAAACACCATACCTTGGGGTGACCTAAGAAGTAATCCGCAATTTCTTGGGTTTTTAAGATTGAGTCCAACTACCCGACACTGACCTATAACTTTGCTGTTGACTCTCAAGCATTTAGCAGTAAGATGTGGTCAAAAGTGGTACGAAGTGGCCAGTACAATTAGTGGCAGCGAGATAAAAGCGGAGCGACAGTGGATTTCAAGGCTGACACCTCCAAAACGAAGCTAAATGAGATCGAAACAACCCAACTCGTCACCGTTTTTGCCTCTCTGGTCGGAATTGTCGCCTCGCGGCGACCCGACGGGCGAGGGCGCCCGTCGCCACACAAGCATCGTCAGCACCAACAGTTAAGTCATGTTTCGCGGCAATCACCCAACTCGCGTGGACGAAAAAGGGCGGCTCAAGGTCCCCGCGGAATTCAAGCGCGTGATCGACGAGAAGTACGGGCAGCAATTCTATATCACGAGCTTCGACGGGAAGGTTGCACAAGTTTATCCCTTCGAGGAATGGGAGCGGATCGAGCAGAAGCTGGCGGGGCTCTCCACTTTCAATCCTACGAAGAAGAAGTTTCTCGATCGCACGAACTACTGGGGTCAGCAAGTGGAGATGGACGGTCAGGGGCGATTGCTAATGCCTCAGTTGCTGCGCGAGTCGGCGCAGATCAAGGGCGAAGTGGCGGTGACCGGAAACTTGACGTATTTAGTAGTTCGAAACCTGGAGCAGTATCGCCGGGAGATCGAGGAAGACAAGTTCACGCCTGAGGATGAGAAGACGCTCGACGAACTGGGCATCTAGTGGGCGAGGGATCAACAAAAACCCCTCAGGGGGTTGGACGTGGGGACATTGGACACGTTCCGGTTCTTTTAAAAGAAGCGATCGACTTTTTAGCCGTCCGGCGCGGCGGGATCTATATCGACGCCACGGTGGGCCTTGGCGGGCACAGCTTAGAAATCGCAAAACGCCTCGGCGCACCGGGTCATTTGATTGGCGTAGATAAAGATCCCAAGGCGCTGGAAATTGCAGAAAACGTCGTACGTCATACGTCGTCGGTCGTTGGCCAAAACCAAGAAGCGGACTGGCCGAGGATTGAGCTACGACACGGGTCATTTGTGGATTTGGCGAACGACGAACGGCGGACGACGTACGACGGAATTCTCGCTGACCTGGGCGTGAGCAGCCTGCAGTTTTCCGACGCGACGCGCGGCTTTAGTTTTCAGGCGGAAGGGCCTCTGGATATGCGGATGAATCCGATGTCCGAGCTCACCGCCGAACAAGTGGTAAACCAGTTCGACGAGCGTGAGCTTGCCGATCTGATTTACGAATTCGGTGAGGAAAGGAGGTCGCGGAGAATCGCCAGAGCCATTGTCCGGTCGCGGCCGATACGATCCACTGCGCATTTGGCAGCGGTCGTTTCAGCCGCGGCCCGGCCAATGAATCAGGCTGAAGGTAAAATTCATCCCGCGACGCGAACCTTTCAAGCTCTCCGAATATTCGTAAACCGCGAACTGGACGATCTGCGGAAGCTGCTCGAAGCGGCGCCGCAGTTGCTGAAACCGGGTGGAAGGCTGGTGGTGATCAGCTTTCACTCGCTGGAAGACCGCATCGTGAAAGATGCGATACGCGAAGGTGCGAAGCTGGGCCAATACAAAGTGCTGACGAAAAAGCCAGTGATGGCGAGTGAAGAAGAGATCGCTTCGAACCCGCGGGCGAGAAGCGCGAAGCTGAGGGCAGCGGAAAGAATTTGGAAGTGATATTTTTTCGAGTTTCATAAAAACGACTGCCGCAACGCACAGGTTGCAAAGTTCTGTAGGTGGGAATCAGACCAAGGGAGAAAGACGATGTACAAGGGAAGCTTGATTGACGAATTGATCGCGACGGTCGAACGTGCGGAAACCAGCCTCCGCCTCGACCCGGAACAGGAATCGAAACTCGCCTACTGGTACACGGTCGCGCAGAACGAAATTGCAAACCTGAATCTTGAACTCGCCGGGGTGGCTTAATATGGCGGCCGCGGCGATTCCAGCTACGTTTCAGGGCAACGTTGCCGCTCCGCGCCAGCGTTGCTGGACGGGGACGCCAGAGATTTACTTCACCAAAGCAATCGACAATTCGCGCCTGGTGAAAGTTGAGGACCCGCGGCATGCGCGCGAGCTGCGCCACTTCGGCGTTGCGCTTGCCTGCCTATTTTTGTTCGTGATGACCTACGCCTTTCAACATTTCAAGGCGATTGAATATGGGTACAAGATCGAAGCGCTGAAGTCGCAACGTGACAGCCTGACGGAACTCAATCACGCATTGAGCCTTGAAGAGGCCACCCTGCGTGATCCTGGGCGTATTGACCGCATCGCACGCACTTTAGGGCTGCAATCTCCGCAAGCCGGACAGGTGGTCCGGATTGATTCTTCGGCACCGGAATCCTCAGGACAGGTTGTGGCCAGCTTGACGCCGGTGGCGGTTATTTCGGCTCGCTAACGTGATTTCTGGAGCGGCGGGCGTCCTCGCCCGCCAAGTTGTTGAGTCTGGCGGCTAACCGGTCGCCTGTTGTTCTGATAAATGTCCGTTCCCGCCACAGCCCGCAATCGCACCAACCTTCGTCTCTACCTTTTAAGCGCGGTATTCGTCCTGTGGTGTTCCGCAATCTGCTTCCGCCTTGTTTATCTGCAAATCTTCCGTTACGGCAGCTTCCAGCAGCGGGCCCAACATCAGCAGCAGCGAACAGAAGAGGTTTCAGCTCGGCGCGGCATCATCTACGACCGGCAGGGACACGAACTCGCGATGTCCATTAACGTGGACTCAGTTTTCGCCGTGCCCACCGAAATGCCGAATCCGGCGAGCACGATTTCGTTGGTCGCGCGAATCACGAAGCAGGACCCGCGGGAGTTGCTGGCGAAGTGCGAAGGCTCGAAAACATTCTGCTGGGTGGCGCGCAAGCCCGATCCCGAAATTTCGGCGCGTATTCGATCCCTGAATCTTCGGGGGATCTATTTCCAGAAGGAATCCAAGCGCTACTACCCGAAGAATGATCTTGCAGCACAAGTACTCGGCTATGTCGGGATGGACGACGCCGGCCTGAGCGGCATTGAGCGGGAGTACGAAGAGGATCTACACGGACGCCCCGGGCAGATGTTGATCTCAGTGGACGCGCGCAAGAAGTGGTTTGGAAGCGTGGAGAAACAGCCGGAGCCCGGACGAAATGTCGTACTTACGATCGACGAGAAGATTCAGTACATCGCAGAGCGTGAGCTAGCTACGGCAATCCAGGAGACGCACGCCATTGCCGGAACAGTTGTGGTCGAGAATCCTCGTACCGGAGAAATTCTCGCTCTAGCAAACCAGCCCACTTTCAATCCCAATCTTTCGCGCGAGATTACACCCGACAAACTCAAGAATCATGCCGTTAGCGACGTCTACGAGCCAGGCTCGACTTTCAAACTGGTGACGATCTCCGGTGCGCTGGAAGAAAAAGTCACGCGTCCCGATGAAATGTTCGATTGCCAGATGGGCTCCATCGTTTTTAACGGCATGCGCATTCGTGACAGCCGTCCCCATGGGTTGCTCACGGTCTCTGACGTTCTGGCGGAATCCAGCGACGTCGGTTCAATCAAGATCGGCCTGCGTCTCGGCGACGATCGCTTCTACAAATACATTCGAGGATTCGGATTCGGCCAGCAAACGGGGATTGAACTTCCGGGCGAAACCCGCGGGTTAACGAAGCCGGTGAGCCGCTGGTCCAAGGTTTCAATCGCTGCTATTTCAATGGGCCAGGAGATCGGAATCACGCCCCTGCAACTGGTCGGACTGATTTCAACTATGGCGAACGACGGGATCTACGTCGCTCCCCGAATCGTCGCTGGGACAACGCAGCCGCAAAGCGCTCCGCAGATGATCGCATTTCATTCGGTGAATGAACATCGCGTGATCTCTTCCATGACTGCGGCCGAGATGCGGCAAATGATGCAGGCGGTGGTTCTGCACGGCACAGGAACCAAAGCCAGGCTGATCGGGTACAGCTCGGCGGGAAAAACAGGAACGGCGCAAAAAGTTGATCCGGCAACGCATGCCTATTCGCATACAAAATACGTTGCCTCATTTGCTGGATTTGCCCCGGTGAACAATCCATCGGTAACGATTGCTGTAGTTCTCGATTCAGCGGTAGGACTGCATCAGGGTGGACAGGTTTCAGCGCCTGTATTCACGCGCATTGCGCAGCAGGTTTTGGAGTATCTGCATACGCCGCATGACCTCGAAATTCCGGCAAGCCGCCAGACGCTCCTTGCAAGCGCCAAGACGCCAGAGAAGGACCTCGAAGAAGGATCCCCTGATCATCCGGGAGAGGAGATTGAGGCAGCAGACGCTTCATCGTCGTCCGCCGATCCGGCTCTCCCTTCTGATCGAGGAAGAAACGTGTCGACCAACATGCCCGATGGGCGAGGGGCACGTCCATCTACTAATGATGGTGGAGTGATTCCCGCGGCAATGCGCGAGCCAGCTCGACTCGAGTCTGAATCGCGCGCTGCCGAACCGGTCGCGCCGGCAGCCCATAGTGCAGAGACCCAGCCGACACCAAATGGGACTGTTGTCCTGGAGGTCGAGCAAGGTGGAATAACCGTGCCCTCGTTCGCCGGCAAATCGGTTCGTTCAGCCATTGAGCTTGCAGAATCGAGCGGCCTCGATCTCGACGTGATAGGCAGCGGCCGGGGTCAGGAGCAGAACCCTCCTGCGGGCGCACACGTTCCCAGCGGCGCCAGAATAATAGTGAAATTCGGGCGCTAACCCGCGCTCAGCTTTGCCTAACGAATGTCATCCGCCGGAAATTGTGAGGGTCCTTCGTGTCCGGCTGGTGAATAGTTGACCCGTGCTGTTTGCAATATACTCAACAGCAGTGACTCTCCTTGAACTCTTGTACGGTGCGGAAGTGCTTGCCCACAGCGGCAATCCGCTAGTCACTGGCGTCGAATACGACTCGCGCCAGGTGAAGCCGGGAGACGTGTTCGTGGCGATGAGAGGCGAGTCGAGCGACGGCAACCGCTTCATTGAGAGGGCAATCGATGCGGGCGCGGTTGCGATCGTCACCGACGATCCCGCTCAGAAGCCGGCAGCGCTTGCGTGGGCGCAGATTGCCCACGGCCGTCAGGCGCTCGCGCGCATGAGCGCGAATTTCTACGGATACCCTGCAGAAAAGCTGACGATCACAGGGATAACCGGCACCAATGGCAAGAGCACCACCGCGTTCCTGTTGGAATCCATTCTGAATGGGGCCGGGCGCACTACCGCTCTCGTTGGCACAATCGAATATCACGTTGCAGGGAAGGTTTTCCCGGCGCCACACACCACGCCTGAGTCGCTGGAATTGAATCGTCTGTTTCGAGACGCCATAGAAAACGCCGCGACCGAAGCTGTGATGGAAGTTTCGTCGCATGCGCTTGCGCAGCAGCGCACGTATGGCGTTCCATTTGATGTTGCCATCTTCACCAACTTCACGCGCGACCATCTCGATTACCACGGCACGATGGAGGGGTATTTCGCGGCTAAAAAGATATTGTTCGAGGGATCCGGGGCGCCCGCGCCGCGCGTAGCCGTGCTTAATACAGACGATGAGGCCGGGGGCCATCTGGTCAAGTTCTGTCGAAACCAGGGATCGGAAGTTATCACGTACGGCCTTGCGAAAGCCGACTTTCACGTTTCGAAACTGGATGTGAGTACGCGAGGTACGCGCTTCGATCTAGTCACCACGGACGAAACGATCCCTATCAGCTCGTCGTTGATTGGCCGCGTAAACGCCTACAACATTCTTGCTGCTGCGGCCGCGGCTCATGCCCGAGGTTGTCAAAGCGAAGATATCGCCGCAGGCGTGAGCGCCCTTGCTCGCGTCCCCGGGCGCTTCGAGCGGGTGGATTGTACTCAGCCATTCACGGTTGCGGTTGATTACGCTCACACTGACGACGCCTTGCGAAATCTCACAGTACTCGCTCGCGAACTTGCCAAACCAAACGGCGGCCGCGTGATCACGGTCTTTGGGTGCGGCGGCGATCGCGACCGAGCCAAGCGTCCGCTGATGGGCGAAGCAGCGGGACGGGGTAGCGACTTTGTTGTGCTCACGTCGGACAACCCGCGCAGCGAAGACCCGCTTGCCATCATCAACGATGCCGTTATTGGATTGCAGCGCTCGGGAACCACATATAAGACCGAGCCTGACCGCGCCACCGCAATCCGGATGGCCATTAGCGAAGCGCGAAAGGGCGACATCGTCCTGATCGCTGGTAAGGGACATGAGAAGGTGCAGATTTCGCGTTCGGGAACGGCTGCGTTCGATGATCGCCAGGTAGCCTGCGATAGCCTGCGCGAGCTCGGCTACGATTGCGAGCGTAAGGCCACAGCGGAGCAGACGGCATGAAGTTGCCGCTGTCGCGCATCGCCGAAAATCTTGCGGCTCAATTGACCGGCGGACGCGCCGATGCGGTTGCAACCGGATATTCGATTGACTCACGCACGATCCGCCCCAGCGAACTCTTCTTTGCGGTAAAGGGCGAAAAATTCGATGGCCATGACTTCGTCTCTCAGGCGCTCGAAAATGGAGCAGTTGCGGCCGTTGTTTCCAAAGAGAAACTCAGTACCATCAGTTCCCACGTAGCCCCGGACGCCCTCGTCCGGGGTAGGCGGGTGAGGGCACCCGCCCCTACGCAAGCACAGTCAGCGCCGGTTCTCATTCCCGTCGAAGATACGTTGCTCGCTCTTCAATCCCTTGCCACCGCTGTCCGCCGTCTGTGGGCTAAGCCACTAGTCGCAGTCACAGGATCTGCCGGAAAAACCACGACGAAGGAAGCCATTGCGCACGTTCTGGCCAGCAAATTCAACGTTTATAAGTCCGCCGGAAATTTCAACAACCATTTCGGGCTGCCGCTCATGCTTCTCAAGCTTGAGCCCGAGCACGACGTTGCTGTCGTAGAACTGGGGATGTCGCATGCGGGCGAGATCACGGCTCTTGCCAAGATCGCGCTTCCGGACATCGGCGTGATCACCAATGTTGCGCCCGTGCACCTTGAATTCTTCAAATCCATCGCCGACATCGCCCGCGCGAAGTATGAGCTAGTGGAGTCGCTTCCCCCGACTGGGACCGCCGTACTCAATGCCGATGACGAGTATGTATCGCAATTCGGGCGCGATTTCCACGGCAAGGTTGTCACTTACGGATTCAGCCCGGCAGCAACCATCCGCGCAGAAAATTTCGAGACTCGCGCCCAGCAAGGCTCGTCGTTCGATGTGCTTTCCGGCCGCCAGCGTGAGCGCGCACTGCTGCCACTCGTCGGAAAGCACAATGTACATAACGCGCTGGCCGCAATTGCCGTCGCGCTTGAGCAGGGTGTGACCTTGGCCGAGGCGACGGTAGCGCTGTCCACTCTTGTTCCTGCCGATAAACGGGGCGAGGTTGTTCGGTTTGGCAACATCACTGTCATCAACGATTGTTACAATTCGAATCCGAAGGCCCTGATGGCAATGGTCGATGCGCTTGCGGGAATACCCGCAAAGCGGCACATTGTCGTCGCTGGCGAGATGCTGGAGCTAGGGCCGCAAGGCGAGAAAATGCACCGCGAATGTGGACACCATATCGCAGAGCAGAAAATCGACTTTCTGCTTGGGGTTCGCGGTCTGGCACAAGCGATAGTCGAGGCAACAGTACAGTCCGGCGGTGAAGGGCAATTTATAGCGACCCCCGAACAAGCGGGCGTATGGCTTTCGAACAATGCGCGCGAAGGCGACGTCATTTTGCTGAAAGCCTCGCGGGGCGTGAAGCTGGAGAAGGCGCTCGAAGCATGGAAGCCTTTGACTGACACAAAATAACAACAGGTTCTAACCTTTTGGCCAACCGGCCAATGATGAACGACGTTTTTCCGGAGGCGGATTGCTTTACTGGCTGCTGTACTCAAAACTTTTTCATTACTTTCCGCCGTTCCGGATTTTCCGCTATCTTACTTTTCGCACTGCATTTGCCAGCCTGACTGCGTTGTTCACAGGGTTGATCATCGGCCCTCTGGTCATCAACCGCCTCCGCGAATTTCAAATCGGCCAATACATCCGTGAAGAAGGGCCAAAGGGCCACCAGAAAAAAGCCGGCACGCCCACGATGGGTGGGGTACTGATTGTCATTTCAATCATTGTGCCGACGCTATTGTGGGCCGATTTGACCAACCTGTTTGTTTGGATGGCCGTCCTCTCGACGGCAGCATTCGCGGCAATCGGTTTTACGGACGACTACACCAAGACGATCCACAAAAGAAACCTTGGCTTGACCGCCCGAGCCAAGCTCGGGCTTCAGATCCTGACCAGCAGCCTAATTGCGGTTGCGCTTATCCTGATGCAGAACCGCGGGATGTATTCCACACGACTAGTTGTGCCGTTTCTGAAGCAATTTCATCCTGACCTGGTTGTCGATCGCTTGCTGCACAACCCGAGTCTGTGGCCGATTGCGTTCCTGCCGTTTATCGTCTTTGTCGTGCTGATGATCGTCGGCGCAAGCAATGCGGTGAACCTGACCGATGGTCTCGATGGTCTGGCGATCGGCTGCACCGTCATCGCGGCTGGCGCGCTCACAGTGCTCACATATGTGAGCGGCCACGCGACATTTTCTACATATCTTGAATTGCCTCGAATGCCCCAGGTTGGAGAGCTGACTATCTTTTGTGGCGCCATGGTCGGCGCTGCCATTGGATTCCTCTGGTACAACGCTCATCCAGCGGAAGTTTTCATGGGAGACGTGGGATCACTTGCCCTGGGCGGGGCGATCGGCACAATTGCCGTGATGATTAAGCAGGAACTGCTGCTTCCCTTCATCGGTGGCGTGTTCGTGATCGAGGCCCTTTCGGTCATTTTGCAGGTTGCGTCATACAAGCTTCGCAAGCAGCGCATTTTTAAGATGGCACCCATTCACCATCATTTCGAGTTGATTGGATGGTCGGAGTCGAAGATTATCGTCCGCTTCTGGATTGCGTCGCTGGTGTTCGCCCTGTTCGCGTTGACCACTCTGAAGCTGCGATAATCTCAAAAACCAGCAGCTAGGTTCTAGCTATTAGCCTTTAGCCTTACGGTGGTTGAGCCAGCATGCAGTCAACGCTAAACGCTAAGAGCTAGGGGGCTAAGAGCTTTGTCTTTGGACCTCACCAACAAACGCGTTCTTGTTGTTGGCCTCGGACGGTCAGGCGTGGCTTCGGCGTTGTTTCTGAAATCGCGTGGCGCGCACGTCACCGTCTCGGATGCGAAGTCGCAAGATCAGTTGCGCGAAGAGATCCCCGCCCTTCTTGACCAGGGCATTGTCGTCGAAACCGGCGGACACGGTGACCGGACATTTCAAAATCAAGAACTTATTGTGGTGAGCCCGGGAGTCCCGGTGGATTCGCAGCCGCTTGAGCAGGCGCGCCCGCTCGGAGCCCCGGTTATAGGCGAGATAGAACTGGCTTCCGA
This sequence comes from Acidobacteriota bacterium, assembly GCA_003224815.1. GTDB lineage: Bacteria > Acidobacteriota > Terriglobia > Terriglobales > Acidobacteriaceae > Gp1-AA145. The sequence continues at coordinate 10,583 of QHZW01000123.1, read as the reverse complement.
GTTTCTGACCGGACCAATCGTGGCCATCACCGGTTCAAACGGGAAAACGACAACCACCACTCTGGTGGGCGAGATTCTGGCGAAAGGCGGGCTCAAGACCCTGGTCGGCGGGAACATCGGCAAACCTGCGATTTCCCTGGTGGACGAGGCCACACCTGAAACCGCAATTGTGCTTGAGGTTTCGAGTTTTCAGCTCGAAACCACCCGCAGCTTTCACCCCAGAGTTGCTGTTGTGTTGAATATAACGCCCGACCATCTTGACCGTCATCGTACGTTTGCGAACTACGTGGATGCCAAGGCGCGCGTTTTCGAGAACCAGACAGCGGACGACTTTGCCGTGCTCAACTCAGACGATCCAACGTGTGTCGAACTCGCTTCTCGAACGCGCGCCCAGGTCTTCTGGTTCAGCCGCAAGCGCGAGGTGGAACAGGGATCGTTCGTTCGCGATGGGAATATTCATTTTCGGCGTGAAACCTCAGACGTTGTGATCATGCCGGTAAGCGAGATTCCGCTGAAAGGCGGTCACAACCTCGAAAACGTGCTGTCCTCAGCCTGCGCCGGCGTTCTGATGCGTTGCGAGCCTGAGAGAATTCGCGATGCTGTACGCGAATTCAAAGCCGTCGAGCACCGACTGGAATACGTTGCCACGATTGCAGGAGTCGAGTACTACAACGATTCCAAAGCCACCAACGTTGATGCTACGATCAAGGCGCTCGAATCGTTTCCCGCCAACGTTCACCTGATTCTCGGCGGCAAAGATAAGGGCAGCGATTACATCACGCTGAACGATTTGCTACGGCAGCGGGTCAAATGCGTTTACACCATCGGCGCCGCGGCGGAGAAGATCGAATCGCAAATCCGCGGGCAGGTGAGGGTTGTTTCTTCCGGCACAATCGAGTCTGCCATAAAGCGGGCCTCGGCCGCAGCTCAGCCCGGCGACATCGTCCTGCTTGCTCCCGCGTGCGCCAGCTTCGACCAATTTCAAAATTACGAACACAGGGGAAGGATTTTCAAGGAATTGGTGCTGGCATTGCAAAGAAGCTCCAGAACCCCATCCACCTTGTCATCCTGAGCGAAGCGAAGGACCTATGCATCTACCGTGCGCTTGATCGGCGAACTGCCGAACCTGGACGCTTGCTGAACCAATTTAGTTAATCCTTCTCCGAAGAAGCCACAACAAGATTCTCCCGCCGCCTCGTGTCTCCGTGATGAAATGAATTCTTCATGGCAAAGCGCATCAGTGTGGACCGCTGGTTGTTTATCGTCACTTTGGTTCTGGTTTTTGTGGGATTGGTGATGGTGTTCAGCGCGTCGGCGGTCATCGCCAAGGAGCGCTACCACTCCGGATATTTTTTCCTGTTCCGCCAGCTCGGTTGGGCGGCTGCCGGCTTTATCGCTATGTTGGTTGGCATGAAGATCGACTACAAACGGCTGAAGCATCCCGCAGTCGTGTTTTCGTTGCTCGGCGTGACCACGCTGATGCTGATCTCGGTTTTCCTTCTGGATCGCGCGCACAACACGCATCGCTGGATTCACTTCAGCGGCTTCTCCTTCCAGCCATCGGAGCTGGCTAAGCCGGTTCTTATTCTTTTCCTGGCGTTTTTCCTCGAGAGCCGCACGAAATGCATGGATGACTGGCGCAATACGCTGTTGCCCGCAGTGTTGCCAACCCTGGTATTCATCGGGCTAATCGTGTTTCAGCCCGACCTCGGTACTGCAATTGCGTGCGGCGCAGTTACGATTTGCATTCTCTTCGTGGCCGGGCTTGAGATGAAATATCTCGCCTATGCATTCGTGGGATCACTGCTGCCACTCTATTTCCTCATCTTTCATGTGGCTTATCGCCGCGACCGGATACTGGCTTTCCTGGATCCTTACTCCGATCCCCAAGGCCGTGGTTTTCACATCATTCAGTCTCTGATAGCAGTTTCGACCGGCGGCCTGACCGGCGTTGGCCTGATGGAAGGCAAAGAAAAATTGTTCTACCTGCCCGAGCCGCATACCGATTTCATCTTCTCGGTGCTGGGCGAAGAACTGGGGCTTGTCGGCTGCCTTTGCGTTGTGCTGCTGTTCGCAGTTTTCTGCTGGCGCGGTGTTTGCACCGCTCTCCGGACACAGGATGTGTTCGGGCGATTCTTGGCTGTGGGCATTACCAGCATGGTAGTTGTCCAGGCATTCATTAATATCAGCGTGGTTCTCGGGCTGATGCCGACCAAAGGCATTCCCTTGCCGCTGATTTCCTACGGCGGTTCATCGTTGTTCATTACGCTGGGCTGTGTGGGTGTGTTGCTGAACGTGACCAAGCAAGCCGAATAGAGAGCGTCATACGTACCTGACGGTTTCAGTCATAAGGGTCGTGAAGTTCTGCCGTGAACGATGTTTGTTCACCAGCATCGAAGCCAAGTCGGCAACTTGAGCACGAATTTCGGGCACCGCGATCGTCTCCCACAAGTTCCCCTTTCGAAGCGGGCCCACGGTGTAAAGGCACTCCGAAGCAATTCCATTTGCATTGATAACCGCGCCGTCATGTGCGGAATCGATCCCAAGCGACAGAGCGTCAGGGCGGACCAGACCTTGACGCAGACAATCGCCGAGCATACGAGTGTTTGCCTTGCGAATATCAGAAACCGGCCCTGTGCAGTTCACCACTAAGTCGACGGTCATCTGTCTCCGCGTGCCGCGGTGGCGTTCGTTGAATGTCACGAGAACATTGTTCGTATTCTCTCGGTATTCGACGATTCGGCCCGCATGCACACGCAATTGTCCGCCGAGCAACTGATGTTTAAGCACTTTGCCAATTTCAGGTGCGACCCTGTGGCGGTGAACCTCCCAATAGGCGCGGAGATGGCGCAAAAACCGCTCTTGCTCGATACGAGGAAGCGTCTGCCATATTCCCTGGGTCGCGGTTCGAAGCGAGTCAACCGCCGAGCGCCATCCTTCTCCCCGAAGCTCCGCCTCGCGGACCTGTGCTCGCACCACACGTAATAGGCCGATTGCCGTCCCTGAAGATGCGAAGTTTTTGAATGTTGAGTAACCAGAATCTGGGAGATGAGACTGGGGTAACAGGCCATGGCGCGAGAGCATGTGAATCCTGCCACGGAATCCGCGAGCGCGTAGCGTGAGCAGTGTGTCCACGCTGGTCAATCCGCTACCTACTAACAGGACTTCACCGTCAACCGGCGTTTTCTCTGGGGCAACCGGCGACCATGGGTCAGAGAGATAGCGTTCGCTATGGGCCGCTTTTCCGGGCAGTCGTAAGTCTGCAGGCGGGAAATTTCCCAAGGCCAGGACAACAGCAGCGGCCAATATTTTGTCGCCATTACGGAGGACAAGTTCAGTCGTCCCTGTCTGGGTGCGCAACCCGACGACCTCGCCGTGTCTCCATTGAAACTCGCCGCGGCGGCGGCTGATGGCAGTGTCGAGCACAGACTCGACATACTGCCCGTAGAGGCGTCGAGACAGGAAATCACCGTTTTGCACACCGGAATCGAAATTCGAACGAGCCCAACTCAGAAAATGTTGTGGATCGTCGGCGAAGGCGCTCATGTTCGAGGCGGGCACATTCAACAGGTGCCGCGACTCTTGCGTGGCATAAGCGATGCCGCGTGCCCGGAAGGGAGCGCGCTCGATTAACACGATCGACAATGACGGACCCGCCAGCTGTAGCAGGTGCGCGGCAAGCGTGGCGCCACTGAATCCGCCGCCTACGATTGCAACCGAAAAGCGAGAATTTATCGAAGTGTCATGGGCAGAATACATAGTAAGCAATCTCGATCAATTTAATAGGGTATGCACTTAAACGGCCACTGATGAAGCATGTATGCTCCCGCTAAATCAGTCACTTGCGAAGAAATAACTCGCGGTCCTCAAGGCTTGAGGCACTTGTTTTGCGCACCGAAACGGGCCTCGGGACCGGCGCAGAGGACAGCTTGCTGTTTGGAGGACGGGGCGGGAATCGAACCCGGCGATGATCGGCTTTGCAGGCCGACGCCTTACCATTTGGCTACCCGTCCTTCCGTGCACGTCAGAACCAAAAATAGCAGCCCAGGGCCAGAGGAGTCCCTGGACTGCTTTGCGCGAGAGTGGGATGTCGTGGGATCGCGACCCTCGCGAAGTTCAACTCACTTAATAAGTCGGGCCACAGCCGTAATCACCGATGTCCAGAAGATCAGAGAAAAGGAAATAGTGGCTGTCCAAGTGATCAAGAGTGTCATGATTGCGCCGCTCCAAAAATTGTCACTCCATTATGTCTATCAACTAAGTAGAGATGGTGTCAAGAGGTCTTGTGCTTGATTCGCGAGATATCTGACCGGCTAATTTCGTCCGTTATAGTTAAGTGATGCGAGTAATTCTGGCGGGCGGCGGCACCGGTGGTCACGTGATCCCTGCACTCGCCATTGCTCAGGAACTTCAAAAGCGATACTCCGCCGAGGTACTCTTCATCGGCACGGCACGCGGCCTTGAAAACCGGCTGGTCCCCGCGGCTGGATTCCCTTTACAGTTGGTAAAAGTTGGGGCACTGAATCGCGTTAGCTTTGCTACGCGGCTCAAAACCATGTTCGATCTTCCGCGCGCGGTTTTTGCAGCGGCGGGCATTCTGAACGAGTTTCATCCGGACGTCGTGATCGGGGTTGGCGGATACGCCTCCGGCCCGGCGATGCTTGCCGCGATTTTGAAGCACGTACCGACGGTTGCTTTCGAACCGAACCTTGTTCCCGGATTTGCGAATCGTATCGTCGCCCGTTTCGTCTCAGCGGCTGCCGTTCACTTCGAACGGACCGCGGAGTACTTTCGCAATCCGGTTGTCACGGGAGTTCCCGTGCGCCCGGCGTTTTTTCAGATTCCAGCTAAGCCGTACGCCCCTTCATCCCCTACCCTGCTCGTATTTGGCGGGAGCCAGGGAGCGCGCGCCATCAACAAAGCTGTGCCACGCGCCATCCCCGAGTTGATCAAACGTGTGCCTGGCGTGCGCGTCATCCATCAGACCGGAGAGCGTGACTATAATGACGTTCTGTCCGGGTACACGCAGGCGGGTGTAGCAGCAGAGGTGCACAAGTTTATTGATGACATGCCACGCTTTTTCGCGCGGGCTGATTTGATCTTGTGCCGCTCAGGTGCGAGCACGGTGGCTGAAGTTGCAGCCGCGGGCAGGCCAGCCGTCTTTGTCCCGTTCCCGCTGGCCGCCGACGACCATCAGCGCCGTAATGCTGAAGCCCTAGAGCAATCGGGCGCAGCTGTCGTGCTGGAAGAAACCAAACTCGACGAGGTCTGGCTGATTGATACGCTCGTCACATTGCTCGATGATCCTGCCCGGCTGGCGCGAATGAGCCAGGCAGCGCGTGCAATGGCGCATCCTGATGCGGCGAAGGATATTACGGAACTGGCGGGCAGAGTAGCGGAAATTCAAATTCATCCCGCGGATTAACACGGATCATCACTGATTGTTTCTCAAGTTTAGATCCGTATTGACCTGCGTCAATCCGCGGTAAAGAAGTTATGTTCGCAAGGATTCAACGGATTCATTTCGTAGGTATAGGCGGGATCGGCATGAGTGGCATCGCCGAGATCATGCTGAACCTCGGATACAAAGTTTCTGGATCCGATCTGAAGCGCTCGGCTGTTACCGACCGGCTGAAAACGCTTGGGGCAACTGTCTGCGAGGCGCACGCGGCGGAGAACGTCGCAACCGCGGAAGTCGTGGTCACGAGTTCTGCCGTCAGTAGCGACAATGCCGAAGTTTCGGAAGCGCTACGCCTGTACATCCCCGTGATACCGCGCGCGGAAATGTTGGCTGAGTTAATGCGCCTGAAATACGGAATCGCGATCGCTGGTATGCATGGTAAGACAACTACTACTTCGATGGTTGCGGCGGTGCTTGCTGCCGGCGGGCTGGACCCGACGGTTGTTGTCGGCGGGCGCGTGGACGCGATGGGCTCGAACGCGCGTCTCGGGCGCTCGCAATACCTTGTCGACGAAGCCGATGAGAGCGACCGCTCATTCCTGAAGCTTTCGCCCATTCTCGCCGTCATCACGAACATCGACCGCGAACACATGGATTGTTACCGCAATATGCAGGACATCAAGCGGGCGTTCCTCGATTTTGTTGATCGTGTCCCGTTTTATGGAATGATCGTCGCGTGCAACGACGATCCCATTCTGCGGCGCCTCTTTCCGAAGATTCGGCGACGCATGGTGAGTTACGGGACGCGCAAAGGCTCGGATTTTGTTATCACCTTGAGCAAAGAGTTGTGCAGTGCAGGGCGTCCCTTCGACAAGCTCAGGGCAGGCTCTCGCCCGGCCGGGACCGAGGTTTCGGGCTCCGCACGGGCGGGGACGCCCATGCCTGCACCCAATAGGGAGCGGGAAGGGCACGACTTTAGTCGTGCCGAGAGGCACTCTTTTAGACCCGGGGCTTTAGCCCCCGAGGATTCCTCGGCACAACCACCGCTCGTCAATTCCTTTTCTGTCAAATTCCAGAGCAAGGACCTCGGCGAATTCTCTCTCCGCGTGCCGGGCCTGCATAACGTGCTCAATGCTACGGCAGCAATCGCAGTAGGGGTCGGGCTAGACATCCCGGTCGCCAACATTCGCGAGGCACTTGAAAACTTCCGCGGCGTGGACCGTCGTTTTCAGATTCGCGGCGAGGCCGGGGGCATCACCGTGATCGACGACTACGGCCACCATCCCACGGAAATTCGAGCGACTTTGGCTGCCGCCCGCCAATGCGGATACCGCAAGATCCACGTCATCTTCCAGCCGCACCGTTACACGCGTACCCGCGACCTGATGGACGAATTTGCAACGGCTTTTGCCGACGCCGACTCGCTGATCGTCCTGGATATCTACGCCGCCAGCGAGCAGCCCATCGAAGGCATTACGGGAGAGGTGTTGGCGAGCAGGATTGCACAGGAAGGGAATCGGGAGATTGAATACGCGAGTTCCTTTGAGGACGCGGTCGCGTCTGCAGCGGCAAAAGCCGATGCCGGCGACATGATTCTGACTTTGGGGGCGGGATCAGTGTCTCAGCTTGGGCCGATGGTGTTGGAACAACTAAACGTGAATGCCTCTGCGGCCTGGAGATAATTTATAAGGCTGTGCCGCGCTCACCTAAAATTACTTTGCTGCAACTGGGCTGAAGTCGGTCTTGGTCAAATCTAGCCTCATCCAGTACGGTGCCTGTGGAGGCGCCGGAAAAGCACGAGTCTTTTGTTGTTTAAACGCCTGCAGCTTCTGATACACGCACCCTCCCACAACGCTGGTGGAGTAGATCTTCATGTCTTCAACAGTTCCGTCGGTGCCCAAATTGGTGAGGGTCTCCATGTCATCGATGTCATTGCCATTAGTCTTTTCGCATTGCTCAACAAGTTTTATGTACTTCTCTTCGAAAATTGTCTTATAACGCGTTCCTTCTGGAGTTTTAGCATTGGCCTCGGCAGCCTGCTCAATTGCTTGCCGCTTCTCAACTGCGGGCGCATACCCCGCGATCCAGTTCTTAATGGAATCGAACTTCTCCTTGGTGCCCCATGTCTCCTCATCCCACTGATCGCCAACGTGCGCGAAAGCCTTGTCGGCGGTGATCGCATCCAGATCCGTAAACCGGGTGGCCATCTTTGCGAGCAGGTTCAAATTCAGCATGGAAGGGCCATAAAGCTTTTCGGAAGCTTCGAAGCCCTTCACGATTCGAGGCCAGGACATCTTGGGCTCATCGGGGCATCCACAAATCATGTAGTTAGCGATCTGGAAGTAGAGTGCGTTGCCCTTGTCTCCTCCTGCCTCATCAGCAACCCGCTCTGCAAATTTTTCCACGTCACCTTCTTCACCGAACCATTGTGGAAGGAAGAAGTTCGCATATACGCGGCCGTAATAGTAATAGCCGGGCTCGAATGCAACAGCTTTCTCAAAGAGCGCTTGCGATTGATCCAATTCCCATCCCTGCGCCTGCGACACATTCAGCATGATCACAAACCATTCAGGGCATTTGGTTGGTAGCGCGTCTGCGTCGTCGAGCAATTGCTTGGCTTTGGCTACCCGGGAATCGAACTCATTCCATCCGCTGCCACTGACTGTATCTGCGTATCCCGAACCGCGTGCCAACCACGCATCGTCCATATAGGCGGATGCGAGAGCGATGTGTGCAGTCACTGACTTTGGGTTTTGATTAACCCATTGTTGCAGTTCGGCCAACAAAGCCTGCCAGTCGTATTCGGTCGCATGTACTTTGCGTGGAAGCGGCTTCACCAAGCCGGCGTATAGAAGATGAATCTTCCACATGCCACCGGAGAATCTCTCTTTATGTGAGCGTACGCCATCACCCAGACAGTCGAGTTGATCAAATCTTCCCGCCGCGAGTAGTCGACGAGCGCCATCGGAGTAATCGCTCGTCGCGTGGACGTTGACGGCCGCGTCTTCGGTTAGTCCTGCGGCATCCTGATCGAAGATGTTGCAGGATTCGACAACGTCTCTATCAGCGGCTCTGCTGGCCTTAGCATTTACCGTCAGTGTCGCTAAAACGAATCCGATACTGAGGATTGAAAAGAGAACACAACGGGAAATCGGACGCACGGATTCTTTGTTCACGAAATGACCACCTTCACTGAAGTTTGCCCCAGAGCCACGGTACATTCGGGGGCGGCGGGGCGAAAGTTACCTCAGTGAAAGAGTGGCGGCATGAAAAATGTAATATTTACCCCGAGTGTCTTATGTGCAGCACGTCGCCGTCCTGCACGATGTAGTCCTTGCCTTCAAGGCGCAGAATGCCCTTTGCGCGGGCGGCGGCTTCCGAGCCGGCTTCGAGCAACTGGTCCCAGCGGATGGTTTCAGCGCGGATGAAATGCTTTTCGAGGTCGGAGTGAATGGCTCCGGCGGCTTGTGCCGCGCGTGTGTTGACGGGAATCGTCCAGGCGCGGCATTCGTCTTCGCCGATGGTGAAGAACGAAATCAGCCCGAGCAGTTCGTAGCTCTTGCGGATCAGGCGAGTCAGGCCGCTCTCCGTGAGTCCGTAGCTGGAGAGGAATTCGGCGGCGTCGGTGTCGGACATCTCCGAGAGCTCGGCTTCGACTTTGCCGCAGATGGCAGTTGCGCCTGTATTTGTCGCCGGCGAGCTGCGCTCGCCCGGACGGGTGGGGGCACCCGTCCCCACGTGGGCATCGGCCAACCCGTATTTCACCGCTGCGCTTTCCAGGTCTTTTCCCAGTTCGCTGCTCTCGCTGATGTTGAGCACGTAAAGAATGGGCTTCTCGCTCAGGAACATAAACCCACGGAAGCGCTTCTTGTCCTCGGGCGTCATTTCGAGTTCGCGCAGGGGGCGCTCGGTTTCAAGGTGTGCTTTGGCCCGCTTCAGCAGCTCGAATTCTCTCTCCAGGTCGGCCGAGCGCATCTTCTTGAGATCCTTTTCCACGCGCTCCATGCGTTTTTCAATTTGCCCCAGATCGCTGACCATAAGGTCGAATTCGACGTTCTTAATGTCGCGCAAGGGGTCAATGGTTCCGACGTGCGGAATCGAATCGTCTTCAAAGGCGCGCACTACGTGAATGATCGCGTCCACCTGGCGCAAATGGCCGAGGTAGGCCGACTCCTTCAGTGCCTCTTGCCCGATGGCGCCGAGGTCAACGTAGTCAACCGACGCGTGCGTAAGTTTTTTGGGATTGTATTGCGCCGCCAGCCGGTCGAGCCGATCGTCCGGGACTTTGGCCACTCCGACGTGGGCATCGCGCGGATTCGCGGACGCAGACAGATGCGCCTTGGTGAGAATGCGAAACAGAGACGATTTGCCTACCTGCGGCAGGCCGATGATTCCGGTTTTCATGGGCGAGCTTCTAGCTGCTGGCTCCTAGCTGTTTATTTTGAAGTCGCCGAGCTGCGCTCGGCCTGAACGGGCGAGGGCGCCCGTTCCCACACGACCATGCTTGTTTTCTCACGCGGTCGTATTCAGATTAAACGATTTTTCATTTATTACGCGCGACGTCGAAACCAGCCGTCGCGAAGTGAAATAAAGCGCCATCAGTCCTAATAACAACACCAAGAATTCAATCCGAGTGGACCAGACATGCAGCGAATCGAACTGGGCCCGAATTGGGTCACTCACGGGCAGAGCTGCTATCTCTCCCGCCTGCCCGCGCAGACTATCCATGCGTGGGATGACTGTGAATTGCGAGATCGCAGTGAGCGTGACCATCAGGGCGATCGCGATATGGCTCAGAGTAAAGGTTCGCGTCCTGCCCGGTTGGAGGTGGTTGTTGATCCACGAGCACAAAAGGAAGACTGAACCACATCCCAATCCCATCCAATGCAGCTTGATGAGCGACGCGCGAACCACCAGGCCGGCGAGGTGCGAGGAGGGAAGTACGGAAAACGAAGTTTGGGCGACGATCGGAAAGAAGGTGAGCGCGCCAAGCCAGACTGTCAGCGCGAGCAGCATAACGAAGCGGACAAAGTTCATGCGGGAATAGTAAACGAATGGAGAGCTCGGCTGAGGTCGTGCCTGAGGCTGAAACTATACGGGGACCGGCACCGATTCAACAATCTCTTGAATTACTTCTTCGGCACGGACGGACTTCTTCATTCCCGAAGAGTGCATCCCGTGG
>QHZW01000431.1 GCA_003224815.1 Acidobacteriota bacterium | reverse complement strand
CATCGTTCGAAGCAACGTTGATTTTGCCAGTGTCTTCGACGTCAATCTTGACACCGGTCTGCTCGATGATCGAACGAATCATTTTGCCGCCGGGCCCAATCACGTCGCGAATTTTGTCCACCGGAATCTGCAAGGTGTAGATTCTCGGCGCGTACGCAGAAACTTTCTCGCGATGCGTCGAGATGACTTCGTCCATTTTGTCGAGGATGAAGAGACGTCCGCGCTGCGCCTGGGCGAGGGCTTCGCGCATGATCTGCGCCGTGATGCCGCCGACCTTGATATCCATTTGTAGAGCGGTGATGCCGTCTTTCGTTCCGGCGACTTTGAAGTCCATGTCGCCGTAGTGATCTTCGGCGCCCGCGATGTCGGTGAGAATCGCATACTGCTCGCCTTCCTTCACCAATCCCATCGCAACGCCTGCCACCGGGGCTTTGAGCGGAACACCTGCATCCATCAACGAGAGCGCTGCTCCGCAAACCGTCGCCATGGAAGACGAGCCGTTCGACTCCAGAATGTCGGAGACGACGCGCATGGCGTAAGGCCATTTTTCTTCCGTGGGAAGCACAGCAGAAATCGAGCGCTCGGCGAGCGCACCGTGACCAATTTCGCGGCGTCCCGCGCCACGCAGAAACGCGACTTCGCCGACTGAGAATGGCGGGAAGTTATAGTGCAGCATGAAGCGCTTCTTGGCTTCGCCCTCGAATGCCTCAAGCCTCTGCATGTCGTCGCTGGTACCGAGCGTGGTCGTAACCAGCGCCTGGGTCTCGCCACGGGTAAAGATTGCAGAGCCATGAGTGCGGGGCAGCACACCAACTTCAATCCAGATATCCCGGATCTGATCGAATGCACGGCCGTCTGGGCGGCGCTTTTGATTGATTACGGCCTCGCGGAAAATGCGTTCGCGCAATGTTTCGTAGTACGTCTTGAGCTTGGCTGCAGCTTCGTCATCGTCCTCCGGAAGCGCGGCCTGCAATTCCTTCTTCAATTCCTTGACTAGCGCATAGCTTTCCGCTTTCGGATGCTTCTGCGTATCGAGGCGGTCAGTCAGATCGGCGCCGATTTTCTTCTTCAGATCGTTGTAGTAGGCCTGATCGAATTCCGGCGGAGTAACTTCGCGTTTCGGCTTTCCGGCCTTCGAACGAAGCTCGTTGATCGCGGCACAAATCTTCTTGATTTCGGTGTGCGCAAATTCGATCGCGTCAACTACCGTCTCTTCCTTCACTTCTTTCGCGCCCGACTCGATCATCACGATACCTTCGGACGTTCCGACCACCATGATGTTGAGAAGGCTCTCGCGCATCTCGCTGTAGCTGGGATTAATGATGAACTGGCCGTCCACGAGGCCGACGCGCACTGCACCGATCGGACCCTGAAATGGAATATCGGAAATCGTAAGTGCGGCCGACGCACCGTTAATTCCGGCGACGTCGGGATCGTTCTCCGTGTCGGCGGACAGAACGAAGGCAATCACTTGGGTCTCGCACTTGAAACCGTCGGGAAAGAGCGGGCGCACAGGACGATCAATCTGGCGGCTGGTCAGAATTTCGCGCTCGCTGGGGCGGCCTTCGCGCTTGATGAAGCCGCCGGGGATGCGTCCGCCGGCGTAGGTGTATTCGCGATAGTCAACGGTGAGCGGGAAGAAGTCTATGCCTTCACGCGGGTCGGCGTTCGCCGTTGCCGTTGCCAGGACCACGTTATCGCCGACGCGCACGACGACAGAGCCGTGCGCTTGTTTGGCCAGTTTTCCGGTTTCAAATGAAATCCGTTTGCCGCCGGCCAGATCAACTGAAATTTCTTGTTTCATGATTTTTCCTTAGATGAAGGAGGGCACTGGAACTTCAGCTATTAGCTGTTAGCTCCTAGCTCTTAGCAAGAACCGTGGCGCCTGGCACGATCGCAGATGTCTTTGGAATTTGCTAATGGCTAAGAGCTAAAGGCTAATAGCTGATTCAGCACAGAGAATGGAACACAACCTCAGTCCGCCAGATGCACGACGGCCCGGTCCCGAAAGCGTAGGAACAAACTGTCCAAACGAAAAGCCTCCTATTTGCGGAGGCCAAGTCTCTGAACCACGGTTTTGTAGCGCTCGGAATCGTATTTTTTGAGGTAGTCGAGCAAGCTACGCCGCTTGCTGACCAGCATGAGAAGACCGCGGCGCGAGCTATGATCCTTTAGGTGCGTTTTGAAGTGGTCCGTCAACTGACCAATGCGTTCGCTCAACAGAGCGATTTGGACTTCTGGACTGCCCGTATCGGTAGGGTGCGTTCCGTACTGATCAATGACAGATTTCTTTTGCTCTCTGGCTAGCACTAACCTGATGCACTCCTTCTAATTTTTCAACTCGTTAAGTTGTATGCAGATAGGCTAACACGCTGAGCAGAAAGCGGCAAGGGCGGGGGGATTTAGTGTCGTTAGCACATGATATGTCCGGTTGAGATAGCACGTGATATGTCCGCTTTTCAGGCGGTGAGGGTAAGAGACCATGCGAAGCATGGTTTCTTACTCGAAGGCCGCGATG
>QHZW01000433.1 GCA_003224815.1 Acidobacteriota bacterium | reverse complement strand
AGCCTTCCGAATTGGCTTCACGTTTTTCAACGATGCCGGTGGATGGATCCTTCATCTGGATACTGGCCCCCGAAACCACAGCGCCGCTGGCGTCCGTAACAATGCCGGAAACGCCTGCGTTCACTTTGGCATGCAGCGAGCCGTCCAGCGCACACACAGCGGCCACTAGCATCGCAAGCACGGTGAGATACCGCCGGACACTCGGACGGGCTCCGGCAATTGCGACGAGCTTGTTAGTCTTCTCGCGACGCGACGACATAGTTGCCTCCCGAAGGGCTGCTCCGTTAGGGCATCCTTGCAGATATTTTGTAAATATCAAAACGTTTATAATTTGCGCTTATATCAATGTTTGAAGACCGGAGTCAAGCTTAATTTCTCGTTTACTGAAAAATTCGTCGTCGAAGCCCCGCCAAGCCATAGCATCGACTGATCGTTAAACCTTCATGGATTCTTGTTTAGCGGGCTGTTGAAGAACATTTCCGCGCAATGGCCTACGACGACCCTGAATTGATAGAAACCCTGCTATTGCCATATATCGAAACGTTTAGAAGATGGGTTTAACTTCTTTCTTCTCAAGAGCACCACAGAGAGTTTCAGGTTTAGAAGATACAGAAGCTCGCAATTGCGTAATTTAACCGCGAAGGGCATAAGGTGCACAAGGCACCTGGAGCATTCGGCGCTGAGTCATCTCCAAACTGCCTTTTCCCTACAACTCCGGGTTTTACTGGCGTGAGGCCGCAAACTTGACCACAACTGTTTTGATTTCATAAGGCTTGGTATGAACCGTGACTACTCCGCCCTTCAGCGACACCTCTCCGGTCGGCCGCTCAATCAAGTTCGTCTCGCGAGCGGATTCCGCCCCATCAGGCAGGTGAATGGACACATCCGATTCTTTTCCTGCCCATTCATAGAATCGCAGTACCAGCGCATCCTCATCTTCGGCCCATTTCATCGCTGTCAACACCACATTGTCGGAACCGATAGTGACGAACGAGTGCACCGATGGCAGCGAGCCAGTATGGTTCTGGATCTGCAGCGCGTGAAGTTTGTAATTGAGCTCGTAGCCGCGTCGAACCGTGCCAGCATCGCGCCATGTGCCGGAATGCGGAAATAACGAATAAGTAAATTCGTGGTGGCCCTCATCGGCGTGAGCGTCGGGCCATGTGGGCGAACGCAGAAGAGTTAAACGCAAAACATTTCCTTTGGCATCGTAGCCGTACTTGCTTTCGTTCAAGACGCTCAGTCCATGCTGCGCATCTGATAGGTCCGCCCAGTGGAGGGCGGGAATCTCGAATTGGGCTTTTTCGTCCGGCGTGTTACGTGTGGTGGGCCTCTCTATGGTTCCAAAAGGAATTTCAAACGTCGCCTTATCGGAGTGGGCGGTCACGGGAAACGCAACCTTGAGCAGGATGTGCTTCTCTTTCCAATCGGTCTGCATATTGACGTCAACTCTTGCAATAGACGGATACATCGTGATGTTTTGCACGAAAGATGAATTCTGAAAGTGGTGCTTCACTCGGATGACAGCGCGCAATGGCCCTGACTCTATCAGCTTCACCTCATCGGCTTTGTCGAGACTCCAGTAGTGATCCTCGAAGTTCGCGTCGATATTCCAGGCGTCGTATTCTTTTGGTTTGTCAACGAAAGTCTGCAACAGATTGGCGCAAGGTGAATCCTTCGGGCCGCCAGTGTCGCTTTCTGACTTTGCGATCGCCTCCTGCTGATTGCGTTTGTCATACAAGCTGGTGATACATCCAGTGTGTGGGTCAACCTTGACGCGAAGAAATTCATTTTCAAGCTCCGTGGAAGAAGCCTTCAGAGCAGATGGTTGCTGCACACTTTTGGCCGCGACCTGCACGAAGTAAGTTGCATATCCCAGTGCAGGAGCGTTGGCTAACAGCAGAAAATAGAGGCGATGAGTCGCGCGATCATTCGAAAGCACCTGAAATGATGCGGGGTGGTTCATCGAATCGACGATTGCGACGTCGGGAGTTGGCTCGGACATTTGGACCTCGGCTTCTATGACATCGGCGCGGTCCCAAGACAGAGAGTTGTAAACAACCAGCGGCGTTCCGCGTTGATGGGTGGCAATGCGGCCGGAAATCTCTTTGATTGAATCGTCGAGAATGCCGTCGCTTACGCGGTCTACGTTTTCAAGGTCTCTTCGGGCGTCCAGATAATTCACTGCGATACCGGAACCCGGCATGATGTCATGAAACTGGTCAAATAGAAGTCCTTTCCAGGCGCTAGTGAACTGCTGTCGTGGATAGGCTCGCTCATAGAGTTGCGCCAACGACGCATACTTCTCCGCGTCCAGCAGCTTCTCTTCGGTCTGACGGATCAACTTCTTGGTTTCCGACTGGGTGGTGAAAACGCCTCGGTGATA
>QHZW01000432.1 GCA_003224815.1 Acidobacteriota bacterium | reverse complement strand
AACCTGTAGCCGAAATAGGACTTCCTTTGTTATCGCAAGCAGCTGCCCGCCGCCGGTCTGTTCTAGTTTCCGCCTCGACCGCCAATATCCGCTGGGGTGACGGTCCGCCTACTCCACGGTGCCTCCGGATCTATCGTGTGCTGCCGCCCTCTTTGAGCTGTAGCCGCCACCCAGCACATTATTGTGTTTTACCCACTTTTGGGTTGCGCGGCCGCTGTTCGCCTTGCTTGGATCGCTCGATTGATCCGCTCCGCTCGTTTAGTCCTTCGGGATCGGAATCGTATAAACCACTCCCGTTCCGCGCGCGATCTCTTTTCCCCGGGAGTGGAGGCAAATCTTCGGGGCCATAGACCATTCTTTCTGAATTGCGCCGCACCAGGGCATTGAAATCCGCCCAAGTTTCACGTTGGAAGCAATCGGTCAGCGTGATTCGGAGATTTACAACTCCTCCCTTCATCTCTCGTGGAATCGGGAATCCGGAAGCGAGAACAACGCCTTCCATAATTGACCCTCGACGTAAAGTAAACTGGTTTCCAATTTTGTCGTTCAGGAAATCCTCGGCGCGGCAGCTCAACGTACCCAGCCGATAGCAAGCATCCTGCTTGGGCTTGGGTAGGTCCAAGATTCTGATCGGACCATCCCAAGGTGACGTGATTTGGCAGTCGTCCACTGTGATCGACTGTCTCGCGATAATACGAACAAGTACGGAAAAGGCAGCATCCAACGGCGGTAGGTCACAGACCGTAGCGGTACCGCAGGTAATCTGTAGTGGAGCGCTTTCCTGTTCGCTCTCGCAGAATTCAAGCTCCTCGCCGATGTCAATGCCTTCGGCGCGGAGTTGATCGAGACAAGATTGCATTCTCTTGGCAGCGGCCACTTTGCAGCCATAATTTTTGTAACCCATATGTTCTTCCCCTTAAAGTGAATAAAACTACATCAACTGCACAACTGCACCAGGACTTACGGTGCAAGCTTTTTCATGGCGGCACAGTCAGCACAACCGTGTACTTGCTGGAGTGTCAGCCCGAACTGTCGCGCCAATCGGTGAATGTGCGCGCGAATTTCCGATGAAAATCGAAGAATCTTGCCCTGGGCACTGCGCTCGCGGGCAAGATCTAAACCTTTTGCCTTCCAGCCGATCTCTCTGGTCCCAAACTCGACGCGCTCGCCGCGGGATTGCAACAGCGTGTTCACCCGCTGCTGCAAATCCGTCATGGTGATTTGGCTCTCGTTGTGCGATGGCATCCATATCGACTCGAGAATTGCCGTGAGCGGGTCGAGCGCGCGGCGCGCGGCAATGGATTCGCGCTGTTCTTCAGCGATGGACTGAATCAGCTTTGGCATTTCGGGCTCATCGCGCATCAGTTGCCACAGCTCGCGAGTGAAGTTGCTGCCGGCAAAGTCCGCCGGGCAAGAGCCTTCATGGACCTTTGTTCTGCTGTACAGACGCCGCAAGCGAAACAATTCGAGTTGCGGCTGAAACTCGTCCGCGATCGCGTCGAGGGCCCCATCGGAAAGCTGTACCGGCGAGTTTTGGGGTAGCAGGCCGATGCAAACAGCTTCATCCCCCCAGGATCGCCCTAGGTCATCTTTCTCGGAATAGATAGCCTTTGCGCAGTCCATCGCTTTCAGTTCACCGCGCGCTGAAGGGAGGTAAACACCGCGCTGGCTGCACGCTCGTAAGGTAGTAAGTTGCTTTTGCGACAAGCCCGAGTGAAGGATGAGCAGGGTGGGGTGAAGCTCCATCGGCACCTGAAAAGTAATGTTGCCAAGAATCAGAGCGCGCCGGCTCACCGCGGACAACAAACGGAAAAGCCGCGTGGCCGCGCCCAGGTTTGCTCCGGTCAAACAGACAATCGGCAACGCTTCAAAGCATTCCCAAACCCAGCCAGCGATCACGCAGGCGGCTGACAGAAACGCAGCGGGTTCGAGCATAGCGACATAAGTGCAAAACAGCTGCACCATCTTCATGAACACGGGCTGTAGCTGCACCTGGTCGGCAATGCGGGAGGGGAAATGCATCGCGGCCCGGACGCTCGGGTGCGGCATCCGCGGGATGTAAGTTATGTCCTCATGCGTCAGTTTCGGGACTATTTCGACTTTTTCGCCGTCGTAAACGGCAAGGGCCAGATCACCACTGGGTTGGCTGACCACATCAATGACACGGTTATCTGAAAGCACCTGTCCCGCAGTCGCACAGGTCGGCCTGTCGTTGTTTGCGTTTTTGGCCACGATCGTTCTCCTCGTGCCACGGCGCACCCCCACTGCCTTCGACAGCGGAAATCACTGTGAAGCCCGGCCGCGCTGCGGCTGAATTCAACAACAATCTTTACCGTTGGAGTAAAACGATCGTTACCGTGGGTTCTGAGCAGGCACAATTTGTACTCTGCCAGTAGGACCTTTACCAATGCGCGTCAAGAAAGGAACGACATCGCGCTTGAAGAAGTAACCGCCACGAACGGTCGAAGCAACTGCCGTCTGACGACCAGACCTCTTACATCAATCAGATACCAGCAACTCTGATTTGTCAACTGTCTCGGCACACTCGCTCGCACACACTGCCGTTGCTACAACA
>QHZW01000248.1:4504-13293 GCA_003224815.1 Acidobacteriota bacterium | reverse complement strand
TCGATTCTCAGCGGAAAGACCATGGCGCAGATAGCTGGTGCCGAAGACTCTGCGGAGTGGCAGAGCAGCAAAAAGGCATCGCGCGGCGGCAGCGCGAAAGCTGCATGGCTGGCCGACACTCTGGCGCGAGTGGACAAGAAAAAGAGAGCCGCCACCGGTTCTGCCAAAAGTCCGAAACCGAAAGCTGCCGCAGAAAAAAAAACTCCAGAAGCAGCTCAAAAAGTCGTAGCCGCTAAAAGCAACGGGTTTTCTTCGGCTGCCGTTTCCGCAGTGAAAGATTTAAAGGGCATTGCCAAACGCCCAATACCTACTGCGATTACTCCCATGCTTGCGTCGGTGACGGAGAAGCCATTCGACAATCCCGACTGGGTGTTCGAGATCAAATGGGACGGTTATCGCGCGGTCGCGTTCCTTGAAAACGACACCGTGCGGCTGGTGTCGCGAAATCACAATGATTTGAGTCCCCGCTATCCCGAACTGAAGGTCCTTGCTGATGCCGTTCAGGCGAAGAATGCAATTCTTGATGGTGAGGTCGTCGTACTCGACGAAACCGGGCGTCCATCATTCAGCCTTATGCAGCAGCGCACAGGCATCCGCGCGCATGGACGTCAGGCGGCACCCAACCGCGACCTGCCGATTCTGTACTACGCGTTTGATGTGCTCTATGTCGACGGATACGACTTGCGCCGGGTCACGCTCGAGGATCGCAAGCGCGTGCTACAGGAGATCTTAAAGCCGAGTGAAATTGTGCGTTTTTCAGATCATTATCCAGGCGAGCAGGGCACGGCGTTGTTTGAGGTCGCCAAACAAAAAGGCTTGGAAGGCATTCTGGCCAAGAAGCGCGATAGTTGCTACGAGGAGCGCCGCAGCCGCGAGTGGTTGAAGATCAAGATCACGCAGACGGTTGATTGCGTGATTGGTGGATATACCGAGCCGGATGGGTCGCGACAATACTTCGGCTCTCTGGTGCTGGGTTTATACAACGAGAAGAAGAAACTGATTCATGTTGGCCAGGCCGGCACCGGTTTCGATCAGGCCCTGCTGAAGCAAATTTTCGGAGTATTGAAAGAGATTGAAACCAAGACCAATCCATTCACGGGCCCGGTGGACGCAAAAAAGGTGCACTGGGTCAAGCCAGTGCGAGTGGCGGAAGTTAAATTTTCCGAGTGGACACATGAAACTTCCGAGGGCGGATTGAAGTTGCGCGCGCCCGTTTTCCTAGGCTTACGCGATGACAAAAATCCGGAAGAATGTACGTTTCAGCAAGCTGTGTCGCAAAAGTGAAGAACGCTTTTCCCGGCTCGCAGAGGTTCTAAATCGACAGCAGCAAACCCGACAACAACGCAGCGCGTTTTGGAAGTTCGGAGATCACGACTGACTCGTGTTCGGCGTGCGCGCCCTCGCCGACAGCTCCGAGACCATCGAGGGTGGGAATGCCGACTGCCGCGGTGAAGTTGCCGTCGGAGCCTCCGCCAACTGAAGCTTCTTCGAGGTCCCAGCCCAAATCGCTGGCGATGGAACGCGCTTTGTCGTAGAGCGCGGCAACCCCGGCGCTGCGCTGCATGGGCGGACGATTGAGTTCGCCGCTGACTGTGATCTTGCAATGAGCGTTGAATGGCTTCAAAGACATGAGCCGCCGGTGAATTTCTTCGGCGTCCTTTTCGGCGGCAACGCGAACGTCAAGAGATGCGGTCGCTTCCGCAGGAACAACATTCACTCGTGTGCCACCGCTGATTCTGCCGACATTGAGAGTGATGCCCTTGCTCAGGTCGGTAAGGTTTGAAATCTCGAGAATCTGACGCGCGAGTTCAAGCACCGCGCTCTGTCCTTTTTCGAAGTCCAAGCCCGAATGTGCGGCTTTGCCTGTAACTTGAAGCGTGTAACCACCGACGCCCTTACGAGCCGTTTTGACAGCGCCGTTGAGCCCGCTTGCCGGCTCGAGCACCAACACCGCTTCTGATTTCCCGGCGAGACTTTCGGTGAGTGCCCGGGACGAGTGGCTCCCAATCTCTTCATCAGAAACCAGGAGGACCGTGAGCGGGCGAGGCAGACGGCCTTTATGCCAGGCAAGCAAGGCCTCGATGACATGCAACGCGAGCGCGATTCCGGCCTTCATGTCGAGCACCCCGGGCCCGAACACGCGGCCTTTGGCGATCCGATACTTCATCTTCGAAATCGTGCCGATTGGATAAACCGTGTCTGTATGCCCGAGCAGAAGCACCGGTTTCGCGGTTCTATTCGCGCCTGCGAAGTTGATCTCAAGATGGTTGCCGAATTTTCCCTGGCGATGGACCTGGACCTTGCCCCCGAGTTCACCGAACCGAGATGCCAGCACCGTGTTGAGGCGGTCCACCGCGGCTTTAACATCGCTGGGTGATTCGATTTCGACGATCTGCTGAGTGGTGTCGAGAATATTCGATTGTTGCTTGCGAAAATACGCGAGTTGCTCGGATCCTGTAGGTAAGTTCATTCGTGGCCGAAGATGGTAACACGGACGGCCCCTCACGCAGCCGATGCTACGATATCAAGGGAGCCACGACGCGGTCCTTCCAGAATGACCCACCCCGATCCCAAATCTGTCAAAGTGCACCTGACTGCCGGAACTGGCGTGGAGATCGAATGGAAAGACGGCCATCTTTCCGAGTACACGTTCCCGTTCCTACGCGATGCGTGCCCGTGCGCGATGTGCAACGACGAGCGGGAGAAAACTGGACGGCGGCCCGGAGATCCGGTTAAGCCTGCGCCTGGTGAACTGCCCATGTTTAAAGCTGCCGCGAAACCTACGTCGGCCGACCCCGTGGGCAAGTATGCGATCAAGTTCAAATGGAACGACGGCCACGAATTAGGTATCTATTCGTGGAACTGGCTGCGGGAGATTTGTCCCTGCGAAGACTGCCAGCGCGAAAGAAAGGCCGGCTGACAATTAGTGCGACTGGGCGTTGTTTTTTGCCTCCTCCATCGCTTTTTGCAGTTCGGGATGCTCCGTCAGAACTTCCATCATGCTTTCGCGGCCTATTTGTTCTCCCCACTTCGTGCCCGCGGCTTGTGACTCAGCCATGACATTCGGGAGTGTGCTGAGCATTTTCTTTCCGAGTGGGGTCTGGTAAAGCTGTATAAGGCCTCTGATGTCCTCGTCGCTGTAGTACTTGTCGTAAATCGGAATGACAAGATTCATGAGATTAGCGGGATCGCGCTTCGAGCGGAACTTCTCAAAGAAAAGATCCACCACTTTGGCCCGATATTCACCGGGAGGCAATGCGTCCGTCACCATCGGCCTGATGGTCTTCTCCATCTGGTCCATCGATTGTGTCGCGAGGGCGCCGGATCCCGTGATCTCGAGCAGGCGGCGAATGTCCGCTTGTTTGTCCTGTTGAACTTGCGCCTGTCCACGGCTGGCCTTCGCGGCTGCGGCGACACTGCCACGATCCGAGTTGGGTTGCGAATCCTGCGCGATGCAAAGCCCTGCAAACAGGCAGATGCTCGCCAAACCGAAGGTTCTCGATCTCATGAAATGCTCCTAGCAAAGGATGAAACGATCTTACCTGCGACCGCACGAAACGCGAGATGACGTTCGACCGATGCACTCTAGGGCTTCGCGGAGCGATCGTATTCCGCGCGTCCTGTAAAATCGAAACAGCGATTTTTGGAGCCGTTTTCTTACTTGTCTTTCCTCTCTCAACTGAATCCGCAACAACGTGAAGCGGTCGAAACTACTGAAGGCCCGGTCCTGATTCTGGCCGGGGCGGGCAGCGGAAAAACCCGCGTGATCACTTATCGGATCGCGCACCTGATCGAGAACATTGGCGCGATGTCGGAGTCCATTCTCGCGGTCACGTTTACTAATAAAGCCGCCGCTGAAATGGGCGAGCGCGTGGAGAAAATCGCTGGAGGTTCCAGCATTGCGAAGCCCGTAATTTCAACGTTTCACTCTTTCTGTGTGCGGGTTTTGCGGCGGGACATTGAGGCGCTGCGTATTCCGTCATCGGTGCCCGGACAACCGCCGATTGGGCACAGCAAGAGCTTCGTCATCTACGACGAATCCGACCAGCAGCAGGTCACGAAATCAGTCATGAAGCGCCTCGGCATTGACGACAAGGAACTCACGCCCCGCGCCGTCCTAAGCCAGATTTCGTGGGCGAAGAACCACATGCTCGATCCGCAGGAGGTTTACCTCAACTCTGCCGATCCGAAGACCGAGCGCGTAGCGCATATTTACGAGGAGTACAGAAAAGAGTTACGGCGGGCCAATGCACTCGATTTCGACGACTTGCTGCTCGAAGCGGTGCGACTGCTGAGGGGCGTCGCAAGCGTTCGCGAATACTACAACCAGCGCTTTCAATATCTGCTGGTCGATGAATATCAGGATACGAACCGCCCCCAATATGAACTGATGCGGGCGCTCGCGGGCACTCGCCACAACGTCTGCGCGGTCGGCGATGAAGACCAATCGATCTATTCGTGGCGCGGTGCGGACATCCGCAACATTCTGGAATTCGAAAAAGACTTTCCTGAGGCGAAGATCATCCGCCTGGAACAGAACTACCGCTCAACGCAGAATATTTTGCAGGCGGCATCTGCGGTGGTGGCAAACAATGTCCGGCGCAAGGGCAAGAACCTGTGGACCTCGCGCCAGGGCGGTATGAAGATCGGGTACTACGAGGCTCCGGACGGCGAGAACGAGGCGCTGTTTGCTGCTGACTCAATCGCCCGCTACATCCGTGAAGCCCCGAATCGCGGCGAAGACCCGCGTGCCGCCGTGCTCTATCGCATCAATTCGCAATCGCGATTGTTCGAAGAGGCGATGCGGAGATATCAGCTTAAGTATCACGTTGTCGGCGGATTCTCGTTCTATGATCGCGCTGAGATCAAAGACCTGATTTCGTATCTGAAGGTCGTTCACAATCCCGAAGACTCAGTTTCGTTGCTGCGAGTGATCAACACTCCGGTGCGCGGAATTGGCAAGACCACGATGGAAGTGGCCGAGCGCGTTGCGCTGGAAACCGGACTGTCACTGTGGGGAGCGATTGGTGAGTGCATGGAGCGGAAGTTGCGGCCCGCGCGGGCATTGCAGGCGTTGCGATCGTTCCGCGATTTGATTGAAGATGCCCGGGCAATGGCAGCGGGAACGTATGCGGAGAGGCTGAGGGAGACTGCGACGGAAGCCGAATCGGGCCGCATTGGAACAGGCCGTGTGGGTACGGGCGCCCTCGCCCGTACGGCGGGGCAACGCCCCGCGTCAGATTTGGCGATCCCGACCGCCGACGAGACCGAATTCAATCCCATGGTTTTCGACTTCGGAGATCCGGAGCCTGAGCCGCGAGTCTCCGGTTCGATGGATGGCCCAGGGCTGCTGTCCCCACAAGGGATAAATGAGGGTTCCGGGCGAGATCCAGATGATGGCCCTAGCGAGGGAAACGAAGCAGCAGGTGCAGAACCTGTCGAGGGCTTCCGCTCACCGGGAGGTCCAGCCAATATTGCCGAAATTCTTAAGTTCATTATCGATCGAACTGGTTATATCAAGCTTCTCGAAGATGAAGACTCTCCCGAGGCGTATTCGCGGGTTGAGAATATCCGCGAACTGGTGAACGCCGCCATGGATTCCAAGGATCGCGGCGAGACGCTCGACCAGTTTCTCGACCACGCTGCACTCGTCAGCGACGCCGATGCTTATGATCAGCGCGCGCAGATCACCCTCATGACTTTGCATGCTGCGAAGGGCCTCGAATTTCCACTCGTTTTCCTCTGCGGCCTGGAAGAAGGCCTGTTTCCGCATTCGCGAACGTTCCTGAACCCTGACGACGTCGAAGAAGAGCGGCGCCTCTGCTACGTAGGAATGACACGGGCCATGGACCAGCTTGTGCTCACGCGCGCAATTTATCGCCGGCGATATGGGACCGACATGCCGGAGGCCAGCGTGCCGTCTCGTTTTTTGGAAGAAATACCCACGGAGTTGATCGAGGAGTTGGGGCGTGTGGGGCGCGCGCCCTCGCGCGCCATTGGGGACGCGTACGCCAGACAATCACTTCGAAGAAATGATTGGCGGGCGGGGGCGCCCGCCCCACACAGGTCCGAGCCGCATGGGCAGCACTACGCTTACGAAGACGAGGACCAGTCGGCTGCGTGGAAAGAGCCGGCGGCGGCCAAACCCAGTTCTGGTCCAAGATACAATTCCATCGACAACATCGCGGAATTCTTCGCCTCTCGGGGCAAGAAATTCAGCGTGCCGAAAGTGCCGATGGAAGAGCCAAAGGGACGGCGAGGATTCCGTCCCGGCCAGAAAGTGAAGCATCCGAAATATGGCGAAGGCACGGTGTTTCAGCGCGAAGGAGAAGGCGAGGAGGCCAAGCTTACGGTACAATTCCCTCGGTTCGGCATGAAAAAACTAGTGGAGAAGTATGCGCAACTGGAGAAAGCGTGAAACAATTTGGTAATTCTGTAATTGGGTAAGTTGGTAATTTGAAAATCCGCAGTCGCAATCTGAGCGGGCCTAAGTTCGCCGACTGCCAAGCGCTGGTTTCAGATTACAAAATTACGCAATTACCAAATTACGAAATAGGAATTCATGGCAAATACATCGACTCTCAGCAAAGAAGATCGCAAGAAGGCGAAGCGCACAGCACGCAAAAAGCGGGCAACAGAGCATCCATTGAAGCCCCGC
Source organism: Acidobacteriota bacterium (assembly GCA_003224815.1). GTDB lineage: Bacteria > Acidobacteriota > Terriglobia > Terriglobales > Acidobacteriaceae > Gp1-AA145. Next base: position 6,635 of record QHZW01000248.1, on the reverse strand, counting down.
GAGTATGCGCGCGGATCGAAGAAACAGAAGGTCAAAAAGCTGGCGCGAGGACAGGCGAAGCGGTAATGCTGGCGCGTTTTGATATCCCACCCTTCAATAACACCGAAGGGTGGGGCACCCTCAGCCGACACTAAAGGCTGCAGGGTTCAGGAGACACCAAACCGCTTGTCACAACCGACCCAGGCGTCCGAACCGACGATTCGCACTTCGCAAAACCAGCTTTTCTGCTGCAAATCCATCGACAAGTTAATCGCTGACTCCGAACATCCGGACAGGAAGCTCAAGAAGACGCTCGGCCCGGTTTCGCTGACGGCGCTGGGCATAGGCGCAGTAATTGGCTCGGGAATCTTTACCGTCATTGGAACGGCGATCGCCGGACAGAAGTTCGATACGTCGTCCATCCTGAATGCGCCGCTGCTCGACTACCTGATCAGGCACACGGCTTCAACCGGGCGGCCGGGGGCCGGGCCCGCGCTTGCTGTTTCACTGATCCTTGTTGCGATAGTCTGCGCCTTCACCGCCCTGTGCTATGCCGAACTTGCTTCGATGATTCCTATCGCCGGAAGCGCCTACACCTATACCTACGCTACGATGGGCGAGCTGATCGCCTGGATCATCGGATGGGACCTCATTCTCGAATATGCGGTCAGCAACATGGCGGTGAGCGTCGGGTTCGCGCAGCACCTGGTCAACATGTTTGACTGGTTCGGCTGGCATCCTGCGCTGCGCTGGATTTCGCCTGCGTATCTTCCAGCGGGGATGAGCGGTTTGCAGGGAGAGATGCTTTACGCTCCAGGCTTTCACTTCGGTTTCAATCTTCCGGCGTTTCTGGTGGTGATGATTCTAACGATGGTGTTGGTGCGCGGCATTCGCGAATCGGCGGAAGCCAACAACACCATGGTCATTCTGAAAATCGCGGCGATTCTGGCGTTCATCATCGCCGGAGCGCACTTTATCCATCCAGGTTTGTGGCATCCGTTTGCGCCGATGGGTTGGTCAGGAATTCTGACCGGCGGTTCGATCATTTTTTTCACTTACATCGGCTTTGACTCTGTTTCGACCGCGGCCGAGGAGGCAAAGAATCCGCGACGCGACCTGCCTATAGGAATTATCGCTACGCTGGTCGTCTGCACGATTCTCTACATCGGCGTTGCCGTGGTGCTGACGGGCATGGTTCCCTGGGAATCTGTCCGCGACGATGCAGCGCCTGTCGTCAACAGCCTGAAGCACCTGACCGAAACCACCGGCACGTCTTGGCTGCGCTGGGTACGGCTCGGCGTGCTGTTTGGCGCCATGATGGGAATGATTTCGTCATTGCTCGTCTTTCAGCTGGGGCAGGCGCGCGTGTGGTTTTCTATGTCGCGCGATGGTCTGTTGCCGAAGTTGTTCTGCCACGTGCATCCGCGGTTTCGCACGCCGTCAACGGCAACCTGGATTGCCGGGCTGGTGGTGGGAATTCCGGCAGGCATTCTCGATATCGGCACGCTTTCGGATTTGTCGAACATCGGAACGCTGTTCGCGTTCGTCCTGGTCTCGCTGGGTGTGATCATTCTTCGTTATCGTGAGCCCAACAGACACCGGGGTTTTCGTGCTCCCGGCGGGATCGCTGCGCCGATTCTGAGCGTTTTCTTTTGCGCCCTGCTCATGTCCGGCCTGCCGATTCTCACCTGGCTGCGCTTCTTCGGATGGCTGCTGATCGGGCTTGGCATATATCGCTTCTACAGTATGAAGCGAAGTGAGTTCGCGAGTCCAAATTGAAACCTTCTATGTTCCGTCAGGCTGCGAGGCGCCTCAGTGTTGTTCTACGCGACGTACTGCACCACTCGTTCGGAATGGCATTGCTCGGGCTGCTTACTTGTCGTGTCGCTCTCCCGCAAGAACATCACGTTTACCTCCCGCTAATGTTTCAATCTGACGCTGCGGAACTCCCGTCTGGCTCTGTGCCCAGAGATGTATGGCTTTCCCAATTCATCAGGACAACAGCTTGTCTGCAGGTAGATGAAAAGAGACATAGGGACAATATATGGTGGGAGCGCCAGAAATATGACGCAAACACGCCGGAGCGCGGCTTTCAACTATTGATCTCAGCCCTACGCAGCAAAGACAAAACAGCGCTTCGAAGAATCTCCGA
>QHZW01000248.1:0-4480 GCA_003224815.1 Acidobacteriota bacterium | reverse complement strand
TATGAATTTGATGATCTCGCAGTCTTCGTTGCTAAAGTGCGTGATGGCAAAAATACATCATTCCTTCCATTCGCGTTTGCACACGAACCTGACGACAGTTTCGGATTCCTGCCCAACCGATCGGGCAACAAGATCACATACGACCTCGTGCAGGACTGGCTTGTTGTCAACTGGAAAATTGTTCTTGCAGCGGATACGCGGGCTGCGTACTGTGCAGGCGAAAACGTCAAACCGGAAACCCATGCGATTCAACTCATTCCGGTTTCCGGCCACAAGGTTTGGCGACCGAGCGAACTCTTTCTAAGCGGCGTCTTCTTTGACCATCCGGACGGTCACGCCGCGATCATTGCGCAGATCAGTTCCACGATAAAGAAAATGCAAGCCGCTATAGCTACGGGCAGCACCAATGAGCTTGTTGAACATATGACACCAGCGGGAGGACGCAGACTCAAGCAGGCGCTCGCCTCGTCGGACAAAACCGGCCGCCGGAGGCTTGAGGCGGCAATCACCGAACGCAAGCCATTTTTTCTTTTCGACGCCTCGCCGTTACTGGTCGTGATATTCAGGGGAAAGCTATCCTACGACGGCATCGGTGAACCCAACGCCGACATACAGACGATGTATTTCACGCCAGATTCCAAAGGTCGATGGCTTTGGACAAACGCGGCTTCTATCACGGATGTCGATAAGATCTTTCGGCAAGGCCCATTAGTCAAAGGCTGCTCTTCTCGCCAGACCTTTCAGTAGTCTGGAAATCAAGTAAATGGGGGTTCGAGGAGACCGGCTAAGCTCTCACTATCTGCCTGCGCTGATGTTCCTGCGCGGGTGCTACACTTTTTCTTCACCCATCCTTGGCGCCTGCCTGGAGCTTCACTCCATGTCTGAAATTTCCACACCTACCCAACGTACGCGTGTCGCCCGCGAGCCCGAGCGCGCGGTCTATGACCGTGAAGCGGCGTACCGCATCCTCGACGAAGGCTTCATCTGCCATGTCGGATTTAGCGTAGACGAGCAGCCATTTGTGATTCCGACTTCCTATGGACGCAAAGATGCGAACCTGTACATTCACGGCTCTGCCGCCAGCCGCATGTTGCGCCAATTGAAACAGGCGGTACCCGTCTGCGTGACCATAACGTTGCTCGATGGATTGGTGCTGGCGCGCTCTGTCTTCAATCACTCAATGAATTACCGCTCGGTTGTGGTGATCGGCAAAGCAACGCTGGTAGACGATCCCTCTGAGAAGCTTGCGGCATTGCGTGTTCTGTCCGAGCACATCCTGCCCGGACGCTGGGACGATGTGCGCCAACCGAATGAAGGCGAGTTGAAAGCGACTTCTGTTCTGCGGCTGCCAATCGAGGAATTTTCCGCGAAAGTCCGAACCGGTCCTCCCATCGATGACGAAGAAGATTATTCGTTCCCCACCTGGGCGGGAGTGATTCCGCTGGAGATCGCCGCGGGAGAGCCGATCAGCGAATCGCGCTTGAAGGCAGGACGTGCAGCTCCGGAGTACGCGAGGAAGTATTCGCGAGTGCAGACACGTGCGAGAGCTTGATTACGCATCCCCTCGGGGCCGGCGAGGGCAATTTTACTTAGCGACTCCTAACTTCATGTCCTGTGCGAAGTTCTGAAATGCCGAAAGGTCCTCAGCCGGGCCAGAGCCAAAGTCTTTCGCCCTTCTTAAAGCATCGTGGGCCGCTTCTTCAGCGCTGCAGTATTTCAGAAAGACCCCTTCGCGCAGGTACCTCAATTGTTGAACAGTCGAATCGGAAGCACCGGCATACTTATCCATTTGGGAGAGAAAAAAGTCGAATAGCGGCTTGGGAAGTTCTAATGCATCCGGAGCATCGCGGCGTTTGTACTCGTAAATTGACTTTTGTTTCCAAGGATTGAACTTCCTAGTGCCAAAGGAGTCGGTTAGCCCAAGGAAGATCTGAGATGTGGGAATTACTACACGGATTGGGTTTCTATCTGGTAGAGGGATTACCCAAACTGCAACCGTGTGATTTGGGAAGGGCCAGAACAGTCCGACGCCCTTGATACCAGCACGTTCAGCCAGAAATGCATATAGTGCGGAGAGTTCGTCACATTCCGCTGACGCGGTCGGGATTACCGGTGAGGCTTGGGCGATCCGTTGCCACTGGCGCCAAATATTATCGGAGTTAGGTGGCTGATCCGTGATCGTCCAATGAAGGTTCCAGAAACCCGCATCCCTGGTTGCCTCATAGAGCAGTCGCGCGGCAACGTAATCAGAGTAGCTGACACTTTGGGGTGGAACCTTGTATGCGGCTGTAAAAGATCGGAAACCGAGACGCCTGCCGCTGCTATTTTCTAGGGACTTTGCCCTCTCATGGATCATGCCGATCAACTGCGCCAAATTAGCTTTTGAAGCAGAAGGTGTTTGTTCAGTCGGCCTAGAGCCACTATCTGCAGCGCGGACCATTAGCAGAATGGCAAAAAACAAATTTCGCACGACATGCAATTTTTGCATTTGACGCCCCATTCTGCATTCCGATTCTATCCTGATATTTTTAACTAGCTGCATTTGGGCAGCACAGTACCGAAACTGAGCGAATTCGCAGGCTAGCGCGCCTTTTCGGCGGAAAAATCAAACCGCGTGAACTAATCGCGCCGGAGTTCGCTTCGCTAATCCACGCCCTGAAATCTACAATCAGAACTAATGCCGTCGTCCTTCATTCAATCGCTTCCAAAAGCCGAGCTTCACCTGCACCTCGAAGGCTCGATCACGCCGGAAACGCTGGTCGAATTGCGCCGACGACGCGGGCAAGAGAGCACGATCGCCGAAGCCGACGCGCTGTATCAATATAAAGATTTTCTCGGATTTCTGATGGCGTTCAAGACCCTCACTGAAGACCTGCAAACGCCTGATGACTACGAACTAATCACCTATCGTCTCATGCAGCAGCTCAAAATCCAGAACGTGCTTCATGCCGAAGCGTATGTGTCAGTCGGCGTGTGCCTGTGGCGCGAGCAGGATTTCGACGCTATCTTCGAGGGACTCGAACGCGGACGGGAGCGCGGCCAAAAGGAGTTCGGCGTGTCGTTGCTCTGGATTTTCGATGCCGTCCGTCAGTTCGGGGCTGAGGCCGCCCAAAAAGTCTTCGAGCTAGCGGCGAAGTACCGCGACCGCAGTGTCGTCAGTATCGGCATCGGCGGCGATGAGCTAAAAGCGCAGCCGGAGCTCTTTCGCGAGCAGTTCGCCTACGCCTCTGCGCAGGGCCTGCGGCTCACAGCTCACGCCGGCGAGAGCGCGGGCCCAGAGTCTATTTGGGGCGCGCTGAATCTGGGCGCGGAAAGAATTGGACATGGGCTCACTGCCGCGCAGGATCCCGAGCTGATCGAAGAGTTGGCGCAACGTCAGGTGCCAATCGAAATCTGCCTCACCAGCAACCTGAAGACCGGATGCTGCCTACAATTGCATGATCATCCGGTTCGCAAGTATTTCGATCAGGGATTGATGATCACGCTCAGCAGCGACGATCCCGCGATGTTCGGCACCACGCTCAATCGCGAATATGAACTGGCGCAGTCCGAATTCGGCTTCACCGACGAGCACCTGCGCGAGCTGGCGCGGAACTCATTCGAGGCCTCATTCCTGCCTCCCGAGAAAAAAATTGAATTCCTGAATTTACTTGACTCCACGGCGATTCGGGCCTAACGTCGCTTTAATTTATTCGCGCCTAGGGGCAGGACACTGGACTCCCGCCTCTTCGGAGTTGGGGATATGAAATGCAGCGCGTTGGGCGTGGTGTTCTGCAGTTCCTTTCTGTGGGTTGGCCCAGGACTGCCGCCGTCTGAGACCCTGGTCATCACTAACGTAAATGTGGTGGATACACGTCATGGTGGTCTCGTCCCCAAGGTAAATGTAGTGATTAAGGACGGCGTCATCGCGGCAATCTCAAAGGTTGCCCTGGTGGAGACTGGGCCGCACAATCGGCTGGTGAATGCCGAGGGACGATATTTAATCCCCGGGCTTTGGGACATGCATGCCCGGCTCTCTCAGCACGCAGCCTGGAATAGAGGGTCAGGATTAATTCTGTATTTGGTGAATGGAGTCACAGGGCTGCGCGACCCCGATGGAGCAGAGGAAAAGCACGCGGAAACCAATGCCGACGCGATGTTGTCGCCCGAGATTGCGAAGCGTGGGCTCTCGCCGCATCCAGAGCTCGGCATTGTCGAGTTCGATGCCATCGGAGGACTGGAGCAGGCGGACCTGGATTCGTCACCTGGCGCTTGGCTTCACCGCGAGATGGAAGAACTCGTGAACACCGGATCCACGCCTCTTCAGGCGCTGCAATCTGCGACGTACAATGCGGCGCTGTACATGGCGAAGCTCGATGAATACGGAGTGATCGAGCGTGGACACATTGCCGACATGGTATTGCTGGATGAGAATCCGCTCGATGACATTCGCAATGCTGAGAAAGTTTCCGCAGTCGTGTTGCGAGGCCGCTACTTTTCT
>QHZW01000441.1 GCA_003224815.1 Acidobacteriota bacterium | reverse complement strand
CAGAACGCAGCCTATGAATATCAGCGCGCGGTGGATGCTGGCGAAGCGACCGTTGTGGGCCTAAACCGCTTTGTGCAGGAGCAGGGGAAAGCGGTGCCGATCCAAAAGATTGAGGCACACCTGGAGCGGCAGCAGGTCGAGAGAGTCAGGGCATTACGGGCGAAGCGTGACGCCATTTGTTGCAAGCAAGCGATTGCGGAAGTTCAGCAGGCGGCGCAGTCAGGCGAAAACTTGATGCCTAAAATTCTCAATGCTGTGGAAGCGTACGCGACAGTAGGGGAAATTTCAGACGCGATGCGAAGCGTGTTTGGTGAGTATCAGGAAACCGTGGTGATCTGATCCGCAAGTTAGGATTCGATGGGACGGTAGTCGCATGCCTCACGGCAGGGCGGGCAATAGTACAGTCCATCCTGACACAGACGAATGTCAATCTGACCCTGGCACGAGCAGCAGTATTTTTCGCAGTAGCACTTGGCTTCAGGCGCCTCGCACTGCATGCAGACGACTTTTTTGCTAGTCCCTGTTGAGCTCATAGCAAAAACTCTACTCTCGCTGGCCCGGCGACAGAAGATTCCTGAGGTAACCAGGACTGACGACAGGGAAGCTTAGCCTGAATTGACCGGCAATCAGCTGATACCAAGAGCAGCCGGTCAGAGTGATAAAATTGAAGGATTGCATGCCCTCGAAATCCTCATCTGTACTGACTCCCGAAGAATCTAAACCAGCCGCTCCTAAAGTGGGTTTTGTCAGTTTGGGCTGTCCCAAGAACCTCGTGGATAGCGAGGTGATGATGGGCATGCTCTCGCAGGCTGGAGCCGATCTGGTCCAGCGCGCCGAAGATGCTGATGTCATTGTGGTAAACACCTGTTCGTTCATCGAGAGCGCGCAGCAGGAATCAGTCAACACGATCCTGGAGATGGCGCGGCACAAGGCTGGAAATGCGAAGAAGTTGGTGGTTGCCGGATGTCTGGTTGAGCGCTTTCGTGACGAGATTCGGAAGAATATCCCTGAAGTAGATGCGGTGGTGGGAACGGGGGAACTCGAAAGCATTCTTCAGGCAGCCGGTGTTGCTGCGGCTCCGCCCTCGGCTGAAGACTCGCCATTTCGAATTTTCACATCGCGGCCCGAAGGTGATGCACGCGCCATCCAGGGTCGATTCTCGCGCGAGAATTGGGACGGTGCGGTTTCCGATCTGCCGAATTACTTGTACGACGACGCCACCCCCCGCGTGTTGGCTACAGCGCGTTCGACAGCGTACATCAAGATCGCGGAAGGCTGTGATCATCCCTGTGGCTTCTGCATCATTCCGCAATTACGGGGCAAATTCCGTTCGCGGCGCTTCGAGTCAGTAGTCGCCGAGGCCGAGCGCCTGGCCCACTCCGGGGTGCGCGAGATTACGCTGATCGGGCAAGACACGACGTGCTACGGCGAAGACTTTGCGCTCAAAGACGGTCTGGCTCTGCTGCTTGAAAAGCTTGCGACGATTGAACAACTACGCTGGGTTCGCTTCCTGTATGCATATCCCAACAAGATTACAAACCGCCTGCTGGAAACCATTGCCGCCAACGAGAAGATTTGCTCGTATCTCGATGTACCTTTGCAGCATGCTTCCGCTGCAACTCTGAAGCGGATGAAACGTGGCGGTAGCGCAGATATTTTCTTGCGCACGATCGAAAAGGCACGGCGCACGATTCCGGGGCTGACGCTGCGGACGTCCTTCATTGTTGGATTTCCCGGCGAAACAGAAAAAGAATTCGAGGAATTATGTGAATTCGTGAAAGCTGCCGAGTTCGACTGGATGGGAAGCTTCGCGTATTCAGATCAGGAGGGCGCAACTGCGTACGCGCTGGAAGACAAGTTGCCATTTCTCGAAATCGAGCGCCGTCGCAAGCATCTGATGCAGATTCAGAAGCAGATCAGCCGCAATGCACGCCCCCGAAATTGATGGAAAGCTTTACATCGCAGACGTGCCGGAAAACTTAGAGCCTGTTACGGGCGAATTCTACCGATGCCAGATTACCGAAACCCATGACTACGATCTAGTGGCGAAGATCATTTAGCCCTTCAACGTACTTCAGTGCAGCCGTTTCGCGCATCTTCCTTCAAGTGCTCCGCATCAGCGTTCTGGATGTTTTCAGCCAGAAACTTCAGCAATCGGTCCGCCTCGTGAAGATCTCCGTCTCCCCTATAGAACGCGGGAATTCCTGGGCGACTGTAAGCCGACGAAAGCACCAGTTCCCGAGTTCCGGTTGGCCTCGATATTGAAAGTTGGAGCACATCTCCGAACATCGGGATGACTCTACTGCCGGCAGGTTCGCGATGTTTGATTGCCTTGATTGCCGGATCGTCCAATATCTGTTTGAGCTGCTGAAGTTGTTCCACCGTGATCTGTCCTGCCGCGATCTTCATGTCAACCGGTTTGCCGGCTTTTTGAGTACGATCTTCGAAGCGATATTCCCTATTGTCAGCGACGAGCACGCAACTCTCATGGGCGCTGCTGTTTTTGTTTTCGAAAAAATACATACGCAATAGAGTTGAAATTGGCGGTGGCGTCGCCGGAGGGGAAGGCCGCGCTTGAGTGCGGTCTGCAGACAGGATACGGCGTTTCGTTTTCACTGTAAGCGGCGGTGGGGGCAGTTGTGCGTCCCGCCTTCGAAGAGCGATTACTTTCGGCGGCAAGCAATTGTTCTTGCCCGCCTCTTCGGGTAGCTCTCGATTTGCGAACTTACGCATGCGGTCTAGCGAGCGGATCAAGGGCTGCAAGCTCTGTTTAAAAGGCGCTTCGCTATCGCTGCTCTGGAAGTACAGGTCGTGCCACGCGCCGCCGCGAAACGCGGTGACTTGCAATTCATCATGCTTGGTGCGAATCAACGGCTCCTGTATCTGTGCCTGCGAGAGATTTACGAGCGCGCTGCGGTTAAGCTCGCTTTCGATTTCAACCAATGCATTGCCTGGAACAACGCCCTCGAACACCTTGACTTCCTCGCCAGAATCGACCTCGAGATGGAACGCGCCCGTGTTTTGCAGGAGAGCGCACGAGTGTCCCTCGAAACTAGAGTGATCAAGCCGCAGCAAGTAAGGATAATCTGCAGAATAGGCTTGGCCTAGTGCGGATGAAACGAAAAAGAACACCAGCAGCGAACGGCGCATCAAGCGAAGTTAACCACAAAAGCCAACCACGGGCCAGTCTGAGGTAGTGGTTTACACTGCCTTTTTCAGCACCAGCGCGGAATTCTTCGATCCAAACCCAACGCAGTTGCAGACCGCATGCTCAATCTGCGCTTTGCGACCAATGTCGGTTACGTAATCGAGATCGCATTCCGGGTCGGGCTGGTCGAGATTGATGGTCGGCGGGACTTGGCCGTGCTCCATGGCAATCAGCGTCGCCGCCACACTGGCTGAGCCGCACGCGCCCTGGGCATGGCCGATCTGAGACTTCAAGCCTGACATTGGAATTTTGTAGGCGTGAGCGCCGAGCGCCTGCTTCACCGCCTTGGTTTCCACGCGGTCGTTCATTTCGGTGGAGGTGCCATGCAGCGAGACGTATTGAATGTCTTCTGCAACCAGGCCAGCTTCGTCGAGCGCGAGGGTGATTGCACGGGCAGGTTCGTCAGGCGAATCGCTCATGCGAACCCGGTGAAACGCTTCGCAGGTGGCACCGTAGCCGGTGATTTCGGCGTAAATACGAGCGCCGCGGGCTTTGGCATGTTCGTACTCTTCGAGCACGAACATCCAGGAGCCTTCAGCGAGGACAAAGCCGTCGCGATCGGCGGAAAACGGCCGGGATGCGCGCTCGGGCTGATCATTCCACGATTGCGTGAGTGCGCGAATCATGGTGTAGCCCTTGATAATTCCTTCGGTGATCGGCGAATCCACGCCGCCGGCCACGAACATTGGCTGCACTCCAGCCTGGATGTGCTGATACGCATAGCCAAGTGCGTCGGTTGATGACGTGCAGCCTGCGGTTACGACGTGACTGTACCCGCGGAAACCAAAGCGCATGCTGATTTCGCTCGGTATGGTTCCCATGGTCCCGCTGGGAATGCAGAACAAGCTGACCTGTTTTTCCTTGCCGCTGTGCCACAGCCGATACATCTGTTCGGAAAATTCTTGCGCGCCCCCGCCGGTGCCGAGAATAATCCCGATCTCGCGTTTTTCATCAATCGACATCGCCTTGCAATCCAGTCCGGCATCGTTCACAGCTTCAGTTGTCGCGGCGATGCAGAGCGGCACGACTCGCGAGACATGTTTGCGTTCACGAGCATCGACCCAAGCTAATTCGTCGAATTCAGGAATCTCGCCGCCGATATGAACGGAAAGCATAGAGGAATCGAAGCGCGAAATGCGCTTCACGCCCGATTTTCCGGCCAGAACGGCGCGGCAAAAAGCTTCTTTCCCGGTTCCATTAGGGCTGACAACGCCCAAACCAGTTATGACGACACGAGGGAGCATATTTTTTGAATTTCACGTACTACTTGAATTCCACGTACGATGCGAAGAAGCGTCAGCCAAAAGCCGGGAGGGGCCAGGCCGAAGCTGGGATCATAATACAGATGCCGCTGGGATTGTACATTTCCGTGCCCTTCTGCCGGACCAAGTGCACCTACTGCAACTTCGCTTCGGACGTTCGTACGCGCGACTGACTCCATCTATTTCGGCGGTGGCACGCCTACTCTCTTGGAAGTATCACAGCTGGAACGTATTTTTGTCTCTATTCGGCAAAATTTCGATCTGCAGCCGGAGGCTGAGATCACAGTGGAATGCGCGCCGGGCACGCTTTCTGAAGAGAAGATCGAAGCTCTGGCCCATTCTGGCGTAAACCGCGTCAGCCTGGGAGTGCAGTCGTTCGTGGACCACGAAGCCGCTTCCGTTGGGCGTCTGCATAAGCGTGACATCGTGCTCGGCGACATCGCCCGTCTGCGTGGCGCAGGAATTTCGAACGTCAACGTGGACCTGATTGCAGGTCTGCCGCACCAGAGACGCGAGAGTTGGGAGAAGTCGCTGGATGAGTTAATCGCAACCGGTGTATCCCACGCCAGCATTTACATGCTCGAAGTGGATGAAGATTCGCGGCTTGGCAGCGAACTGATCGCAGGAGGACAGAAGTACCACGCACATCATGTTCCTGACGAAGACCTGACCGCTGACATGTACGAGATTGCATGCGAGAAGCTCAATACCGCAGGAATTCAGCAGTATGAAATCTCAAATTTTGCGCGAGCGGGATTTGAATCGAAGCACAATTTGAAGTATTGGACACGCCAGCCGTATCTGGGATTTGGTGTGGATGCGCACTCGATGCTGCGCAGTGAAGATGGTGCGGTGCGGTTTGCGAATTCCGATACGCTGCAAAAATATATGGCTGGCGATTTGCCCGATTCCAGTGTTGTATCTCCTGAAGCCGCGTTGCAGGAGTGTTTCTTCCTCGGACTACGCTTGAACTGCGGAATTGATCTCAGCTCGATGCGGACCAAATTCGGCGAGGCTGCCGTCAATGAATTTCGGGACACGATCACCGACTTGGTGACAAGTGGCGTGCTTGCGGCTAAGGGAGAAATAATTCGCCTGACCGCGCGGGGGCGGCTGCTCTCGAACGAAGTCTTTCAGAGATTT
>QHZW01000440.1 GCA_003224815.1 Acidobacteriota bacterium | reverse complement strand
ATCATGGGTGCGGGCGATGATATCCCGAATGTGCTCAAGCACATCGGAATGAACGTCACGCTGATTTCCGCAGAAAGACTGGCGACCGAAAATCTCGCGGAATACGGGACGATAGTTCTCGGCGTCCGCGCTTATGACACGCAAAAAGATCTGGTGGCCAATAATCGGAAGCTGCTTGACTTCGTTTCAAACGGCGGAACGCTGATCGTTCAGAACAACAACAGTGTCGGCGATTTCAACGGTAAGCATCTGACGCCGTATTCGGCGGACCTGAGCCGCGCGCGCGCATCCGTCGAAGAAGCGCCCGTAACAATTCTCGATCCCAAGAATCCAATCTTTCATTATCCAAATGAAATTTCGCAAAAAGACTTTGACAGTTGGGTGCAGGAGCGCGGGCTTTATTTCATGGACCACTGGGACGATCATTTCAAGCCTTTGCTCTCCTGCCACGACCCGGGCGAACCCGATCAGAAGGGCGGAATGATTGAGGCGAAATATGGAAAGGGCACTTACATCTATACGGGCTACGCATTCTTCCGTCAGTTGCCGGCAGGAGTGCCGGGCGCGATTCGTCTCTTCGTGAACCTGGTGAGCGCGGGGCATGGCGGCTCAATTTCCGCTCAGCAGTGATTTGATTTACGAATTGTCGAATTTACAATTTACGAATTGTTGAAATTTTCAATCTGCAGATTGCCGCAATGACGGCAAAGACCCATGACTCATAATTCGTAAAATCCGACAATTCGAAATTTCAACAATCGGTAAATTCGTCAATCCGTAAATCCGACAGCCCGAAAATTGCATCCATGTCCGCGGATCAACAATCCGAAGCTCGTCCTCTCATCCGCGGCATTGGCCTCGGCACCGCCACCGCCCTGAACATGATCGACATGATCGGCGTAGGTCCGTTCATCACCATGCCGCTCGTCGTTGCCGCGATGGGAGGCCCTCAGGCGCTGCTTGGCTGGATCATCGGCGCTCTGCTCGCCATTTGCGATGGCCTAGTCTGGGCCGAACTTGGCGCAGCCATGCCCGGATCGGGCGGATCGTACGTTTATCTTCGCGAAATTTATGGCCCAAAGCGTCTCGGGAAATTGGTTTCGTTTCTCTTCATCTGGCAGCTCTCGTTCAGCGCGCCATTATCGATTGCTTCCGGCGCAATCGGATTCGCCAAATACACCGCCTATTTATGGCCCGGCCTCGAATTCCAATACGCTGCGCGTGAATGGAGCCTCCACATTCCGCTGCTTGGCAATCTCCAACTCGGATGGGCCATAGCCGGCACCACATTCCTGGCAATCGGAATTGTGCTCCTAGCCCTGCTGTTGCTCTACCGACGAATCACGCAGATAGGGCGCATCTCCAGATACCTGTGGCTTGCAGTAATGGGAACCATCGGCTGGATCATCTTCGCGGGACTCACGCATTTCAATCACGCGCGCGCGTTCAGCTTCCCGTCTAACGCATTCTCACTTTCGGGGAATTTCTGGCTCGGCCTCGGATCGGCCATGCTCATCGCGACTTACGACTATTGGGGAGCGTATAACGTCTGCTTTCTCGGAGATGAACTGAAGGACCCCGGCCGGACCATTCCCCGCGCCGTCCTGCTATCAATTCTGCTGGTTGCAGGTCTATATCTGTTGATGAATCTCAGTGTCCTCGGCGTGATCGACTGGCACGAAGTCATTGGCGCTGCCCAGTCGAACAACAAGCTTTACGTATTTTCCACATTCATGCAGCGCATTTATGGCAATTGGGCTGCGAACGTCATAACCTGTCTGATTATGTTGACGGCGTTTGCATCGGTTTTTTCCCTCGTGCTGGGATACTCGCGCGTCCCGTATGCCGCCGCGCTCGACGGAAATTACTTTAAAATTTTTTCGCGCGTTCACCCGGTTTATCAGTTTCCTCATATTTCTCTGCTTGCGCTTGGCGGCACCGCACTTCTGTTTTGCTTCTTCCGCCTGGCTGACGTAATCTCGGCCTTGGTCGTGATTCGCATTCTGCTGCAATTTCTCCTACAAGCCATTGGGCTCATCGTGCTCCGCATTCGCCGCCCGGAGATGCTGCGTCCTTTCAGAATGTGGCTGTATCCCGTTCCCGCGTTGCTGGCCATCATCGGATTCGCTTACATCGTGACCAAGCGCCCAGACGCACTTAAAGAAATCCGATATGCCGCCGTTGTCTTGCTTGCGGGTCTCATCCTCTATTTTGTTCGCGCGTGGCGCAATCGCGATTGGCCGTTCGGAGCGACCGTGCCTTCTGGGTCTGAAGTGCAGGCGAACTGATGTCTGAGTCGCTCAACGCATCACTCGGCGGCCGGACCACCGGATCAGCCATGGCCCCTTTGCGCGAGCCGCTATTCCGCTCGCTGTGGTTCGCCGCTGTAATTTCTTATACAGGCACCTGGATGCAGAATGTCGGCGCTGGCTGGCTGATGACGCAGCTCACAACCTCGCCGCTCAAGGTCGCCCTAGTGCAGGCAGCGACCACGCTGCCCGTCTTCCTTGTAATTCTTCCCGCGGGCGCGCTCGCGGACATGGTTGACCGGCGCCGGTTTCTGCTCATCACTCAGGCGTGGATGGTCGTCGCCGCCGGTCTGCTGGGGATTTTGACCTTGCTGGGCTGGACCACGCCCTGGCTGCTCCTCATCTTTACCTTCGTTCTCGGCCTCGGCGCAGTGATGAACGATCCCGCATGGCAGGCGATCACGCCGGAGGTCGTGTGCGCCGAGAATCACGCTCCCGCGGTCGCGCTGAACTCTGTCGGATTCAATGTCGCGCGCTCGGTTGGTCCGGCGCTCGGCGGACTGGTCATCGCGGCAACCAATTCCGGTGTTGCGTTCCTGATGAACGCCGCATCGTTCTTTGGCGTGATCTTTTTTCTCTACCGCTGGAAGCGTCCTAGTTTTGAGCACGCGGCTACCGAACGTATGATGGATTCCCTTCGCGCCGGCCTGCGCTATATGCGAGGCGATCACATTGTGCGTTGCGTTCTGGTGCGCACCGGCGCTTTCAGCCTCGGTGCAAGCTCGCTGCTCGCGTTACTCCCGGTTATTGCTCGCGAGCATGGCGCCACAGGATACGGCCTGCTCCTCGGTGCCTTTGGTCTTGGCGCTCTGGCGGGGGCCGCCGTGCTTCCCCGCTTGCGCAATCTATATTCCGTCGATGGAGTTGTCACCGCTGCTACAGTGCTTTTTTCAGCGATGACGTTTGCCGCTGGCCAAGCGCACGCTTTCCATTGGCTGGCACTCGTGCTGTTCTCTGCCGGCATTGCGTGGATCGCGATTCTTGCCTGCCTGAATGTCGCCGCTCAAACCATGTCGCCGCCCTGGATGCGGGCTCGTGCGCTCTCCATGTATCTGCTCGTCCTGCAAGGCGGCATGGCTATCGGCAGCGCAGCATGGGGAGCTCTGGCGACAAAGTACGGAGTTCCAACTACAATGCTTTGTTCCGCAGCAGCTCTGATTTTAGGACTGATAGCCGTACGCAAATACCGCCTTACTTCGCGTGAACTGGAATTGGCGCCGGCAATAGTTCGGGATTGAGCTTCTTCCCGATCTACGAGTCTTTGCACAAAGTTTTTGAATTACCAAATGATCGTCAACTCACCTAGGAGAACCACTTATGCGTAATACGAAGTTGCTGTTGGGACTCTTTCTCGTGCTTTGTTGTTCCGGATTTGCTTTAGGACAAATGGCAATGCCTGCGGCCAAGACTCCGGGCGACGCTCTGAATGCAATTCTCTCCATCGCTGAGCATGAGTTCACTGGTGCCGCGGATGCCATGCCCGAGGATAAATACTCCTTCGCGCCGAGCAACGGAGAATTCAAGGGGGTTCGAACCTTCGCCCAACAAGTAAAACATGTGGCAGCGGTCAATTATGTTTTCGGAGCAGCCGTCCTAAATGAAAAATCCCCGGTTGAGGGTGACGAAAACGGCCCCGAGTCAGTCAAGTCCAAAGCTGAAATCATGAAGTTCCTGAAAGACTCTTTCGCATACTTGCACAAGGCGTTGTCTTCCATCACTGACAAGAATCAATTGGATGAGGTAACTCTGTTCGGTGAAATGAAGGCCGCACGCCTCAGCGCGGGTTCATTCTCAACCGCCCATCCATTCGACCATTACGGGCAGATGGTTGAATACTTACGCATGAACGGCATCGTTCCGCCCGCGAGCCGCCCGCAACCGGGAAAGTAGGCAAGAGATTAAGGACCGACCAAAGTCAGAATGCAGAAGTGAGAATGCAGAAGTCTGAGGGTTTCGTTCTGCATTCTTACTTCTCACTTCTGCCTTGGAATGAAATTTGTGGCGGGCCGAAGATTCCAAGCCTTCGAGCCCGCACCTTTGGTTCCAACTTTTTAGGATTTGCCCCTTGCGAAATAGCCGCTTGTTCCCGTAGCATCCGGAATGAAAGCCGGCCTGCAAGCTTGGTGATGGCGGTCACCGATTTTTGAACCAATGCTTGAATGAACGGGGCCTGACTCGAACTTGGATCCGGTGTGCCATGCTCCGCCATGCGGAGAGGCCTAAAGGGTCTCGGAGGGTCCCAACGTCTACCGACGGTTCATTCTCGGCCCGTCACACGGACTGGTGGGTCGGCTTGATTTTTATCCAGTCACCACATCGCGGGAGGGCATGGCTTCAGCCGTGCCGAAGAATAGCGATGTCACACGGCTTTAGCCGCTGAGGTAAACTAGAGTAAATCTTGCGAGT
>QHZW01000122.1 GCA_003224815.1 Acidobacteriota bacterium | reverse complement strand
CGCGCCATCGGCGCAGTTGCCCAAGGAAATCTGACTCAAACTGTGCGTCTCGACGTTGATGGGCGTCCGCTAGAAGGCGAATTCTTGCGTTCGGCGGAAATCGTCAACACGATGATCCAGCAGCTCGGCGTGTTCACTTCAGAGGTCACGCGCGTTGCACGCGAAGTGGGAACTGACGGTAAGCTCGGCGGTCAGGCCGTGGTGCCCGGTGTCGCCGGAACCTGGAAAGACCTGACCGATTCAGTGAACTCGATGGCCAGCAACCTGACTGGCCAGGTGCGCAATATTGCTGAAGTCACCAATGCTGTCGCCAGCGGAGATTTATCTCGCAAGATTACAGTGGACGTTCGCGGCGAAATCCTGCAGCTGAAAGAAGCCATCAACACAATGGTGGATCAGTTGCGTTCGTTTGCTTGCGAAGTAACAAGAGTCGCGCGGGAAGTCGGAACTGACGGCAAACTCGGTGGACAGGCTGTCGTCCCGGGTGTCGCCGGAACTTGGAAAGATCTCACCGACTCCGTAAACGCGATGGCGGGAAACCTTACCGCACAGGTGCGAAACATCGCGGAAGTAACGACGGCCGTTGCTCGCGGTGACCTGTCGCGCAAAATCACCGTAGATGTCAAAGGCGAAATTCTGGAACTCAAAGAGACCATCAACACCATGGTTGACCAGCTGAATGCGTTTGCCGGCGAAGTCACACGCGTCGCCCGAGAAGTGGGAACCGAAGGAAAACTCGGCGGTCAAGCCGAAGTGCCCGGCGTTGCGGGAACGTGGAAAGACTTAACCGATAACGTCAACTTCATGGCGGGCAACCTGACTGCTCAGGTGCGAAACATCTCCGAAGTTGCTACCGCGATTGCCGGTGGCGACCTCTCCCGCAAAATCACCGTTGATGTGCGCGGCGAAATTCTGCAGCTCAAGGAAACGCTCAACACCATGGTGGATCAGTTGAATCGGTTCGCCGGAGAAGTGACACGAGTGGCTCGCGAGGTCGGATCTGAAGGGCGTCTCGGCGGACAGGCCAACGTGCCGGGTGTCGCGGGCACGTGGAAGGATCTAACCGACTCGGTCAATTCGATGGCCGGCAACCTTACCGGTCAGGTCCGAAACATCGCTGAAGTCACAACCGCGGTTGCTCGCGGCGATCTGTCGCGCAAAATCACGGTAGATGTGAAAGGCGAAATTCTCGAACTGAAGAACACCATCAACACCATGGTGGACCAGCTCAACGCATTCGCTGGAGAAGTCACTCGCGTAGCGCGCGAAGTGGGCACGGAAGGGAAGCTTGGTGGACAGGCGCAGGTACCGGGCGTTGCCGGAACCTGGAAGGACCTTACCGACAACGTCAACTTCATGGCGGGGAACCTCACGGCGCAAGTGCGAAATATCGCGGAAGTCGCTACGGCGGTGGCTCGCGGCGACCTCTCTCGCAAAATCACGGTCGACGTCCGTGGTGAAATCTTGCAGCTGAAAGAAACGCTGAACACGATGGTGGACCAGCTCCGGTCGTTTGCTTCGGAGGTAACGCGCGTGGCCCGCGAAGTGGGCACTGACGGAAAGCTTGGCGGTCAAGCGCAAGTTCCGGGCGTCGGCGGTACATGGAAAGACTTGACCGATTCCGTCAACTCCATGGCCAGCAACCTTACTGGTCAGGTACGAAACATTGCTGAAGTTTCAACCGCCATCGCTAATGGAGACTTGTCAAAGAAAATCACCGTCAACGTCAGTGGCGAAATTCTTCTGTTGAAAGAAACTATCAACACTATGGTGGACCAGCTAAACGCATTCGCGGGCGAAGTGACCCGCGTTGCTCGCGAAGTCGGCTCAGAAGGCCGTCTCGGCGGTCAGGCAAATGTCCCTGGTGTCGCCGGAACGTGGAAAGACTTGACCGACTCGGTCAACTCCATGGCCGGAAATCTTACAGCTCAGGTGCGAAACATTGCCGAGGTTACCACCGCGGTTGCTCGCGGCGATCTGTCGCGCAAAATCACGGTAGATGTGAAAGGCGAAATTCTTGAACTCAAGAACACCATCAACACCATGGTGGACCAGCTCAACGCCTTCGCAGGCGAAGTCACTCGCGTGGCCCGCGAAGTCGGAACGGACGGCAAACTCGGAGGTCAGGCCGAGGTGCCTGACGTCGCCGGGACCTGGAAGGATTTAACCGATAACGTTAACTTCATGGCCTCGAACCTCACCGGCCAGGTGCGGAACATCGCCGAGGTAGCAACTGCTATCGCCAACGGCGACTTATCGAAGAAGATCACGGTGGACGTGCGAGGCGAGATCCTGCAGCTAAAAGAAACGCTGAACACGATGGTCGAGCAGTTGCGCTCCTTCGCTGCCGAGGTAACGCGTGTGGCGCGCGAAGTCGGTTCCGAAGGACGTCTTGGCGGTCAGGCCAACGTGCCCGGGGTCGCCGGAACGTGGAAAGATTTGACCGACTCGGTCAATGCGATGGCAGGCAATCTGACGGGCCAGGTGCGTAATATCGCCGAAGTCACAACGGCTGTGGCTCGCGGCGACCTGTCGCGCAAAATCACGGTCGATGTGAAAGGCGAGATTCTAGAACTCAAAAACACCATTAATACGATGGTGGACCAGCTCAACGCCTTTGCCGCCGAAGTCACGCGCGTGGCGCGAGAAGTCGGAACCGAAGGTAAGCTTGGCGGCCAGGCGCAGGTGCCGGGCGTCGCCGGAACCTGGAAGGATCTCACTGACAACGTGAACGTCATGGCCGCGAACTTAACCGAGCAGGTGCGCGGCATTGTTAAAGTTGTGACTGCCGTCGCTAACGGCGTCCTCACCCAGAAGCTGACCGTCAATGCAAAGGGCGAAGTCGCTGCCCTCGCCGAAACGATCAACAACATGACCGACACGCTTGCCACCTTCGCTGATCAGGTGACGACCGTGGCCCGCGAAGTCGGCGTCGAAGGTCGCCTCGGTGGTCAGGCCAACGTCCCGGGCGCAGCCGGAACTTGGAAAGATCTTGTCGGCAATGTGAATCTGCTTGCCGATAACCTCACTAACCAAGTCCGCGCCATCGCAGAAGTCGCAACCGCCGTCACTAAAGGAGATCTCACGCGATCGATTCAGGTGGAAGCCAGCGGCGAGGTCGCGGAACTCAAAGACAACATCAACACCATGATTAACAACCTTCGTCTTACGACGGAGCGCAACACAGAACAGGACTGGCTGAAAACGAACCTTGCACGCTTCACTGGCATGTTGCAAGGGCAGCGAGATTTGGGAACTGTCGGTCGCATGCTTCTGTCCGAACTTGCTCCGCTGGTCAACGCCCAGCAAGGCGTGATCTATCAGATGGAGGGTGAAGATTCTGGCGGCATGGCCTTGCTCTCCGCATTTGCAGGCGACGGACAGGACGGGCATCTGCGCAAGCTCAAAGCGGGCGAAGGACTCATCGGCCAATGCGCAGTCGAAAAACGCCGCATGCTCATTAGCGATTTACCACCCGACCGAACTGTGGCAATTCGTTCCGGGTTATTCGAGGCGGTTCCGCGAAATGTGATTGTGTTGCCGATTTTGTTCGAAGACCGAGTGAAGGCGGTGATCGAATTAGCATCCCTGGGAGCGTTCACCGCTTCTCATTTGGCTTTTCTCGAGCAACTCACTTCCAGCATCGGCATTGTGCTCAACAGTATTGAAGCCACCATGCAAACTGAAGGACTGTTGAAGCAATCACAACAGCTTGCTGCAGAATTGCAGGCACAGCAGAAGGAATTGCAGCAGACCAACGAACAGTTGGCGCAGAAAGCCCAGCAGCTCGCCGAACAAAACGCCGAAGTAGAAAGAAAGAACCAGGAAATCGAGCAGGCGCGTCGGGCTCTTGAAGAAAAGGCCAAAGAGCTGGCGCTTACGTCGAAGTACAAATCGGAATTTCTGGCGAACATGTCACACGAGCTACGTACGCCTCTCAACAGTATTCTCGTTCTCGGCCAGCAGTTGACCGAAAACCCGGGTGGCAATCTCACTCCCAAGCAGGTGGAGTTTGCCCGCACCATTCACGGCGCAGGCACAGACTTGCTGAACCTTATCAGCGACATTCTCGATCTTTCGAAAATCGAGTCTGGAACGGTTTCGGTCGAAGCCGAAGAGGTCTTCTTTGCCAGCGTGCTGGAAGCGATCGGCCGTCCGTTCAAGCACGAAGCGGAAAACAAGCGGTTGTCGTTCGAAATTCATACTGATACGCATCTTTCGCGTAGCCTGGTCACCGACTCGAAGCGCCTGCAACAGGTATTAAAGAACCTGCTGTCGAATGCGTTCAAGTTCACCGAACAAGGCGGCGTGCGCCTGTCGGTCGCTGCTGCAACAAGCGGCTGGACAGAGGATCACCCGATCCTGTCGAAAGCGGCTTCAGTGATCGCCTTCGAAGTTGCAGACACTGGGATCGGAATTCCCGCCGACAAGCAACGCATTATTTTCGAGGCCTTCCAACAGGCGGATGCCGGCACCAGCCGCAAGTACGGCGGCACCGGTCTGGGACTCGCCATCAGCCGCGAGTTGGCAAACCTGCTGGGCGGAGAGATTCAGTTGCGCAGCACGCCCGGCAAGGGCAGCACTTTCACTCTGTATCTGCCGCAAACCTATGTCGGACCTTCCGCCGGCATGCTTACGAGGGAAGGCCGGATTTCCAGCGCCCCGCTGCAACTCTCGGCAGTTAATGTGGTAGAGCGCACGGACGAGCACATCGAAGATGATCGCAAGAATGTGCAGCCCGATGATTCTGTCCTACTGATCGTGGAAGATGATCAGCACTACGCGCGTGTGCTGCTCGACCTTGCGCGCGATAAGGGCTTTAAAGTTCTTGTGGCGACTCGCGGCGCTGACGCTTTGGCTCTGGCACGCGAGTATCATCCCAGCGCGGTCTCACTCGACGTCTTCCTGCCCGACATGCTGGGCTGGACCGTTCTCAACCATTTGAAACAGGATTCAGCTACGCGCCACATTCCGGTGCAGATGCTGACCCTTGACGAGGACCGCCATCACGGCCTCGCTCGCGGCGCCTTCGGCTTCGTGACCAAGCCTACCACCCCGGAAGGATTGAACCAGGCGTTGAGCCGTATTAAGGAATTCGCGGACGCGCTCGAAGCAATCAACGGCGAATCCTTTGATTGTGTTGTGCTCGACCTGCGCTTGCCTGATATGAGCGGCTTCGATGTCCTCGAACGACTGCGCGATGCTCCGGCGCTGGGCGACTTGCCAGTTGTCGTCTTTACTGGCAAGGAGTTGTCCCCTGATGAAGACGCTCGCCTCCATAGTCTGGCGCGGAGTGTGGTGGTGAAGGGCGTGGAGTCTCCCGAGCGATTGCTCGACGAGACTGCTCTCTTCCTGCACCGGGTCGTTGCCGATCTGCCGGCGGAAAAGCAGAGAATGCTTGACCGTTTGCATCGTTCCGACGAGGCTCTGGTCGGCCGCAAGGTGCTGGTCGTGGACGATGATGTGCGCAACATTTTCGCTCTGAGTAGTGTGCTGGAACGCCGCGGTATGACCGTGCTGACTGCTGGAACTGGACGCGAAGCAATTTCGATGCTCGAGTCCACGCCAGACATGGCCATTGTTTTAATGGACATCATGATGCCGGAGATGGATGGTTACGAGACCATGCAGGTGATTCGTCAGAACCCGTCATTCCGGCGCTTGCCGATCGTTGCCCTGACGGCCAAAGCCATGAAGGGGGATCGAGAGAAGTGCCTGGAAGCAGGCGCGTCCGAGTATCTAGCGAAGCCTGTGAATACGGAGCAATTGCTTTCGGCATTGCGGATGTGGCTCCACCGGTAGCACAAGTAATGTGTGCGGGGGCGCGTAATAACACGTTATGACTGAACTAACAACATCGGCGCACGAGCAGGTCAACATTCTCATGGTTGATGACCAGCCTGGGAAACTGTTGAGCTACGAGGCTATTCTCAGTCCACTGGGAGAGAACCTTATTAAGGCGAACTCCGGGCGCGAGGCGCTCGAACATCTGCTCAAGCATGATGTCGCCGTGGTGCTGATGGACGTCAGCATGCCTGACATAGACGGGTTTCAACTCGCCGAGATGATTCGTGAGCATCCGCGGTTTCGTAAGACTGCCATCATCTTCATTTCCGGCGTGCATTTGACGGACACCGACCGCTTGAAAGGATACGAGCGTGGCGCGGTTGACTACATTGCGGTGCCGATCATTCCAGACTTGTTGCGCGCGAAAGTCAGCGTTTTTTCCGAGCTGCACCGCAAGAACCGGCAACTGGAAAAACTGAACCGGGAACTTGAGCAGCGCGTTGCCGAGCGGACCGAAGAGCTGCGTCAGAGTGAGAGCCAATTTCGCTCGCTGGCCAATTCCATTCCACAGCTTGCCTGGATGGCGGACCCTGCCGGTGGCGTCTTCTGGTACAACCAACGATGGTACGACTACACCGGAACGACTCTGGAAGAGATGCGCGGCTGGCGCTGGAACAAACAGATCCATCCCGACAATGTCGCTGCCGTGACTGAAAAACTGCAGCGCTGCTGGACTGCGGGCGAACCCTGGGAAGATACTTTCCCCTTGAAGGGCAAGGATGGTTCCTACCGCTGGTTTCTTTCGCGCGCGTTGCCGATTCGCGACGCCGCGGGTAACCTCGCCAGCTGGTTCGGTACCAACACCGATATTACGGATCGCAAGCAAGCAGAGGAGGCGTTAATTAAATCCGAACGCCTGGCCGCGATGGGACGCCTGGCTGGCATTATCGCGCACGAAATCAATAATCCTCTTGAAGCCATATCAAATGCGTTCTATTTATTGCACGATCATCCATCCCTCGACGATGAAGCGCGTTACTACTCGCGTCTTGCTGAAGAGGAGTTGGCGCGCATCACCCACATAACCAGGCAGACGCTCAGCTTCTATCGCGAATCACAGCAACCGGTCGCAGTTTCTCTCTCTGAGATCCTGGACAACATCATCGAGCTTCAATCGCGCAAGCTCCAGCTAAACCGGATCATCCTCAAGAAGGACTTCCGGACGGTAGGGAAGATTCAGGGGTTTTCCGTGGAGTTGAAGCAAGTGTTTCTGAACATAATTACTAATGCCATCCAGGCGATGCCCGATGGTGGCGAACTGCAAGTGAAATTGATCCATGCTCGCGACTGGAGCAGTGGGCAGAATGGCATGCGAGTCAACATCTGTGACACTGGATTAGGCATCGGCGCGCAGAACGCAAAGAAGATTTTCGAGCCTTTCTTCAGCACCAAAGAGGCAAAAGGCACCGGATTGGGCCTTTGGATCAGCAAGGGCATCATTCAGAAGTACGGCGGTCATATTCGGTTTCGTACAGTGAGATTCAAAACTGGCAACATAACGTGCTTCTCTGTCTTCATACCCGGGAGTGCAGCCACCCAAAAGGCCAGTTCCGATATGGCTGCGGCGAGTGCATTATCTGCCTGATATTTCCAGCTGAGGAGCTAATGGCAGACCACAAACATGTCATCCTCTGCGTAGATGACGAGGACAATCCGCTGGTGCTTCGAAAGCTCGTTCTTGAGAAGGCGGGCTACCAGGTTGCCACGGCTCATTCTGCCGATGAAGCGCTGAACATTCTCGAGTCGCGCCGCATTGACCTCGTCCTTTCCGACCACTTGATGCCGGGCGTCACTGGCGCCGAACTTGCACAGGAAATCAAAACCAGGTTTCCCGCCATTCCTTTCACTTAGCGGCCAAAGCTCTTCATCATTTTTCCGTCCTTCCTGAACAAGGTTCCCGCGACCAGAAATCGGTTGTGATCTCGATTCCAGTGCCGCGCCCGGTTTTGCATACATCGCTATCGCAGACCCTTTCATCTGAAGTTTCAAGACGCACGGCAAGGATCCCCGCGGCAGAAGGGCCGCACATAAGCTATTGAAAGGAGTTAAAAATGCAAATCAACAATCTCCGCGACTTATTTGAAAAAGAGTTACGTTACATCTATGACTGCGAGCAGAAGCTCGTGAAAAAGGGCCTGCCGACGATGATCGAGAATTCAACGTCGCCCGAACTGCGGAGCGCACTGGAGCAGCACCTGCAGGAAACCGGCCGTCACGTTGAGCGCCTGGAACGGGTGTTCTCCAGCGCGGGGGCCGACGCCAAAACCGAGGGCAACGATGTTTTCGACGAACTGGCTGATGCCGTGAAGGACACGGTCGGCAAGATCGATTCGCCTTCGCTGCGCGATGCCGCGCTCATCATGGACGGCAATAAGGTTGAGCACTACGAGATGGCGGTGTACGGATCGCTCGTTTCGTTTGCTCAGCAATTAGGATTGCAGGATGCGGCTCAGGTGCTTCAGCAGACGCTTGACGAAGAGAAAGCCGCCGATGCCAAGCTGACCCAGATCGCCGAAACCGCGGTGAACCGCAGGGCCACGCAGGATCTCCGCGCAGCCTGATTTGCAGAATGCGACTCAGATGACTCCGTCCCGATCCGAGGATTGGGACTTTTTTTTGCTTCAGCGGCCAGCCGCGATTGTTTGAGCTGGCCTTCTTTGACCAGCGATCACAGCCACACGAAGTTACCCGCCGAACTCCTCAATGACTGTAATCGGCAGATATTACGACAACAAATCGCCGCCACTGAGGGTATCCTTCTTTAAAATCGAGGCAGTGCAGACAGGAATGTCAATGACGCCTTCATGGCGCTGGCAGCACATCGGCGTGTTCCTGGTGCTGTTGGTGATTTTCACCGCAATCGGCGAATCCCTTGCAATCATCTCCGGCGATGTTTTCGGTGCAAAGGGTTATTACGTTCAACTCATCATGTGGTCCCCCGCGGCTGCCGCAACACTGACTGCATTCATTGCGAAGACGCCGTTGAAAGTCTTTGGCTGGAACTGGGGCGCTTGGAGATGGCAGCTACTCGCGTGGCTCAGCCCTCTGGTATACGTAGGCATCGCATATGGGCTCATTTGGGTCGTGGGTTGGGGCAATGTGCCGAACCCAGTGTTTGTGGCGGACGCAGCGAAGTCAGTAGGGCTTCACATATCCGCGGCCGGATCGGCAATCTTGCTGATCTTTTTCAGCGCAACGCTCGGCATGTTGGATCTTGCCGGAGCATTGGGCGAGGAAATCGGATGGCGTGGATTCCTCGTTCCTGCCCTGTTTCAGCTAACACATCGCAACTTCACTGCGACCGTTCTGATCAACGCCGCGATTTGGGCGTGCTGGCATGCGCCAATTATTTTCTTCAGTTCATACAACAACCCGGGTGTGCCTCGATGGTACAGCTTCGGTTGTTTCGTAATTCTCAATATCGGTGGCGCAGCCATTGTCGATTGGTTTCGTCTGCGATCAGGTAGCCTCTGGACCGGCGTCCTGCTTCACAACAGCCACAACATATTCGTTCAGGCAATATTCACGCCTCTGACGATTGACACAGGGAAGACACAGTACTTCATTGATGAATTTGGAATAGTCCTACCGCCCATCATGCTGGCGTTTGGAATTTATTTCTGGATGCGTCGCAAGGAGCTTACGAGCTTTCCAGACTCGGATATCAGGGCGGATGAAGAGGCGCATGCCCGGGCTCAATTGCTGTGAACAGGCGATTACATTAATTGACCTTTTCTGCACCACAGTGTTGTACGGGATGCTTTCGCGTTGCCGACCTAAGGACGCCCCGAGCCGTTGCGCTTCGCTCGTGCCAGACCTGCCATGATGCGCTCGGACCCGCGAATGTTTTCCTGCTTGGCAATGGGCGCCGCGATCGAGATCACAGCGTCTTTGAAGATGCCGGGGATTCGGAATTCTGGAAGGATGGCTGCCCCCCAGGGACTCGAACCCCGATAAGCAGATCCAGAATCTGCTGTCCTGCCATTGAACGAGGGGGCAGTAGCGCTATGGTGTGTGGAACGCGGGGAGTTCCGCTCTTTGATTTTATTGGCCTTCTTGCCTTGGGTCAAACCTGCGGCTCATATGCACAAACGTGTGGCGTGAACATTCCTGCCCGTGCAAACTCAGTCGCGTCCTGGACCATTTGCCTCGTCGCGTGAACATTCCATCGTCTTTTCCCCATGCTAGACTCCACGTGTTGCCTCCATGCGGATCCTCACGCGCTACATTCTCGGCGAAGTCACCACGCACGCGCTGATCGGGACCGCAATTTTCACATTTGTCATTTTCACCCGCGAGCTGGGGCAGATTCTCGAACTAGTGGTCCGCAACAGCGCGCCTTTGCCGAGCGCGATTGAACTTTTCTTTCTCATCATTCCTGGAGCGCTGAATATCACGCTGCCCGCGGGCGTGCTCATCGGAGTCTTGCTCGGCCTGAGCCGCCTCGCCGCCGACAGCGAGATTACCGCTATGAAAGCGAGCGGTGTCGGGGTGTGGCAGTTTCTCCGCATTCTCTCACTTTTTTTCCTAGCCGCGCTGATACTGGCAGTCGGCAATAGCGTTTACGTTGCGCCACGTGCGGCAGCTGCTCTTTCCCACTTGCAGGAGCAGCTGAAGGGTTCGCAGGTCTCGTTTCAGATACAGCCGCGAGTCTTTTACGAAGGATTTCCCAAGCTCGTTCTTTATGTTCATGACGTGAAGAACGCGCCCGGGGCTGCCATCTGGAAAGGCGTATTCATCGCAGACATTTCAAATCCGTCCGCGCCCCGAGTGACGCTGGCGGAACGCGGGATTTTGGTCAGTGAAGGGCCGGATACGCTTCATCTGCACCTGATCAACGGCTCCTCGCACGAAACTGATCCGACCGCACCGGAAAAATATCAGATCTCAACCTTTGACCAGACTGATTTGCCGATTCCGCTGCCGGAGAGCGCCGCGGCAAAAGACCAGCCGCCGACCTCTATCTCCGAGGTGCCAACCTGGCAATTGCCACAGATGGCGCATCGCCGCAAAAATCCGGCCATCGCACGCTGGTACTGGATTGAATTCCACCGTCGGTTCGCGCTGCCCGGCGCTTGCTTTGTGCTGGGTCTGGTCGGATTCCCACTGGGACTTTCGGCAAAAAAAGGCGGCAAGTCAACGGGATTTGTCCTCACCATCATTCTTGTCTTCGGGTACTACTTTGTGTCTTTGCTGGGAGTTTCGCTCGCGCGACAGGGCAAGGTTTCTCCCGGCGTTGGTGTGTGGCTTGCCGACATCGCATGTCTTGGCCTGGGAATTTTCCTGCTCTGGCGTTCAGAGCGGCGTCCGTTTGAAATTGCCTTGATGAAGGGCTCATGGGCATCCTTAAAGGCGAGACTTCAAGGCGGAACTCTGCTGGTGCCTACTGCGCCCAGCGAAAATGTCTTTGAACGCGCCGCAACCAGAAAGCGCGTGTTCAGCGCCAGTTTTCCCATGATTCTTGACGACTATGTGATGCGCGATTTCGCTGTGAATCTCGCGTTGATCGTCGGCGCGCTGCTCGCGCTATCGCTGATATTCACCGTGTTTGAGTTGCTCGGGGACATTCTCAAGAACCAGGTCTCGCCGTATATTGTGGCGGAGTATCTACTCAATGTGACGCCGTACTTTCTGTACAACGTCGCGCAGTACGGAGTGTTGCTGGCGGTGCTGATCACGCTTGGCCTGATGGAGCGATCGAACGAAGTCACCGCGCTCAAGGCGACTGGCATCAGCATTTATCGCGTGATCATTCCCGTGCTGCTGGTTGCGGTGATGGTTGCGGTCGGATTATTTCTTTCCGATCAATTCTATTTGCCGCACACGAATAAACGGCAGGACGCGCTGTTGAACAAAATCAAGGGCCGCCCGCCGCAAACTTACTTGAACCCATATCGCAAATGGATTTTCGGCGCGCATTCGACGATCTATTACTACCAACTGTTCGACTCCGACCGAAACCAGTTCGGCGATCTCTCGGTCTTCCAATTCAATCCCGCGACCTTCCAACTCGGCAACCGCATTTACACTGACCGCGCACGCTGGGACGAAGGCTTGCACCGCTGGGTGTGCACCTCAGGATGGCAGCGTACGTTTGAAGGCGCAGCTATTCGCGATTATCGTCCATTCGATGTTTCAACCTTCAACGCCGTGTCCGAGCCGCCTGAGTATTTCAAAAAAGAAGTGAAGCAATCGCTCGAGATGAATTACGAGCAGCTGCGCCGCTACATTCACGATTTACAACAGAGTGGATTTGAGGTGGTAAAGCTCAGGGTGCAACTGCACAAGAAGATCGCATTCCCGGTGATCACGTTTGTCATGGGAGTGCTGGCGATTCCATTCGCGCTATCGGCAGGGAAGCGCGGCGCCATGGCCGGAGTCGCCACGGCAATCGGCATTGCCGTGGTGTATTCCGTGATCTCAGGGCTGTTTGAAGCCATGGGCAATATCAGTCAGTTGCCGCCGGTGCTGGCCGCATGGTCGCCCGATGTGATTTTCGCACTGGTGGGCGGATACTTGATCTTGAAAGTGCCGACTTAGCTGAAGTCTTATGCTTTGGCTCCGGCATGTTTTTCCACCGTGCTCCAGGTCTTATCTTCGGCGTGGCAGATATTTTCGAGCAGGCAGTCGGCGCATTTGGGCGAGCGCGCGAGACAGAGCTTGCGTCCGTGCCAGATGATTTGATGGGAAAAGAGAATCCATTTCTCGCGTGGAATCATCCGCATTAAATCTTGTTCGATCTTTTTCGGGTCATCATTTTTTGTGAGCTCCAGCCGCCGCGAGATGCGATGAACATGGGTGTCAACGACCAGGCCCTCAGCTTTTCCGAACCATGTTCCCAGCACAACATTTGCGGTCTTGCGCGCTACTCCGGGTAACGTGAGCAGGTCGTCGATGTTCTCCGGAACATTTCCCCCGAACTCGTTCACGATCCTTTTCGCCGCTCCGACTACGGACTTGCTCTTATTGCGGAAGAAGCCCGTCGAGCGGATGTCCGGCTCGAGTTGCTGCGGTTCGAGGCGCGCGAAATCCTGCACAGTCGGATATTTCCTGAACAGCTCCGGGGTGACAATGTTCACGCGCACATCCGTAGACTGTGCAGAAAGAATCGTCGCGACGAGCAGTTCCCATGGATTTCGATGCGTGAGCGCACAGGTCACGTCGGGGTAAAGTTGGTCGAGACGCGACAGTATTTCCGTCACGCGCTCGGGCGCAACCGGGTTGTAGCCCTTCGCGGAACCGCGTCCATTTTTGCTGAGCTTAGGTGCCGGTGTTTGAGCGCTAGTCTTCAATCGCTGCGGTGCACTATAGCCGCCTTTTTGCGACTTTGAAGTCGCCTTGACCCTCACTCTGGCGCCCTCTTGCCGTCCAGTTTTGGCTGGGCGACGCGGTGTAACTCCTCGCGGCATTCTGATTCTCCTCGCCGGACGCCATCTTAGCAGAGGTCACACGTAGGATTTCCAGCGGTGTCGGCGAATGGATGTGCTATCGACAGTGCATCTCCCAACGTGTATGCATGCTCAATTGACGACGGGTTTTGCCGCCGTTACTCTGAATGTGGAGAACGCTATGGCAGTGAAGTCGATTCAGTTGGGGCAGGTCTGGCGCAAGGATGAAAACGGTCAGGATTATCTCGTGACCAAGGTTTACAACGAAGTCTTCACACAATATGCGTTGCTGCGCCCGGCTGAAGTAAACGCGCCAGACGCGCCCACCGTCAAAGTGAAAGTTGCAAAGAGCACAGCCGGAGCTGCGCTCCCGGGCTTTACCTTTACCCAGGAAGGTTCGTTCTGACTTCGGCGTCATCAGCCAGCAAAGCGCTGCGACTCGCTAATGTTTTTATACTATTCCGCTAAGCTGCTGGAGCATTTAGCGTTATTTTCCTAGCGCGCCGCTCGTGGCCGCCGCCAGTCCGGAAATGATCCCCAGGATAAAGACGTTTTTCGGTCGTCGAATTTTGCCGCCTCTGCTCATTTTTCTCTTTGCCTCGGCGGTTTATCTGTACGCGGTTCCTCAGCCTAATGTCTTCTATGCAATCGTAGTCCTTCTGCATGCGCTCGCTGGTGTCATTGCCACCGTTTACCTGATTATTTTTCTATTCCAACGAGTGCGCGGTGGTTCA
This sequence comes from Acidobacteriota bacterium, assembly GCA_003224815.1. Lineage (GTDB taxonomy): Bacteria > Acidobacteriota > Terriglobia > Terriglobales > Acidobacteriaceae > Gp1-AA145. The sequence continues at coordinate 19,325 of QHZW01000122.1, read as the reverse complement.
TTGATCGCGCGGCTGGGATGGATCCTCCTGATTGCTGCGGGAATTCTCGGGATTCTCCTGATCAAGCTTGGCACGCTGCGCGCCGAATGGAATTGGTTATATCTGCACATCCTGCTGGCGGTTGCCGGCAGCGGCATTCTTTTTGCCGATTGGACTGGCCGTCGGGGATGGCTGTCGGCTGGCTTTGGTCGTGCGACGCTGCGTTACTCGCTGTGTGCGATCGCGCTGGTCGCCCTCAGCTTTGCCAGTTGGTACTCCCGCAACTCGCGCTGGCTGAATTCGGCGCGCATTCAGAATCCGGCTGATGCCCCCGAAAGCATGAATGAAGAAGGTGATGGCCCGGAAGGCGATTTCTTTCCGAGTTCAGCCCAGGTGTACGGTCGCCAAAAAATTCCCAGCAAATTCTTCATGGAGTCGCAGTCCTGTGAACGGTGCCATGCCGATATCTACAAACAGTGGAACAGCTCGGCTCACCACTTTTCCTCGTTCAACAATCAGTGGTATCGCAAAAGCATTGAGTACATGCAGGACCGCATCGGCACCAAGCCTTCTAAATGGTGCGGTGGATGTCATGACCCCGCCGTTCTTTATAGCGGATTGATGGATACGCCAATCAAGCAGATTGTGCATCGTCCCGAGTCTCAGGCCGGACTCGGTTGTATGATGTGCCACTCGATTGCCAACGTTAAAAGCACGATGGGACAGGGGGACTTCTACCTGGAATACCCGAAGTTGCACGAGCTCGCGGCGAGTAAGAATCCGCTTGTGCGCACCGTGCATGATTTTCTCGTTAATCTGAATCCCGAGCCACACCGCCGCGTATTCCTCAAGCCTTTCATGCGCGATCAGACGGCGGAGTTCTGCTCAAGCTGCCACAAAGTACACCTCGACGTTCCCGTGAATCAATATCGCTGGATTCGCGGCTTTAACGAGTATGACAACTGGCAGGCGAGCGGAGTCTCAGGGCAGGGTGCGCGATCTTTTTATTATCCCCCGCATTCACAGCAATGCGCGGACTGCCACATGCCTCTGACGCACTCGGCAGACATGGGCAACGTGAATGGGTTCGTGCATTCGCACCGATTCCCAGCGGCGAATACTGCGGTTCCAACTGCGAACGAAGATGCCGATCAACTGAAGCTCACCGAAAATTTCCTAAAGAACGGCATCTTGAGCGTGGACATCTTCGCCGTTTCGCCGGAAGCTGTGCAAGCGAAGGCGGTCGCGACGCCGCAATCCGATATTCAAACGACGTTCGCAGTGGGTGAAGAAGCAGAAAGCAAAATTGCGGCGGCCACTACAGAGGCTTCTCCGATTACGGCCCCATTGAATCGCGTGCAGCCGCTGCTTCGTCGTGGCGATACCGTCCGCGTAGACGTCGTTGTGCGTACCAAGAAAATCGGGCACTTCTTTCCGGGTGGAACCGTCGACGCCTACGATACATGGCTGGAACTGAAGGCCACTGACGATAAAAACCAGACGATCTTTTGGAGCGGCATGGTCGAGGACAACGGCAAGGGCCCCGTCGAAAACGGAGCGCACTTTTATCGTTCGCTGCAGATTGACGAGCACGGAAATCCGATCAACAAACGCAATGCGTGGTCAACGCGGTCCGTTGTTTATGTCCGCTTGATTCCGCCGGGTGCAGCCGACACTGTGCACTATCAAATGCACATTCCTGAAAATGTTGGGAACAAGATCACGCTGCATGCGCGGCTCTGCTATCGCAAATTTTCGTGGTGGAACACGCAGTTTGCATTCGCCGGAGTTCCTGATACTGAAAAGCCCGGCAATCAAGGCCCAGGTTACGATGACCGTAAGTACGCATTCACCGGATCTCTGAACGGAGTGTCAGCGAAAGAAGAAAAGATTCCCGACGTTCCAGTCGTCGCTATTGCAGAAGACGAAGTTACTCTCCAGGTTGGCTCGCGCAACGCCCCGCCGCTCCAGCCAAAGACTGACCTTCGCGCTGAAGATTGGCAGCGCTGGAACGACTACGGCATCGGTCTGCTGTTGCAAGGCGATCTGAAGGGCGCAGAAGCTTCATTTCAGAAGGTGACCGAAATCGATCCCAAGAATCCCGACGGATGGGTGAACATCGGCCGCGCGGCGGTACAGGAGGGCGACATGGACCGTGCCCGCACCGTTCTGACGAAAGCAATCGAATTAAGTCCCGACCTCGCCCGTGCTCATTATTTTTATGCGCGCGTCCTGCGCAGTGATGGCAATTACGACGGCTCTGCCGTCGAGTTGCGCAAAGTGTTGGCGCAATATCCGCGCGATCGCGTCGCGATTAACGACCTTGGACGAATTCAATTTCTACAACGAAAATACAAAGAGGCGATCAGCACGTTGAATGGCGTTCTGGCGGTTGATCCCGAAGACTTGCAGGCGCAATACAACCTGATGCTCTGCTACAACGGCCTGGGCGACGAGAAACAGGCGAAAGAACATCAGGCGCGTTACCTGCGATTCAAAGCAGACGAGTCTGCCCAGACCATTACGGGCCCCTATCGTCAGGCCCATCCGGAAGACAACAACGAGCGTCAAGCGATTCATGAACACGTGTCGGTACCGCTGCGGGACTTGAGACAGGCAACTGCAAGTCCGGCGGGCACGGGCAAGAATCATGCAGGGACGGAGCTTGCCCTGAGCGACAGCCCGCAGGGAAGGAGCCGAACGGGTGCCCTCACCCGTCCGGTCGAGCGCAGCTCGACGTATCCCGCCAAGAATTCAATCACTCGGGAATCCAAGTAATGCCGAAATTCCTCATCGTATTCTTATTGATCGCCCTCTCCGCCTCCGCTCAAATCACCTTCCGCGACATCACTGCCCAAGCCGGAATCCATTTCACGCACAATAACGCGGCCTTTGGAAAAAAATATCTGCCCGAGACCATGGGTCCCGGTTGCGGGTTCATTGATTACGACAACGACGGCTGGCCTGACATTTTGCTGGTCAACGGGGAGAACTGGCCGGGACATCCTGGCCCCGCGACCACGCCCAAGCTTTACCACAACAATCACGACGGAACGTTCACCGATGTAACTGCAAAATCGGGACTCGCAGTTCCCATCTTCGGCCTCGGCGTCGCCATTGGTGACTACGACAACGACGGCCCAGAGGACATCTTCATTGCTGCGCTTGGGCAGAGCCATCTTTTCCGCAATAACGGCAACGGCACGTTCGCGGACGTGACCAAGTCCGCAGGTCTTTTGGGTCCAAACGAATTTTCGACCAGCGCCGCCTGGGTTGATTACGACCGCGACGGCAAGCTCGATCTGGTGGTCGCAAACTACGTCCAGTGGTCGTTGCAGGGCGATCTTTTCTGCACGCTCGACGGAACGCACAAATCGTACTGCACGCCGGAGTCTTATAAAGGATCAACCGCGCGTCTGTGGCACAACCTCGGCAATGGAAAGTTTGAGGATGCGACCGAGAAGGCACACTTTTTCGATAACACTTCGAAGACTCTTGGCCTCGCGGTTCTCGACTACAACGGCGATGGCTGGCCCGATGTTGTGCTCGCGAATGATACGCAGCCGAACAAGCTTTATCTGAATAAAGGCGACGGCACATTTGAAGAGAAAGCTGTCCCCGCCGGTATTGCATTCAGCGAGGATGGCATTGCTCGTGCCGGAATGGGGGTCGATGCCGCCGATTACGACCGCTCCGGCCGGCCCAGCTTGATCATTTCTAATTTTGCCAACCAGATGGTTTCGCTTTACCACAACGAAGGTAATGGACTGTTCGTCGATGAAGCTCCCAGCTCAGAGGTCGGCCGCGCCACGCTGGTGACGCTTGGCTTCGGCTGCTTCTTCTTCGATTATGACAACGACGGCTGGCCTGACATTTTCGTCTCCGACGGTCACATTGAAGATCAAATCGAAAAAGTGCAGAAGCGCGTGAGCTATGCTGAGCCTCCTCACGTTTTTCGCAATTTAGGAGGCGGAAAGTTTATGGAAGCCACACAGTCGCTCGGCGCCACCTTTGCCGCGCCGAAGGTTGGCCGCGGTGCCGCTTACGCCGACATAGATAATGACGGCGCTTTGGACGTCCTGATGACGACCAACGGGGGACGCGTGTTTCTATTCCACAACGAAGGCGTGACCAATCGCAGCCTGCGCATCAAACTGGTTGGCACGAAGTCGAACCGCGACGGCATTGGCGCGGTAATCACGGTAGCTTCCGGAGGCGAAAAGCAATCTAAGATGGTTCGCAGTGGATCAAGCTATCTTTCGCAAAGCGAGCTCGTAGCAAGTTTCGGACTGGGACAAAAAACGAAAGCCGATTCAGTCGAAGTCCGCTGGCCCAGCGGCCAAACTGACAAGCTGTCGAATATTGGCGCAGGCCAGAAGGTCACGGTGGAAGAAGGAAAAGGAATCGTGACTTCGCGGCCGTACGGCGCTCCTGCAAGGAAACCGGTAGCGGCAAAAGTCGCAAGGGTCGTAGCAGAAAACCACTAACTCGCAAAGGAAGAACGTAGGGCGGAGCCTGCCCTGAGCGACCGACCGGAGGGAGGAAGTCGAACGGGTGCCCTCACCCGCCCGGCCGCGCTCTGCGCGGCAATTGGCGAGCAGAGCTCGCCGTCCCGGGGGACGGCAGCCGGTCTACGTGAATCGTGATTGTGATTAAATCTCTAGCAATGAAATCTAACCTGCTGCTTTGCACGGCTGGACTGCTTGCGGCTGCGCTGATCTTGATCGCCGCCTCTCCTGAAAACAAACCTGACCCTGCCGACGCCGCACGCCTGAACAATCTCGGCTCCGCCTACATGAATCAGCAGTTGTTTGAAAAAGGCCTAAAGTATTTTCAGGATGCCGCCGCAGCCGATCCGAATCTCCGCGCAGCGAAAATCAACCAGGGCATCGCCCAACTGGCGCTTGCGCATGTGGATGAAGCGAAGAAAGTTCTTGATGACGCAGCCAAAAGCGATCCCAAAGATCCGCACGTCTGGTACGCGCTCGGCATGCTCAACAAGAACAGCAGCGATCCCCAGGCTGCGATCGAAGATTTTAAGCACGTCATCGAGCTCGACGACAGTGATGCCGACACCTGGTACTTCCTCGGTACAGTGTATTCGCAGCTCAAGCAGTTTCCGCAGGCGATTGACGCATTCGACCATGCGCTCAAGTTGAATCCGCTGCACGCCTCGGCGCAGTTCGGACTGTCGCGCGCCTATCAGCAGTCCGGCGACAGCCCGCACGCTCGCGAGCACCTGGCGCGCTTCCAGTACGTCACGCAAAACAAACTCGGCTCGGCCATGAGCCTGGCCTATGGCGAGCAGGGCAAATATTCGCTGGCCGAGGAGTCGCAAGCTGCCACGGTCAAAGTTCCGCCTCAAATTCCGGTGAAGTTTGTGGATGTGACGAAGGAGGCGGGGATCGTCTCTCGGCATCCTGGTATCTACGATGAAGAGCCGGCGTTCGAGCTAGGATCAGGAGCCTGCTTCTTGGATTTTGACGATGATGGCAAGGTGGATCTCTTTGTCGCGGACGGCGGCCCACAAGGTGGGTTGGTGTTCTACCACAACATTGGAAGTGGCAGGTTCGAGGACGTTACGAGACAGGCTGGTTTAGATCCGAAGCAGCGCGCACTCAGCTGTACGGCGGGAGACTACGACAACGACGGTTTTGCCGACTTAGCCGTTACCTTGAAACAACATTCCATTGCGGGTGGCGTGGAAAGAGCCAAGCTTCTGCTTCTGCACAACGAAAAGAACGGCGCGTTTAAAGATATGACTGAGACGGCTGGCGTTCGAACCAGCGACGTGACGGGGGGGCTCACATTCGTTGACTACGATCACGACGGCGATGTCGACCTGTTAGTGATGCGTGCCATGGCACGACGAAATGCACCATTCGTGGTTGCGGAAGGCAGTGGATCTGAGGGAGAAGTAGTCACCGTCAACGTTGTTTGGCGGAATAACGGTGATGGGACTTTCACCGATGTTAGTGGTTCGACTGGATTGGACGCCTCAGGGCTCGGCGTTTTCGTTTCAGCTATGGGCACGGATTATAACAATGACCGCGCGATCGACTTGGTCATGGCTGGTGTCGGTCGGAAGCCCGCTATTTTCAAGAATCCGCGAGAAGGGAAGTTCTCAGTTGAGGAACCATGGTCAGGCCAGATTATCTCGAATGCATCTGGTATCGCGGCGCTCGACTTCGATCACGACGGCTGGATGGATGTGGCCTTCACGCATTACGGAGCGCCAGGCATTTCGCTCTGGCGTAATAACCACGGCAAATCCTTCGAGGAAGTAAAGTTTCCCGAGACTAATTGGGCCCGCGCCTATGGCGTCGCTGCTTTCGATTACGACGATGACGGCTGGGTTGACCTCGTCGCTGTGGGCGAAACGAAAGAAGGCAAAAGCGAAATCAAGCTGTTCCGAAATCTCGGCCCGGATGGATGGAAAGATGTCACCGCCGACGTAGATCTCGACAAGATTCAGCTCAAAGATCCGCGCGCCATCATCACTGGAGACTACGACAACGACGGCGCGACCGACCTGCTCATCACCCAGAACCACGGCCCTACCGTCCTGCTCAAGAACGAAGGCGGCAACAAGAACAACTGGCTGCGGCTCGCGCTTAAAGGACTGAACAGCAACAAGGGTGCCATCGGGACCAAGGTCGAAGTGTTCTCCGACGGCATTCGCCAGAAATATGAGATCTACGGCTCCAACGGATATCTCGGGCAGAACTCGCCGTATCTCACCGTCGGCCTGGGGCAGGCCAAGCAAGCCGATGTCGTGCGCATGCTCTGGCCCGGCGGCGTGCTGCAAGACGAAATCGAAGTGGCCGCGAACAAGCAGGCGGATTTCACGGAGCTTGATCGCCGCGGCAGTTCATGCCCGACATTATTCGTCTGGAACGGCAAGCATTACGAACTCGTCTCAGACCTTCTCGGCGCGGGAGTCGTTGGGCATTGGGTCGGACCAAACGAACGCAACATCCCGCGTCCCACGGAGTGGGTGAAGATTGATCGCAATCTGATTCGCGAGTTAGATAAGTCCGGAGAGTCCCACTTCTCGCAAAACCAGCGAGAAGCGGGGCACCCCATTTCTAGTGATTCCCTGGGCGCAGACGCCCGAACCTCCTCGGCCCACGTAGGGGCGGGGCCTGCCCTGAGCGATCGACCGGAGGGAGGAAGTCGAATGGGTGCCCCCACCCGCCCGGAGGAGCGAAGCTCCTCACGTGTAGGGGCTCCCCTCCAGGTCCGTCCACGCAGAACCCTCAGTTTCCGCCTGATGGAACCCATGGAAGAGGTCGTCTATCTTGACGCGGTCAAACTCGTAGCCGTGGACCACCCCGCGAACGAAGAGGTCTATCCCAACGAATACTTCGCCAGCACCCCGCCCTATCCCGAATTCAAAGTTGTGACCAGCAGCAACGCGAAACCTCCCGCCGGAGCCTGGGACGATAAAGGCAACAACCTTCTCCCCGATCTTCTCGCGCACAAATACGTCGGCAATTTCGATTTGCTTCCGTTCAAAGGCTTCACCAAGCCGCACAGCCTCGTCCTTGATCTGGGGGAGCCCTATCGCGGAGGCCCGCTGCGCTTGCTGATGCACGGGGAAATCGAGTACTTCACTGCAACGGGTATGTACGCGGCGTCGCAAGCGGGAATCGAAGCGACTGCGCCTTTTGTCGAAGCTGAGATAGCCCGCGTGGGGACGGGTGCCCTCACCCGTCCGGCGGAGCGCAGCTCCGCAGCTCCAAGCGAGTGGGGCCGCGTCACCAACGATATGGGTTTCCCCGCCGGCCTGCCCAAAACCATCACCGCCGATCTCAGCGGCAAGCTTCCGCTCGGCACCACGCGCATCCGCATCACCACGAACCTGCAAATCTACTGGGACAGCATTCTGGTTGACCGGAGCCAACAAAACCGAAACTACAAAATCAATGAAATCCCACTGAGGAAAGCCAATCTTGGCTTCCACGGCTATCCGCGCCAAATCGAGGATTTGCCGCCGGGTAATGTGAAGTACGTTTACGAGCAGGTCAGCCGCACTGGGCCTTACGCCCGTCAGGCGGGAGAGTACACGCGCTACGGCGATGTCGTGCCGCTGCTGAATTCTTTCGACGACAAGCTCGCGGTTTTTGGTTCTGGCGAAGAAGTGCAGCTAGAGTTTGATCCCGGCAAACTTCCGGTGCTTCCCAAAGGTTGGACGCGCGATTATTTCTTCCAGGCCAACGGCTATGAAAAAGACATGGATTTCTACGCCGCCGATGGCAACACGGTCGAGCCTCTGCCATTCAGGAACATGGGAAAGTACCCGTATGCGGACAGATCGTTTCCAGCCGATCCTGAACATCTTGACTATATGCTGAAGTACAACACGCGGTTTATGTCGGGGAATGAACCGAGGGGATACACCTACCATTACGGGCCTGGGAACTGACGGGTTCTATTCAGGATCATGCTTTGCAGGACGGGTGAGGGCACCCGTCCCCACGCGAGTCGGCATTAGCGCAGCATCTCTCCGCCTGCTTTATAATTTGTTTTTCCGCACATCTGGAGTTCTCAACTACATGATTCGATTTCTGCAGGAATCCGGCGCATTCAAGAAGTATTTTTTGGGCGCAATCTTAATCGTCATTTGTATTTCCATGGCGTGGTATCTGGTGCCGTCATTCAGCGGCCAGAGTTTCGGCATAAACAAAACTCCGGCTGTAGCAACGGTTTCCGGCCAGGACGTCACTGTGGTTGAGGTCCAACGCCAGGCCCGCCAAATGATCGACCAACAGGGCTCGCGCCTGGGTGCGCAGGCCGCCATGCTGATGCCTTACTTTACCCAGCAGGCTGCGCAGCAGTTGATCAACGAGAAGGTCCTACTCTACGAAGCAAATCGCATGGGCTTGCGCGCATCAGACGACGACGTGCGGGAGTTTCTGCACCGCGGTCAGTTGGGCGAAACTCTTTTTCCCGGCGGCAATTTTGTAGGCGAACAGGCCTACAAGGACTTTGCGTCTCGACTCGGATTCACAGTTCCGCAACTTGAGCAGGCTGTTAAAGATGACATTGTGGTTAACAAGCTGCGTGCCACCGTGACCGGAACTGCGTCGATTTCTGATGCCGAGATCAAGCAGCAGTTCGAGAAGCAGAACACCAAGGTGAAGTTCGATTACGCGGTCATCAAAAAAGACGACATACTAAAGGCGATCAAGCCAGCCGATGCTGAACTTAGGGCCTATTACGATCGTAACAAGCAAACGTATATCAATTCCATTCCCGAAAAGCGTCAGCTTAAATACGTAGTGATCGATAACGCCAGGCTTCTCGCCCAAACCCAGGTTACGCCACAGGACCTGCAAGATTACTATGATCAACGACGCGATAATTACCGCGTTCCAGGACAGGTTAATGTCAGGCAGATTCTGATCAAGAAGCCGCTCCCGGGAAGTGATGGGAAGGTGGATCAGACGGCAGTCGAGCAGGCCCACACCAAAGCCGACGATATTCTGAAGCAGTTGAAAGCTGGCGGAAACTTTGCTGACCTAGCCAAGAGGAACTCGGAAGACGCAGAGACTGCGAAAAACGGCGGATCGCTGGGATGGGTGCAACCGGATGCCTTTCCCGTTGAATCCGTGTCGAAGACCGTCGCATCGCTCCCGAAAGGCGGGACCAGCGATGTGATTGATGCAGGTTATGCATACGTAATCCTGCACGTTGACGACAAACAAGAGGCGCACGTTAAGACTTTGGATGAAGTGAAATCAGAGATCGAGCCGCAGATCAAGCAACAGAAAGCCTCTCAAGCAGCCCAGAATCTGGCCGATCAGTTACTCTCTGACGCTCGCAGTCCCAAAGGTCTGGATGGTGCTGCTGCGGCAAAAGGCTTGCAGGTGGTGAGCACGGATTTCGTCACCAGCAAAGATGCGCTTCCTGGCATCGGCAACGACCAGCAGTTCACCAGTGCCGCTTTCAGCCAGTCTGAAAAGGCGCCTCCGGACGAGGTGCCGCTGCATCAGGGATACGCCATTTATCAGGTCACAGCGGTCAAGCCGCCGGCAACTCCGACTTTTGAAGAGATAAAGAGCCGGGTCGAACAGGAGTTCAAAAACGAACGTGCCGCACAGGACTTGCAGCAGAGGACGCAGGAACTGAGCGATCGAGCCAAGTCCGACCATGACCTCAAAAAGGCGGCGAAGGAACTTGGGGCGGCTTACAAGACCAGTGACTTCGTGCTTCCTGACACGCAGGTGCCGGACATCGGTTCGATGAGCGGCGGGGCGGCAGTCGCCTTCACCTTGAAGCCCGGCGAAATCAGTGGTCCCATCAACAACGGAAATGACGGGGCCGTGCTTTCGGTGATTGATCGCCAGTCGCCCACTGATCAGGAGTTTACCGCGAAAAAAGACCAGATCCGAGAAGGGCTCGTGCAGCAGAAGCAGCAGGAAGCCTTCGGATTGTTTCTGGCAGATTTGCGTGGGTCAATGGAGAAGTCGGGCAAAATCAAGATGAATCAGAAAGAGCTTGAGGCGTTGACGAAACCGAGAAACCCCGAAGCAGAGTAACTCAATGAGATGATCGGACAATCGAGGTGGTCCGATCATCATCAGTACACGCTCAATTCGAATAAGCCGTCAGGACGCGGTCTTCCGGCGGGCAACTCGCCAACTGCATGACTTTTCCCCGCGCGACTGGAATTCTTCTGCATCCAATTTCTCTGCCATCGCGGGGAGGAATTGGCGACCTCGGCCCCTCCGCCTATGAATTCCTTGACTTCCTTGCGAAGGCGACCCAGGGACTCTGGCAGGTGCTTCCGCTGAATCCACCCGCGAAAGGGAACTCGCCCTACTCTTCGACTTCGGCTTTCGCCGGCGATCCGCTTCTGATCAGCCTTGAACGGCTGGCAGAACATGGCTGGATCGACTCTGGTGCACTCTCCGGTCTTACAAGCGATGTTGCGCCCATTGATTACGAGCGCGTCAGACGTGACAAGCTTCCTTTGCTCTGGAAAGCGGCAGAAGACTTCCTTGCTAAATCCAACGAACATGCCAGGCAACGATTCGACCGCTTCTGCGCCGATAACGCTTGGTGGCTCGAAGACTATGTGATGTTTGACTTGCTCCGGCAAAGCCATGGCGAGAACTGGAGCCACTGGCCATCCGAACTGGCGCGGCATGAAGGAGCGGCGCTTGAAAAATTTCGCCAGGAATCCAGCGCTAAGTTGAATTCGCGCCGTGTTGTGCAGTTTTTCTTATGGGAACAATGGCGTGCGCTCCGCTACTATTGCGCGCAGAAATCGATCCGCGTCGTTGGCGACATTGCCATCTTTGTGGATTATGACAGCGCTGACGTTTGGGCTCACCGCGAACTTTTTCGCCTGCGAGAAGACGACCTGCAACCGGAAGTTGTCTCTGGCGTGCCACCGGATTACTTTAGCGCGACTGGCCAGCGATGGGGCAACCCGCTCTACAACTGGGATGCCGTCCGCGCCACAGGCTACCGCTGGTGGGTACAACGTCTGCGCTGGGCGACACAGACCTGCGACTTCATTCGGCTTGATCATTTCCGTGGATTTGCGCAATTCTGGGAGATACCTGCAAGCGAATCGACAGCAATCCGAGGACGCTGGGTGGATGGCCCTGGCGATGAACTCTTTCACAAAATTAAAGAAGAATTAGGCGGGCTTCCATTCTTCGCTGAAGATCTGGGTCTGATCACGCCTGACGTTGTGGCTTTGCGCGACCGCCATGACATTCCTGGCATGGCGGTATTGCAATTCGCTTTCGGTGACGTTGGTGCTCACGCGTATCTCCCCCATCGCCTGACCCCTAATCGCGTCATTTACAGCGGCACTCACGATAACGACACGACTGTGGGCTGGTGGTCCACGCTTGGCGAGAAAGAACGGGCAGCGGTTTGTGCGTTAACGGGAAATTGTGATGATGGTCCGAACTGGGGCTTGATTCGACTCGCGCAAAGCTCTCCTGCGAACTTCTCTATCGTCCCCATACAGGATGTGCTGGGGCTCGGCAGTGAAGCTCGCTTGAACACTCCGAGTACTTCGGAAGGCAATTATCACTGGCGATGTCCCCTAGGCGTATTCAAGAGCGAACTCGCCGAAAAACTAGCCGCACTGGCCGAAGTCACAGACCGTCTGCCGCAGATTCAGCCGATTCCAGATGACAGCGAGTTCATTGCGTAGCCGCAACGCCTCGGGATTTTGAGCTTCACCTTACCTGGAATATGTACCTCTGACTATCACTACAGCCTTGTTTTCATTGCACCTAAGTAGTTGCCTTCCTAGAATCCCTTCAACTTAGCCGCATGTTCGCGGGCGATTAACAGAAAAAATCTGCTGGAGAGTCAGGAATGAGGGTTGGCAAACTCAACGTACTCGTGTGTCTATATGTGCTCACGCTGCCCGCGATTGCAGGTGTAACCGTAAGCAGTCCGAGTAACAATTCAACTGTTCGAAGCTCAGTGCATTTTTGTGGCTACTGCTGCTTCGCCGGCCTGCTCCAAGGGCGTTTCGGCGATGGGCATATACACGTCCCCAGGCGTTCTCGCCTATATCGTGAACGGCACTAAGCTCGACAAGTACATTACTATGAGCTCAGGAACGCACTATCCGGTGGTTCAGGAATGGGACAATTGCGGCTGGTCCGCCAGCGTCAAGCTCACCATTAGGGTTGGCTCGTCTTCCGTGAATCAGGGCTCGGGTTCCGGTAAGACGTTCTACAACCTGCAAAGCAGCAAGGGTTGGACCGGATACGCTTTGCTCCCTCCCAGCTTCGGCATTTGCTCAAGCTGCACGTCAACCGGTTCAAAAGCGAAATGGTCGTGGGTACAGAACGTGAGTTCGCCATCCATGGATGGCAAGTCCACCAAGAGCACATACGGAGGTGGAACGGTCCAATGGGCGGACATTATCTGGAACAATCACCTGGTCGGCGACTTCTCTTCGCAGGGACTGCCGGATTTTGGCAAGACACTAGTGCCTTCGCTTCATTACTTCACCTATGACGTTTACTTCTGGATCGGTAACACCAGCAGTTCACAAGCTCTTGAATTCGACATCAATCAATTCGTAAACGGCAAGTCTTATATCTGGGGTCATGAATGTCGAATTGATGGCGGGCACGAGTGGGATACATGGAGCAATCCTGGTCAGCATTGGGTAGCCAGTGGCGTCCCTTGCAATCCAAAGAGCAATGCCTGGAACCATCTCACACTACAGGTGCAGCGCACCTCAGACGGACATCTCCTGTTCCACTCCATCACGCTGAACGGCAACACGGCGGTCATTGATCATTATGACTCGCCGACCCCCAGCAACTGGTACGGAATCACTGTCAATTACCAGATCGACAGCAACAAATACAAGACTCCGTACTCGGTTTATCTAGACAAGGTTACATTCTCGGCAAAGTAGCTGGGAAGCCTTCTTCCTCCACCCGGCACGCTTTGAATGGGCGTGCCGCTCCTTTTTTACATTTCTTTTGCGAAACACGCCGGGTTGAGCCGAGGCATCCAAGGTCTATAATCGCCATGGGTGCCTTATGAGGCTACACCGTATTTCTACTCTGCTCCTGGTTCCCCTGCTGGGCATGGCATTCAGCAATGCCGACGAGAAAGAAACAGCTGCCATTACCGAGCAGCATCGGGTGGAGCTGATCCGCACTTTCAACTCGGACTTGGTTTACATCCGCACCCAGTTTCCGATGGGCAAAGTTGGTCTGACGATTAAGGACGGGAAGATCTCTCCCAACGGTGAGAAGCTGCAGGAATTGCTGGCGCTGTGGGGACCGTCAGTTAAGCCAGGCGATCGCGCGATGATCACCAAATTCGATATCCGTGGTGACCGTTTCCATTTCGAAATCAATGGCGGCCCGGTAAAGAAGACCAAGTGGTATCAGCACATTCAGGTCGGGATGAATGGCGGAATGGCTAGTCCGGGTGGACCCCAAAACGATCCCATTAATAATCCACGCGGATCTTACGTAGATCTGATTTTTGACCATCATATTCCTGACCTGACAGTGGAGCAGCTGAAGCAGATGTTGTGGCCGGTCTTTGACTTCGATTCGAAGTCGCCGCTGGACGCATATCTGGAGAGCGTGCCGCCCAAGGTGAAACAGGCGATCAAAGATCATCATGTTCTGGTGGGCATGAATCGCGACATGGTGATTTACGCTAAAGGTCGGCCGACAAACAAAATCCGCGAAAAACAAGAAGACGGCACCGAATACGAAGATTGGATCTACGGCGAGCCTCCGCAGGATGTCGATTTTGTCCGCGTTGTCGGAGACGAAGTCGTGCGCGTAGAAACCATGAAGGTCGGCGGAGAGAAAATGGTTCGCACCGAGAAAGAAATCGATCTGGGAGGACCGGCGGTCGCCAGTGCGGCCCAGAAGGAAGAGCATCCGGCCAACGCGCCGACTCTGCGGCGACCAGGAGAAGAGCCGAGTTCGTCCCGATCCGGTAGCGCAGCCCCGACCCGTATCCCGGATACCACAATGCCCCCACCATCGCCATCTCCGCAGTTTTCTTCCTCGCCACGGTGAGCCCTACATTTGGCGGCAACAGCACCGGCCTTTAAACTGAATATGTGAAGATCGCGCTTGGGCAGATTAACCCCACGGTCGGTGATTTCTCCGGCAACTCGGCCAAGATCATCGCGTTCGCGCAGCGCGCTCGCTCGGCAGGCGCTGGCCTTGTCTTATTCCCTGAGCTTTCCGTTTGCGGATACCCTCCCCGGGACTTGGTGGAGCGCGTTTCGTTTGTTCAGCATAACCGTGAGGCCGCGGAGCATATCGCTGCTGAAACCCGGGGCATAGCCGTCATCTGCGGCTTGGTGACTCCCGCGCAAGCCGAAACAGGCAAATCTGTATTGAACTCCGCCGCGCTGCTCATGGATGGCACGATCAAGTTTGTGCAATCGAAGATGTTGCTGCCGACATATGACGTCTTCGATGAGCTGAGAAACTTCGCGCCCGCACGCAGCCAGGTGCTATTCCCGTTTTGCGGCAAGCAGATGGCGCTCACGATTTGTGAGGACGCCTGGAATGACAAGCACTTCTGGCCACGACGTCTATACAACGTCGATCCGGTCGAATCTCTGGTTAAGGCGGGCGGCAACTTCGTTCTCAACATCTCTGCCTCGCCTTTCTGGGCGCGAAAGCGCGAGTTGCGCCGCGAGATGCTCGCAACCATTGCTCGAACAGACCGCGTTCCTGTAGCGTTCGTGAACCAGGTTGGAGGCAACGACAGCCTGGTTTTCGATGGTGCCAGCATGGCATTTGACCGAGAAGGAAATGTGATCGCGCAGGGAAAATCGTTCGAGGAGGACTTGGTCTTCTTCGATTCCGATTCGCTGGCCGGTGAAATGCACCAGCAAATCGAAGGCGAAGAGGCCAGCATTTATGCAGCCCTCGTTTTAGGTACCCGCGACTACATGCACAAGTGTGGGTTCAAGCAGGCGATCATCGGACTCAGCGGCGGCATTGACTCTGCCTTGACCGCTACCATCGCAGTAGAAGCGATTGGTGCTGAAAATGTGATCGGCGTCGGCATGCCCGGCCCATACTCGTCGGAAGGCTCGATCAACGACGCGCGGGAGCTGGCGTCGAATTTGGGGATGCGTTTCGAGTTGTTGCGGATCACAGAAATATTCGAGGGCTTCAAAGACACACTCAAGGATGTTTTTCGTGGGCGCTCCGAAGACGCAACTGAAGAAAATATTCAGTCCCGTATTCGTGGATCGTTGCTGATGGCGCTTTCCAACAAACTTGGCACGTTGGTTTTAAGTACTGGAAACAAGAGCGAACTTGGCGTTGGCTATTGCACGCTCTATGGCGACATGGCGGGTGGCCTTGCCGTGATCAACGATGTTCCGAAGACTCTGGTGTATCAACTGAGCCATTATGCGAATTCTCGCAAGCCGGTCATTCCGCGTGCGACCATTGAAAAGCCGCCTTCGGCCGAGCTGCGCGCAGATCAAAAAGACAGCGATAGCCTCCCTGCCTATGAAGTTCTCGATGCTATTCTTGAGGACTATGTGGAGGACGCTCACTCCGCGGAACAGATTGCGCGGGAGCGACGTTTCGAGCTTGAGTTGGTGAAGAGCGTCATCCGTATGGTGGAGCGTAACGAATACAAGCGCCAGCAGGCGGCGCCGGGAATCAAGATTTCACCTAAGGCTTTCGGATATGGTCGGCGTTTTCCAATTGCTGCCAAAGCAGATTTCTGAACTCATCTAAGGAAGAAATGCGCAAATTAATTATTTTCTTTTTGCTCGCAGTTCCGACGGTTGCGGTCGCACAGCAAAAGCCGGGAGCGAAGCCCAAGGCTGTCTCACCGTCGGGTTCATCTTCAGACGTTAATCTGCCATCCGAAGATGCCGTAAATGCATTCATGCACGCTACCTTCGGCTACGATCCGCAACTTACATGGAAGATTCAGAGCATCAAGCCGAGTGCGGCGGAAGGACTGGCCGAGGTGGACGTGCTCCTTAGCGGCCCACAAGGACAGGGAGGACAGAAATTCTACGTTAGCCGTGACGGAAAACACGCGGTGGTTGGTGAGATTCTCCCGTTCGGTGCGCATCCTTTCGAAAAGGCCCGACTGGAATTGCAGAAGAAAGCTAATGGTCCCTCCCGCGGGCCTGCGAACGCTCCCGTAGAGATTGTTGAATTCAGCGATTTGCAATGCCCGCATTGCAAGGAAGCAAATCCGACGATCGAGAAATTGCTGAAAGAAGATGCGGACGTGCACTTCGTGTATCAGCATTTTCCGCTGCCCAACCACAACTGGGCTGAAAAGGCTGCGCAGTACGCCGATTGCGTCGGGCACGCATCGACCGATGCATTCTGGAAGTTTCTGGACAGCGTCTTCGGGGCACAAGAACAGATCACAGCAGATAATGCGGACCAAAAATTAACTGAGTTGGCTGATCAATCCGGGACGAAAGGCTCCGACATCGCGATGTGCGCAGCGAAACCTGAAACTCAGTCGCGCGTTGAGGCCTCTGTGAATCTTGGCAAATCGGTCGACGTAAACAGCACGCCGACTCTGTTTATCAATGGCCGTCCCGTCGGAGTAAATGGGAACAATTACGATGCATTGAAGCAACTGGTGGACTTCGCGGCGAAAGAAAAATAGAAGATTCAAACCAGCAGTTCTGCTGTGTTTGGGCATGCAATTTGGGCCTGAGAGGGCACTGTCTCTCAATTGACACATGCTCGTGCAGGCGGATAATATTGAAGGTTCCCAAAGCCCTTTCGGCTGGTTCTTACCCTTAAAAATATGGACGAGACGCTCAGACAAATAGGGGAATTACTGCTCGGCTCCGTCCCGACCGTCATTTTTTTTCTCCTTCTTTATGGCTGCTACACCGTCCTGGTCCATAAGCCTCTGACGCGGGTTCTATCTGAACGGTACGCCCGGACCCAGGGTGCGATTGAAAAGGCGCGCGCCGATGTTACGTCCGCCGAAGCGCGCACTGCCGAATACGAACGGCGTCTGCGCGATGCCCGTGTGGCATTGTTTAAGTCTCAGGAAGTCCGACGTGCGCAGGCTTCACAGGCGAGGGCCGCAGCCGTCGCTCAAGCTCGAGATCAGGCAAAAGCGCAGATCGAGCAGGCGCGCGCGGAAATCGAGAAAGAAAAATTCGCAGCGAAAAGTTCACTCCAAGCCGAGGCTGGCAAGCTTGCCTCCGAAATCATTCGAACTGTACTGGGACCAGGCCTTGCGCAAGTTCCGGCAGGTGGCCAATGAGGGCGAACCTTCGAAAACTCAGTTTTGTCGCGCTTGTGCTTGCTGGAAGTTTAGCTTCTGCCGGTGCGCTTCATGCCCAGACATCGCGGTCAAATGATCAGGGCGGAATGCCTTCCGCTCAGGATGTTCAATCGAACAGCGGTCCTGAAGATAATTCCAAAGATGAAACCGCTCAGTTCAAGCGTTCTGCCTCCGTTCGTCTAATTTCGCGGATGACAGGCTTGAGTCTTGACGGAGCGTACTGGCTCGCTGTTGCGATCAACTTTGGAATCGTCGTGGGTGTGATTGTGTGGGCTTCAAAGAAGAATCTTCCGGCAGTGTTTCGCAACCGTACTGCAACAATCCAGAAATCGCTCGAAGAAGCGCGGCGCGCCAGCGAAGATGCTAACCGCCGGCTCTCCGAGATTGAATCTCGGCTCGGACGCTTGGATCAGGAGATCGCTCAGATGCGCGCCATCGGCGAAAAAGAGGCGGCTGCCGAGGAAGCACGGATCAAGGCGGCTGCCGAGGAAGATGCGCGCAGGATCGTGGAGTCGGCCCAACAGGAGATCGCTGCTGCGGCAAAGGCCGCGCGCAGAGACTTGACTGCATATGCCGCCGATCTTGCGGTCTCGCTTGCCCTTTCAGGCGACGGCGCGCCGGGGAACAAAGTCTAGCGATGGCAACCGTCGTCAACACTTACGCCCGCGCGTTCGCCGATGTTGTTATGGCGAACCGTCTCGATGCTGCGAAGACGTTGGCGGAAACCCAACAGATCTCCACTCTGATGGCGCAGAACAAAGCGTTGCGGGAAGTCTGGGACAACCCTTCCATTCCCGCGGAGCAGAAGCGCGGTGTCCTGGATGCCATTGTGCAACGCGCGGGAATATCGCGTCCGGTGCGTAACTTCGTCGCGGTGGTGGTTGACAAAGGTAGGACGCGCTCTTTCGCTGAAATCGTCGCCCAGTTCGCTCAGGAATTAAGTCAGAGGCTGGGTTTTGCGGAGGCGCAAATTACAACCGCTCGCGAAATCAACAACAATGAGCGTAGTGCTCTTGAGCAAGATCTGGCGCGAGTCACCGGTAAAACTATACGCGCTCGCTATGAGCAAAATCCTGCAATACTTGGCGGCGCCATTGCTCGCGTGGGCAGTACGGTGTACGACGGTTCAGTAAAAGGACAGTTAGAGAGAATCAGGCAGCAGTTGGTTAACAGTTAAGCCGTCAGCCATCAGCTCTCAGTACAGGAGCCAAATGGTTTGTGAGTGAAAATTCAGCGGCTGATCGTGAAAACCGAGCTTCTATCGGAGTTGCCAAGAGCTAAATTATGGCCCAAATCAAAGCAGACGAAATAACGCAATTAATCCGGCAGCAGATCGAAAACTACGAATCGAAAGTTGCCGTGGACGAAGTTGGCACCGTCATTACGCTTGGCGACGGCATTGCGCGCGTGCATGGCCTGGAAAAGGTCATGGCTGGAGAACTGCTCGAGTTCCCGCATGAGCTCGCAGGTATTGCCATGAACCTGGAAGAAGATCAGGTAGGCGTCGTGTTGCTCGGCGACTATACCGAAATTAAAGAAGGTGACGAGGTCAAGCGTACGGGCCGAATCAT
>QHZW01000439.1 GCA_003224815.1 Acidobacteriota bacterium | reverse complement strand
AGCAATATCATGCTTAAGCTCCAGCTTCATTCTACTGTCGAGTTGGTGTTGTATGCGGTGAGGAACGAAATTGTCCACGTGCAACTTCCAGCTAAAGTGCTGCGAGTTCCTCAAAATAGAAATGGACCACCGGATATGGCCTTCATGCCGCTATTTGAAAATTGTCGTTTGCCTTGATTCCGCTGTTTGGCCACCGCGCGGGCGAGCAGCTTGCTTGCGAGCGAAATAGGACGCCGACTGTTCCAACACTACGCGTCTGACCTTTTGAGCCGTTGCACTCCTGAGTTTCTCGATCCCAATCAGTTCCTGCTCAAGGAAGCGGAGCCAGGAGCAATAGTGACTTATCCAATCAAGTGTTGCAGGCTGGCGGAAACTCGCCTCGACAATTTTTACCAACGAGTCTCGATGCCAGGTGGGAGGCCAACATGCCATATGCCGAGCTTTGGCAACCGACCGACGATTGGAAGTTGGCACCGCCACCACATTCGGCAGCCTGAGCAGTTCTATTTAGAACGGATCGGGCTCCGCTGGGATCAGTTAGCCATCGCTAGCGTCATGAGAGACCGCTCATTCCGGAGATGGTGCACTTGATCAGGCGGCTTACGACAGTATCGCAAGCTCTAGTCCATTGCTAGCACTACCTTCCGATTTCGGCTGCCGTTTTGTCGCGATCGGAATTCGTTTTCAATACAATCCGGCTCCCGGCGAAGCGGTCAACGACAGTTCCAAAACTGCGGGTCTGATTCCATGTGTTACGAGCGAGATTCACTTTGTAGGGCAAATCAGCATTGTTCTTGCCCCACCTACAGGTCAGGTCTCGATTGGACGAGATCTTCAATTTCTGACTACTGTGAGTGGACTGGATGATCCCAAAATACAGTGGAAAGTCGCGGGCCCCGGTTGTAAAGCAGAAGCGTGTGGCGAAATCTCATCGGGAGGTCTTTATCGAGCGCCAGCCAGGATTCCGAACCCCCCGACAGTAATCGTAACCGCGGCCCTAGAAAATGGGTCCGACGAGAGCGCATCCGCGACCATAACCATTGTTCCTTCGACTGCGGGACGTTAGTAGGGCGTCGATCTAGACGCACCGCACAAGCTTGTGGTTTCTGTGGCCGATTGTGGCTTCAATGCGTGATATCCCGATGTTACGTCAAACAGACAGTTTCGTTCGGAAGTTTGCCGATACAATGAAGTCGCATGAGCATGATGCCGCCGAAGAAAGAAATTGCTTTAGCCTTACTTGTCGTTGGTTTCGTCTGGCTGGCGCTGTTCGCTCATTGGGTTCCCGTAACGTTGCAAAGCGTGCTTTTTGTCGGTTTGTTGATTCTTGGGTTCACAATGATCGTGGCGGGCTGGTGGCGGTGGAGAGGCGTAATGCGAGAGGAAAATACTGCTTCATGGCGTAAGAAGATGGGCTTGCTTGGCTTGGTAGCTAACACTCTCGCGCTTGCAGTACCGTTTATCGTATTCTTCTATGCCGTAGCTTCCTTCGGCCACAGGCAACAAAGGAATGACTGGCTAGTTGTATTTCCGACGTGCTTGGCTTTTTCGCTCTGCGGCTTGATCTGTGGTGTCGTTGCGCCCCCTCGGATTCGGTTCGCAACGGCCATGGGTGGCTTGGTCGTGGGCTCGATAATATTGTCGATTCCGATCGGAATTCTCTGAACGGCGGCCTGCTGCAACCTATAACTGTCGCAATCAGGCGTTCTCGTAAGCTTGCGCCATGTGTTCGCCTTTCTTGAGGTCAAAACGTGCAATCGCGATTTGTCGCCAACCGACCATGAGAGGCCGATCATTCACGGCAAGTCTGTCGAGTCCGAAGAACTTTATGCCTAATTGCAGCTATTCGTGTCGAAGTGTCTGCATGGGATCGATCTTCGTGGCGTGGCGCGCGGGAACATAACTGGCGAAGAATGTAATAGTTATAAGAATCGATGAGACCAGAACGTAAGTCAGCAAGTCGTTCGGCTTCACGCCGTAGAGAAATTTGCTCACCAGAGGCGTCGCGGCGAACGAAACGATCAAGCCAATTGCCACTCCGGTAACACAGAGGGCCATCGCCTGCCGCAAGACTAATCCCAGGACCTGGCTAGGTTGCGCTCCTAACGCCATCCGCAGGCCGAGTTCGTGGCGGCGTTCTCCGATCGAGTAGGAAATTACTCCATAGACTCCGATTACAGCGAGGAGTAGAGCGATCGCGGCGAAAAGCTCCAATATGTGAGAAAGAAAGCGCCAGTCAGTGGCCGACTGCGACACTGTTCTCTCCACCGTCGTGATCCCGAAAATGGCGGACTCGGGCGCGAGCTCCGAAATGATCCGGCGCATGCTCTGCATCAAGGCTTTCGGGTCAGCGTGGGTGCGGATGACGATGCTCTTGTGAACGCGAGCTTCGGTCCAGCCGGGATAAATGCGCGATGACAACTGCTGATACGGAACATAAGCTTCGGGTTCGGCGGGTATGGCGAGAGAAAACTGCTTGACGTCTTGAACAATGCCGATGATCTGGCGCGGCTTCTCGCTCGGCGAGTCATCGAA
>QHZW01000438.1 GCA_003224815.1 Acidobacteriota bacterium | reverse complement strand
TTGCTCACATCCGGATTGACAGCCGTCAGCACGAGAGTTTTGTTATGTAGTGAGGCGGCGCCTTTCAATCCCCAGAACGATGCCGCTTTACCGTCGCGATCGTACGAAACTTGTGGTGCGATAAATTCCGTACGCAGAGTCTGGCCACCCTGGTGGGCCGCATACATCTCGAAAACGTGGCCGACAGGCGTCACACAGAACTTGTCTTCGTGAGCCAGGTACAGGCTGTTCAGGCAATTGATTAATTGCGCGCAGCAGCCGATTGCGACCTTGCCCGGATGTCGGTTGAAGGTGTCGAGTGTCATGCCGCTGAAAACGGCGTCGCGCAGAGTGGGGAGTTGTTCTAGTTGGTTTGTCGGCGTAAGTTCGCTGCCCGGACGGTACCATGGCCCCCACTCATCAACGACCAGCTTCACGTGATGGTCAGCATCAAATTCACTCATTGCCTGCCAGTGGCCGTTGATTAAAGACTCCATCACATCGCCCTGGCGCAGCAGTTCGTACCAGTCAACCGCGTCGAACCTGATGGCGTCGCCCTTGCCTTCCACCCAGTCGCGAGTTTTTCCGCGGCTGAGATTCCATGCGTAATAGTGAAGCGCCAGGCCATAGATGTCGCGAACGGCCAACTTGCCCTTGCGAACAATTTCTTCGAGGAAGCCGCGCGTCCAATCCCAATTGTCGTCGTTCGGGCCGGATGCGATGAACGAAAGCGGCTCTTGATATCCGGGCACCCAACTGGTGAACCTGCGGTACTCAACTGCATATTCCTGCGCGGTGAAATTGCCGCCGCAGCCCCATGACTCATTTCCGACGCCCCAATAGCGAACGTTGAACGGATCCTTGAAGCCTGCGGCTGCGCGTTGATCGGCTAGGGTAGTGCTACCTGCGGGCGAGTTGCAGTACTCCACCCATTGATAGAACTGTCCAGCAGGAAGGCTGCGCAGGTTCGCTGCAAGATAAGGCTGACCGCCAACCAGTCGGCAGAACTGTACAAATTCATTCGTTCCGAAGCGATTGGGGTCATAGCGGTGCGCATCCAGCGCGCCGGGCTTTTCGCCGCCAAACCAAAAGTTTGTGCGGCGTGGACGCTTGTCAATTGGGCCGACGCCATCGCGCCAATCGTAGCTGTCGGCGAACACGCCGCTCAGATTTTCGACGAAGTGGCCATAAATTTCTGGCGAAATGATGCCCAGGGGCTCATCCAGCAAGACCTCAATGGATGCGCTGGAGTTGGCTTGTGCAGCGGCCAGCGGTGCGAACCCGCGGGCGAATGCCAGCCCTGAAACTGCTGCTGTGGTGGTGCGGAGAAAATCGCGACGTTTCATCATGGCAGAAAATTATGCCCGATGATGACGAGGGCGTCCAATGGAATGCTCAGTTACGGCCACGTGGCGGTCAAAGTGAACTCGTGTCATCGTCGCATTTGGAATAAGATTTGGTGCTCTATGCGAAAACCCTCTGCCGTCTCGATCGCCGTCTTCGCAGTGTGCATCGTGGTCTCCGCTGCGCCGCAAACTGATGTCACCAAGAGACAGTCGTGGAGTGCGCAATGGATTGCTGCCGCATTGTCTCCCGCGCGAGATGAGTCTGTGCTGCATTTTCAGAAGGTTTTTGAGCTCGGCGAAATTCCTCAACATTTTCGAGTGAACATCAGCGCCGACAATCAGTTCGTAGTCTTTGTGAATCAGCAGCGAGTGGGCACGGGCCCTAGCCGTGCTGATCTGGCGCACTGGCGTTACGAAACCTTCGACCTCGCCCCATATCTTCATGCCGGGAAGAATGTGATAGCGGCTACGGTCTGGAATTTTTCCACTCACGCCGCCTTGGTGCAGATGACAGATCGCATCGGTTTTCTGGTGCAGGCCGAGGATGATGTGGCACAGATCGTCAACACAGATCAGAGCTGGTGTGTTGAAGAAGAGAAAGGAATAGCTACGCTGCGGCCCAACATTCGCGGCTACTTCGCCGCCGATCCGGGCGAGCGCCTGGACGGAGCGGCTTACGACTGGACTTGGGATCAAGAATCAGCAGGCCCCAGGTGGATAAATGCAGTCACGCTCAGCCTCGCTGCCCGCCGAGGCGATACTGATGCTCACAATAATTGGCAGCTCGTCCCCGATCCACTTCCGCCGATAGAGATGAAGTTGATCTCCGCAGGTCATGTCGTGCGGGCAACCGGCATAGAAACGCCGGCTAACTTCCCGAAACAGAGAATCACGATTCCGCCGAATACGTCAGCAAGCATTCTGCTCGATAACTCGGAACTCACGACCGCATATCCCGAGCTTTCAGTCGCAGGCGGGCAGGGCTCCAGTGTGCGACTGACTTATGCTGAAGCTCTCATTGATGCAAAGAGTGAGAAAGACAATCGCAACCAGATTGAAGGCAAGCACATTGTTGGCGTAACAGACGAATTTTTGCCCGCCGGATGTTCCTCGTGCGAATTCATGCCTCTCATTTGGCGAACCTGGCGATATCTGCAGATCGACGTGCGAACAGCCGATCAACCGCTGAGTTTGGATTCACTACGAGCGTGGTTCACGGCCTATCCGTTTATTGAGCGCGCGCAGTTTCAGTCAGAAGACACTTCGCTGAGCAACATTTGGAATGTGGGCTGGCGCACGGCGCGGCTCGACGCACACGATACGTACATGGACACGCCCTACTGGGAACGCCTGCAATATATTGGCGACACTCGAATTCAGGCGCTGATCTCATACGCGGTGGCTGGGGACGATCGGCTCGCGCGGCAGGCAATCGAAGCTTTCAACAATTCGCGGATCCCGGACGGCCTCACGCAAAGCCGCTATCCATCTTCACTTGTTCAGATGATCCCGACGTTTTCGCTGCTGTGGATAGGCATGGTGCACGACTTCTGGATGTATCGCGGCGACAATGATTTCGTTCGTGCTCAGCTTTCTGGAACTCGTGCCGTTCTTGAGTGGTACCTCCAACGCGAACGAGCGGACGGACTGCTTGGCAAACTACCTTGGTGGCCTTTCGTGGACTGGGGAAAGGATTTCGAGTTCGGCATGCCGCCGCAAGATGAAAACGGCGGCGCGTCGATCATTACGCTTCAGTTCGTCGAAGCATTGCGAGATGCGGCGGAACTAGAAGCAACCCTGGGAGACAAAGCTCTGGCGATTAGATATGGCGCGGCCGCAAATCGCGCTTCACAGGCCGTGCTGAAACTCTGCTGGAACCAGCAGTACGGATTGCTTGCGGACACGCCCGCGCAGCAGCACTTCAGCCAGCACGCGAACATCCTTGGCGTATGGCTGGACGCAATACCGCCAAAGGAGCAGAAGATTGTGCTGGCAAAAATACTCTCGACGAGCAACGATGCCGGATTCGTTGCCGGCGGCGAGGTTCCGCCCATGACTTCTGCAACTTACTATTTCCGCTTCTATTTAGCTCGAGCACTGGAGCATGCCGGAATGGGTGACGATTACCTAAACCTTCTTGCCCCCTGGAAACAGATGTTGGCTCTGGGCCTGACCACGTGGGCAGAGTCTCCCGAACCAACGCGTTCTGATTCGCACGCCTGGAGTGCTCATCCCAATTATGACCTGCTCACGATCGTCGCCGGAATACATCCGGCGAAGCCGGGATTCGGGTCTGTTCTCATTGAGCTTCACTTAGGCGTGCTCAAGCGTGTGAATGCCGCGATGCCAGTACCCAAGGGCATAGTAGAAGTTCAGTACGTGCGCTCAGCGGAGGCTCTGGATGCGGAGATCACATTGCCCGCTGGAGTTTCCGGCGAAATCGTTTGGAACGGACATAAGTCGTCACTGCATAGCGGCTCGCAGAAGTTGAAGCTGCACTAGCCTCACATCTTAACCTTCATAAGTGGTCGCAGGCGGCGCAGCGGGCTTGGCCGGCACAATCGCAATGACTCAGTTTCAGAATCTCTGGAGCAAAACTTCTGAGAAGCTGAGGGACGAGAGTTCAATGAAAGGGCACTCGGGCACCCACGCTAATGAGTCAGAGAGCGAAGACGCGACCATGAAAGCAGCAGGGAAGTTGGCCGAGTTGGCTCGCCATAAACTATCGAAGCAAGAAAAGAAGAAGGCGAGCCCGATCATCCACTACGCTTTTGGTACGGGCATGGGTTCGCTCTACGGCGTGATCGTCGAGTACGGTCCGCGCGATATGCGCAGGCACGACCTCCTGAGCGGACTTGGTTTTGGCAGTGCGCTTTTTGCCGGAGCTGACGAAATTGTTGTACCTGCTCTCGGATTGTCGGGCAGTCCCAGCGAAGGTCCGCTTTCTTCTCATCTTTACGCGCTTGCTTCTCACGTTGTGTACGGGATAACCGCAGGAACGGTGCGAAAAGCGGTGAGGGCAGCGCTGTAAATTCTCAGCAATTAACCACGAAGGACACGAAGGCCCACGAAGGAATTCGTTTGTGCTTTTCTGTGCGCCTTCTGCCGCTCTATCTTCACGCTCCCTCCGCAGCAGGAAATGAGAGTCTCAGCGTATCCTAAAGAGCTTTCTGCTTACTTGATTCGGGGGGACTGGATGCGAAGAAACCGTTTATCGGTGTTTGTTTCGCTTGCTACCACTGTTCTGTTCTCAACACTGAGCAATGCCAAATCCAAACCGCTTCAGGTTTACGCCATCGACGTCGAAGGCGGACAATCCACGCTCATTGTGAGTCCCTCTGGCCAGTCTCTTCTAGTTGACACCGGATGGCCGGGGAATAAAGGACGCGACGCAGACCGCATTGTTGCCGCTGCGAAATCGGCAGGCCTGAAGCAGATTGACTACGTTCTCATCACGCACTTCCATCGCGATCACGTCGGCGGCGTGCCGCAACTCGCCAGGCGCTTCAAGATTGGCACATTCATTGATCACGGACCGAATCTTGAAGACTCCAATGATCCTAAACAAGATTACGCCGCGTACGAAAGAGTTCTTCCCGGACATAAACACCTTGTCGTGAAGCCAGGCGATCACGTTCCAATAAAGGGAATCGACGTATTAGTTCTGACTGCCGCGGGAGAGCACATTCAACAGCCCGTGCACGGCGCAGGAACGCCGAACCCGGCATGTGCAGACGAACCCAAGCCCAAGGCTGACGATACCGAGAATTCACGCTCGCTAGGAACGCTGATCACTTACGGCAAGTTCCGCATGCTCGATCTCGGCGACTTGACCAAAGATAAAGAGTTGGAGTTGATGTGTCCCGACAACCTCATTGGAACCGTTGATCTGTTCATCGTCTCGCATCACGGGTGGAACCAGTCGAACTCGAACGCATTTGTGGCAGCGATTCACCCAAAGGCGGCCATTATGAACAACGGCGCGCGGAAAGGTGGTAGCCCGGACGTCTGGACGATCGTAAATAACGTGGTCGGACCAAACCGATTCTGGCAACTACATTATTCGATCGAGGGCGGTGCCGAACACAATGTCCCTGAAAAATTCATTGCGAATCCAGATGAGAAAAATGACGAAGGCAAAGACATCAAGGTGGTCGCGCAGAAGGATGGCGCGTTCGACGTCATCAACTCGCGCAACGACTTTCAGTGGCATTACAACCTCCAGCTAGAAATGACACTCTCCGGAGCGGCGAAATAAAGTGGTACTTGTGTTCATGGGAGTTGTCGGAGCAGGGAAGACCACGATAGGGACCGTCCTTGCGCAAAAACTCGGCTGGGACTTTGTCGACGCGGATAATTTCCATCCTGCTGAAAACGTGGAGAAGATAC
>QHZW01000247.1 GCA_003224815.1 Acidobacteriota bacterium | reverse complement strand
AAAGCAGTTCTGCGAGCGACATCCGGAGATCACGATTGAATGGGAGGCTCGCAGCCTCCAAGAATTCGGTGAGGGTTCCATCCAAGCTCTCGCCGATCAGTACGATCTGGTGATCATCGATCATCCTTACATGGGGCAAGTTGCGCAGGGAAAATGTTTTCTTCCCTTTGATCAGCACCTCGCATCGGCCCAACTCCAGGAACTCGAGCGCGAGAGTGTTGGCGCGAGTTATCAAAGCTACTTCTTCGAAGGACACCAATGGGCTCTTCCCATCGATGCCGCCGCTCAGGTTGCAGGCTACAGAGCAGACCTCTTGAAAGCGAACGGTTTCGATGTGCCGCAAACATGGGACGAAGTATTGGATGTAGCGAAATTTCGGCGAGGTTTCGTCAGTCCCGCGTTGTCGCCCTTGGATTCGCTCATGTGCTTCTTTACCCATTTGATGGCGCGCTCACAGCGAATCCCATCGCGATCTGGGAGAGGATGAGTTCATCTGATGAGATCGCTTATTGTCCGTTGGCATTCGGTTATTCCAATTACGCGCGGAACGGATATCGCTCAAAGTTGGTTTCATTCACTCCCATACCATCCAGCGGTGGCGGACCAGTAGGTGCTACGTTAGGTGGCGCTGGAATTGTCATTTCGCAAAACTGTAAGCATCGCGACGTTGCACTTGAGTATGCTTTGTGGGTCGCTGGGAAAGAATGCCAGAGCACTTTATACGTCGAATCGGGAGGACAGCCTGCGAGCAAGACCGCATGGCTCGATCCCCACGCCAACCAGTTAACCAACGGCTACTTTGCGGCGACGCTTCCCGTGCTCGAGAACGCATGGTTGCGTCCGCGTTTCTCCGGTTTTGAACACTTTCAGGTACAGGCACTCACGAAAGTAAGCGAATTTCTCAAAGCCGAAAGATCTTCGGGTGAAACACTCGGTCGATTGGACGAGCTTTGTATGAACAGCGCATTTACGCGCAGCCCAACCTCGATGAAACCCTAAGCGACATGGTTCTCAAGTACGCCGATTCCATCGATCCCAATCCGTATCACGTCTCCATGCTGTAACGTGAAGTCGTCGCCAGGAACGATTCCCGTACCAGTCATTAGAAAAGCGCCACGTGGGAAACTCTGATCACGAAATAGAAATTCGACGAGCTGTTGCGGGCTTCGCTTAAGTTCAGATATCGAAGTGCTACCAGAGAAAGCTGTCGCGCCTCGCCTCACGATTTCCAACTGGATGATACTTTCGGTTAGGGACTGCGACGAAAGCAGGATGCAAGGACCAAGCGCGCAACTGCCGTCGTAAACTTTGGCCTGGGGCAGATAAAGCGGGTTTTCTCCTTCAATATCCCGCGAACTCATGTCGTTGCCAATTGTGTAGCCCACGATTTTGCCGTCAGAATTGATTACAAGCGTTAGCTCCGGTTCTGGGACCGACCATATGGCATCATAGCGGATGCGCACCGCATTCCCGGGACCAACAACCCGCCATCCCGCGGCTTTGAAGAACAGCTCCGGTCGCTCGGCTGTGTACACTCTGTCGTAAAAATCTCCTCCTCCTGCATCTTTACTTTCTTCCATGCGGGCTTTGCGACTACGGTAGTAGGTGACGCCTGCAGCCCACACTTCCTGGCTGCCCACCGGGGAAAGAATGGTTGTCGGATCCAAACTTACGACAGAATTCTGGCCCACTGCTGCCATGGCCTTCGCTTCCAAATCCATATCGCACACAAGGGCGTCCCACGCTTCCACTGATCCGACGGTCGATAACGGATAAAACCTACCTTCTTCTTCGACGAATGCACCTTGAGTAGTGCGATAGAGTTTCATGTTGTTATCGCTCCTGAACTACACAGATAAGCGGCAATAATGGCCGAAGGATATAAAGTCTGGAATCAAGCCGAAGAGCGCGTGCTCACTCATCCTTTTGTTGACCTACTCTGGTTCTCTTCGCTTGATGTCAATATAGCCCACAAAGTGTTGTGAACTCGGCTCATCCGTTGTGTGCACGGTGTACAAGGTGCAAATGTTGTTCGGTTCGATTTCTCACCCTTGCGCCGTAGTTCCGACTCTGGGCCGAGACCAGGAAGTGGCATAGTTTTCATTATTCACAATTCGGGACTGCACGAATCTTGTTTGACAGGAGCACGTTTCACCGGATCGCAATTCTTTGTTCTTCCGCGCATTGCAATTTGACTACGAATATCCGTCTTGACAACGTTTCTCAAATGAACATATTCGGGGAATTAACCGTGGCATCGTTCTAAACTTGGTCCGGCGAAGACAACCGATCTCGCGGGCTGACCTGGCACGAGCCTCAGGACTGCAACCGAGCACTGTGTCGTTGATTACCGAGCAGCTCATCCGGGAAAAGTGGGTCGTTTACGGATCGATGGGCCGTCTCCCTCGGGGGAGGCGTCCGGCATTCCTACAACTGAACGAACGCCGGGCGATTCTCGCACTTGATCTTCGGCCAGCGGTCAGCACCATCGCTGTGGCCAATGTGAACGGTCAGTTTCTTGAGCGGCAAACCATTCAGACGCCCGAGAATCCGGAGTCGGCCGCCAAGGTTTTTTCGGACCGCATCTTGCGCTTGATGGCAGATCATCCGGAACTGCTCTTCGAAGGCATTGGCGTTGTTATTCCTGGCCGTTATGACGAAAAACGTGCACGAGTTGTTTTCGCCCCTAACCTGAAGTGGCCCGAATTCGATTTGAAGGCGCCCCTCGAAGCCGCCACCGGACTTTCGGTCAAAATGGAAAACGCTGCTAACGCGTGTGTGCTGGCCGAGGTCTGGTTTGCACAGGCAACCACGCGAAATCTGTTGGCTGTGACGGTGTCTGAAGGCCTAGGTGTCGGCGTCTTCATTGATGGTCACCTATTGCATTCAGCGAACGGAATGGCTGGCGAGTTCGGGCATATTCCGCTGGAACCAAGCGGCCCCCTGTGTGGATGTGGGACCAGGGGTTGCTGGGAGGTTTACGCTTCGAATTGGGCGGCGTTGCGTTTTTATGGCGGGAGCAGTCGTGCAAACGGGCCTAGTTTTCAAGACTTATTGTCGCTAGCGATGGGCGGTGACCTGCACGCGCTTCGAGCATTGGACCACATGGCCCAGGAAATCGGGCGCGGCATGCGAATGATCATTTCAGCTCTGTCGCCTGAGGAAATTGTCTTTGTCGGCGAATTCACCAGGCTGTGGGACCGCATGGGTCCGATCATAGAACGCTTCGTTAAGGAATCAGTATTGATCGGCAAACCCCCGCGCGTAAGACCGGCATCGGCGGAGCCGAGTGTCGCACGCTTGCGGGGCACGATCGCAATGGTGTTGCAGGAGTACTTCGGCTTTGGAATCGAACGAAAGCTGGGCGCTCCGAGGCTGCTACGAAAACCTCGTTCGAAGAAAACAGGAGTACGAGCCATTTCATTCTAGTCGCCGTGCGAATCGCCGCGCGGTGCTTAAGACCGAATATCTCAGGAAGGTGAGGTTCTTATGTTCAAGCTGTCGAAAATCAATGCTCGCCGATATACTTCGTGGTTCAAACTAATTCAGGAGTTCAGCCTTGGCATGCTGCTCCTGGCGTGCCTCTCCAGTGCCCACGCACAAATCCTTTATGATTCCCTTACCGGCACGGTGACCGACGCCAGCGGCGCGGCCCTTGGTGGGGCGAAGGTGCAGGCCGTCAATACTGGCACCGGAGTCACGCAAGAGACGACTTCTGATGGCATCGGGATATATCGTTTTACAACTCTCTTGGCGGGCCAATATAACGTGAGCATCACAGCACCGGGGTTCGCAACACAGCAAACCGCTAACGTTGCTATTAGCGTGAACACGGTAGCTCGCGTAGATGCGCGCCTCAAGATTGCGTCGGCGACGCAGAGTGTCACTGTGACAACGGAAGCTCCTCTCCTGCAAACTGATCGCTCCGATGTCCACACCGATCTGAGTGCCGCCGAGGTGCAATCTCTGCCTGCGATTTCCTCGGAAGGAAAAAGCTTCCAAGCCCTCTACAGAATCATTCCGGGATCAGGCCTCCCGTCCGAGAGCAACTCAGCTGGTGGAAACCCGCAGCGCGCCATGACGGCGAACGTCAATGGTCAATCTACCCAGGGGAACAACACGCGTATTGACGGAGTGCAGGACGCGTATCCGTGGCTTCCAGCGAATATCGCTCATGTCCCACCGACCGACGCGATCGAAACGGTCAATGTCGTCACGAACTCATTCGACGCAGAGCTTGGCAATGCCGGCGGAGCGTTCGTGAACGTACAGATCAAGTCTGGTACGAACCAGTTCCACGGTGATTTTCACGAATTCCATACTGATAACGCACTTTCGGCGCTGAATTACTTCAGCCCTCCCGATACACGCATTCCGCTGAATGTGTTCAATCAGTTTGGAGGAGCCATAGGTGGTCCGATCAAGAAGAACAAGCTCTTCTTCTTCGGCGATTGGGAATCCACGCGCCAGGTGCAGGCGCCAAATGGCGGGAATCCACAGACTGTTCCATTTGGAGGCCTGACGTCTCACGCAGCACAATCAGCTGGTTTCTTTGATTTTCGAGGCGTCCTGCCTGCCGGAGCCCACATTTATGATCCCCGCACCGGAACAGCCGCTGGAACCGGCCGGGCTCCGATTGCCTGCAACGGAGTACAGGACACAATTTGTTTGGCGGATGTTGACCCAGCGGCTTTGGCAATGGCGCAATTAATTCCGGCGCCGAACCTACCGGGCAGCTCATTGAACTACTTCGTTTCGCAAACCGGGTTCTTTCATCGCGACGACTTCGATATCAAGGTCAACTATGTTCCGAACGACCGTTCAACTGTGTTTGGACGCTACTCGATGTCGCGCAGTTTTATCTTCGACCCGCCGGCGCTTGGGGACGCAGAAGGTAACGCCACGCTTGGCGGACAGCTCGGCAATGCGAGTTCTCGCATTCAGGTTGCAGGAGTCGGTGGAACCTACGCCTTCTCTCCAAGTCTGATGCTCGACTTGAACGCAGGGTTCACCCGTCAACGCATAAACGCGACTGCAGAAGACATCAGCAGCAACTTCGGGCTGGACACATTACATATTCCAGGAACTAATGGGCCTGACCCGCTGCAGGGAGGGGTTCCAGCATTTCAATTCAACACCTTTTCCAACCTCGGTAATCCGAACACTGGCAATCCATTTGTGTTTCGCGATAACCAGTATGTCAGCAATGCAAACATGGCCTGGCTCAGGGGAAGACATCAGGTCAGGTTTGGAATTGAGTACAACCACACCCAGTTGAACCACTTCCAGCCGCAAGGGGGAAACTTCCAGACAGCTCGTGGGAGTTTCAAGTTCACTGGAGCCGCAACGGAACTTACGGGTCAGCCCAGCGCAGCCCAATTCAATTCATTTGCCGACTTCCTGCTTGGACTTCCCGACGAAGTAGGGAAAGCAACGCAAAATTTAGACCCCAATGCTCTCCGATGGTCGCAGTGGGGATGGTACGTCCGGGACCAATCAAGTGTCACCACGGCTCACCGTGAATTACGGTGTGCGCTGGGAGTATTACCCGATGGCATATAGTGATATTGGTGGGGCACGGGTTCTCGATCTCAGCAATATGAACGTCCTGGTCGGGGGCGGAAGCAGTGGAATTCCAATCGATGATGGTGTTGGCACCGGTAAGGGCCTCTTCTTGCCCCGTGTAGGTATCGCCTACCGTCCTATGGAAAAAACAGTTATTCGCTTGGGATACGGCATAAATGCTGATTCGAACAACTGGCGGTTTTTGCGCAATGCATTTCCGGCGGTGACAATCTCTGATTTCACAGGGTTGGGAGGGAATGCTGCAGCTCCGGCCGCGAGTTTGACTGGCTTGAACGCGGTTGGGCCTTACGCCGGACTTCCTGTAGGGATTCCGATAGTGCCTCTGACTGGAGGCACCACTCCGGGAATTTTTTCTCTGCCCGATGCCGTTGGAACTACAAAGATACCCAAGGACTTCCGCCGTGGATATATTCACAATTTCAATCTGACGGCCGAGCGCGAGTTTGCCGGATTCGTCGCAGATCTGGGTTATGTTGGGAACCGTGGCATCCGCCCGCTGGTGAACCGCAACATTAATCCGGCTCCGGCAGGAGGTGGGCAGGATGGGCGCATTCTGAACCAGCAGTTCCATCACACTTCAACCGATATTTGCGCTACGGCGATAGACCCGACCGCGACCTGCAAGGGTTGGCCCGACATCGGTCTGTTGGCGCCACTTGGCAATACCTATTACGACTCGCTGCAGGCTAAGTTGACGCGCCGCTTCGGCGGTTCCTCAATCATCGGATTTTCTTATACCTGGTCTCACGCCATCGACTACGAGGACAATGAGGAGCTCGGCTTCCTGCTGTGGCCCTACCCCGCGTACATTCCACGTAACCGGGCTACAGCCGGATTCGACCGCACACATAACTTCCAAGCCTATGGCTTGTATTCGCTGCCGTTCGGGCATGGTAAGAGGTATGCACACTCAGGAATTGCCGCCGCCCTGGCCGGTGGGTGGCAACTGAACTGGGTCTTGAGCGCGATGAGCGGGACGCCATTCACAGTTACCGACAGTGGAGCAGGCGCGACGTTGCTCAATGCGCCCGGAAACACGCAAACAGTAAATATCGTTGGCCCCGTACATATTCTTAATAGCAAACCTGTCGCGGGCACTTGTGCGAGCAACACATGCAGATATTTTGACCCTTCGGCGTTCGCACCGATTACTGCGGCGGCGACGCTAGGCAACGCCGGTCGTGACATTCTGCGCGGACCTGGCTATTTCAACCTGGATGCAAGTGTCATGCGGGATTTCAAGATCAGCGAACGATTTACCTTCCAGTTTGAGGGCGACGCATTCGGAGTAACAAACACGCCTCACTTCAACAATCCAACCAATAACGGGAGCAATGCGGATATCAGCCGAGCCAATTTTGGCGCGGTGACTTCCACGCTGGTCACAACCAATGCCAGCCTAGGTGGAAGCGGTGGTCAGCGGCAGTGGTGGTTCGGAGGCGAGGTGATTTTCTAAACCATAGTCGCGGATTGGCGGCGAAACTTGCCGCCAGTCTTCCGATTCTTCATTGTGGACGTTTCAGTGTGGCATCGAAGAAATCGGCTGTCGCTGAGTAGGCTCGCAACCAGCTTTTCCACATCAGAAATCCATGGATCTCATCCGGTAGGATCAGTTGCTCGAATTGCACGTGCTGTTTGCGTAACCGTTGCGCCAAGTCCCCGGTTTGGCTGAAAGGAACGTTGCGATCATCGTCGCCATGAATCAGCAGCACTGGCGATTTCCATTTCTCTACGTACGCATCAGGAGAAGACTCCCACGCCAGTTTCACGGCGGCATCTGCGTCAGGAGGACGCAACGCCAAATTGCCGAAGTAAGGTCGTTCGGTCAGGAAGACGCTCCAGTCGTGCACACCGTGGAAATCCACTCCCGCCTTAAAGAGTTCGGAATCGCGAGCCAGCCCCATTGCGGTGAGAAATCCACCATACGATCCGCCCCACAATCCAATTCTGCTTCCGTCAACCTCTGGGAGTGACTGCAAATATTTTCCCGCAGCGACGATGTCTTTGTACTCCTCAGCTCCACGCCAGATGGTATTCGGAGCCTCGCGGAACGAGCGTCCATACATAATGCCGAGGCGGTAATTCACCGATAGCACGGCGTATCCGCGGCTGGCAAGATATTGATTTTCGGCATATGCATTGTGGTAATAATCCATGTAGTGGAAGCCGAGCAGCATCTGGCGCATGGGTCCGCCATGCATAAAAACAAGGCCTGGAACTTTTCCATTTACATTCGGCGGCATGAACAGCTGGCCGTGGAGTGTAACGCCATCCTCGCTTCGAAATATCACCTGCTTCGGTACAACTAAGGAACCAGCCGGAAAATCAGACGATAGCGCTTGCGTCGCAATCATCTCACGGCCCTTTGCTGTAATTTCGTACGGCATGGCAGGTGAGGTCGCGCTCGATCCGAGGCAAAGGATAACTTTGCCATCGCCGGTCTGTACCGGAGACCACTCGATGGTCTCCCCACCCGTGAGCCGCTGCGGCGGCGCACCCGCGATGTCTACGCTCCACAAGTGCCGGCGGTCAGTGTCGTCCTGGTTGGAAGAATAAAGAATCGATCGCTTATCGGCGCTGAGGGTGACGTCTTCCACATCAAAATCGCCCGACGTTAATAATGTCGCGGGGCCGCCACCTACGGCTATTGAGTACAAATGATTCCGGCCGTCTTGCTCGGAAGCGAAGACAATTCGTCCGTCCGCAGCGAAGTTGAGTGATGCGCCTTCAGTGAGTTCGGGTAGAGAGTCGTCCGGCCTGTCTCCGCTGTGCCACAACTCACGAGCGACGCCGGTCCCGGTGTCGGCTACCCATATCGACCACGGTTTTGGTCGAATTGGGATCAGCGGCAGCTTGTGTTCTTCGCCTGCTGTGCGCACGAACACAAGCGATTTGCCGTCGGGTGACCAGCGTGGCATGGAATCTTTGTCCACACTTGGCGCTACGTAGCGGACGGAATTACCGCCGAAATCGTAACTGGCGATGAAGCTGTGACTGCCGCGATCGCTGACGAATGCGATGTGCTGCCCGTCTGGCGACCATTGGGGGTCGTTCGCATCTCCGTGCACGAAGGCCAGTTCCTTGGCCTGCTGTTTGCCATCAATACTGGCGATCCACAACTTCTTTTTTGCGGGCCAAACAGCCCATTGACCGTTGGGCGAGATCTTGATGTCTTCACAATCTTCGTCCGTGCAATTCATGTCACCCAGCAGTCGCGGTGAGGCGTTTCTTGCGTCCACATCGATCGCGAACACCTGTTGCTTGGGTGCATTCGTCCAACTGGCAGGATTAGCGCTCTCCTGGGCATCATTCAATTCACTCCCCACAGCAAAAACGGCCGTCTTGCCATCGGGCGTGAGCCGCAGGCTCGCGATCGGCTGTCCGTCATCCGCGCTGAAGTGAGTAATCTGCCGCGCGGTATGGGCAAAATCGGGACCATCAGCGACCCAGACATTGCGCACACCTTTCGCATCAAACACCCAGGCCACACGATTGCCGTGCGAGGCCGCAACAAGCTCGCTCGGAAAACTGAAGCTCATGATCTGCTCGAGGGTGAAGGGAGCTTGTGCCCAGCAAGCGGACGCGCAGGTGAAGATTAGAATGGTCGCAATCATGAAATGAGCTTTCAGCGCCCGCGCGAGGGAATCGAGTAAGCGAATAGTGGCCTCGAAGCGATGCTCAGGGTAGACGCGCAAGATCATGCGCCGACCATGACTTCAGCCTTCCAGGTCCTTTTGTTCACTGTAAGGCGCTCCACAAAATCGCGTTTAACTGTATAGCCGATCCCTGGCGCATCAGGAACACGGATGGTGCCACTGGGCGTAACCTCAACTTCAGGTTCGATGATGTCCTCCGCCCAATATCGTTTGCTGGCCGAGACGTCGCCGGGCAGCGTGAAATTCGGCAGGGTTGACATAGCCGCGTTATGCGCGCGCCCGACGCCTGACTCCAACATCCCCCCGCACCATACGGGAATCGTGTGCGTTCGGCAAAGATCATAAACATGGCGCGCTTCCGTGTGGCCGCCAACGCGTCCAAGCTTGACGTTGATGATGCGGCATGCGCCTAACTCGATGGCCGCCTCGGCATGTCGCGAGTGACTAATGCATTCGTCGAGACAGAGCGCAGTTCTAAGGCGAGGTTGCAGTTTGCTATGTGAGTAGATGTCATCCCATTGCAGCGGCTGCTCGATCATCAGCAGGTCGAATTCGTCCAAGGCGCGTAAATGATCTGCATCAGCAAGGCTGTAGGCTGAATTCGCATCTACAGAGAGAAGTATCCGCGGAAACTCCTTTCGTACCGCGGCAACAAAGTCGAGATCTTTGCCGGGCTTAATCTTTAACTTAATTCGCTGGTAACCGTTGCTAAGTTCCTCTGCGACTCTTTCGATCAGCAACTTTGGGCTCTCTCGTATGCCTAAGGACACTCCGCATGCAATCTCGTTCAAAGTGCCGCCCAAGAGTTTGGATAATGGCAGATCTTTCTGTTGCGCCTCGATGTCCCACAACGCGTTCTCAACTCCAGCCTTGGCCATCTGGTGTCCGCGAATTCCACTCACTAGGGATTCCATATCAGCTGCGGTTCTCAACTGTTTTCCGATCAGCCGAGGGGTGATGAAATCGGAAATGACGTGCCACGCCGTATCCGTGGTCTCATAGTTGTAGAATGGCGCTTCTGTTGTAGTAACTTCTCCCCACCCGCTGACGCCGTCCGCAATGATTTCGACCAGCAGGATTCTTCGCTTCTGGGTCACACCGAAACTGGTTTCGAATGGAGACTTCAGGCGCATCTCCAATTCCCGCAACGTTATGGATTCGATTCTCATATGCGCTGCAGGAGATACTTTCCGCTCTGCTTGTCCAGCACGAAGCCAGTAATCGCAAAACCATCGGCAAACAGCCGCTGAAATTGCCGCCGGATCTGCGACTGTAATTCCTTTGCTCTTCCGGGATCCTGATCGCAAATTTCGAGGATGTTTCTGGGAACGCAAACCTGCTCTTCTGCGGAACCGGGTCCCACAACTTGTTTCGGGAGCATCTGCTCGATTCGCGAATCACGTATCCACCACTGCGCAACCAGACGGTCCGTTGGCAGGCCATGATGAAGGGGGCTGCTCGTGCGGCCATAGATGTTCGGCAGATACTCGCGAACAATAGCTCCCAAGCGCGCAATGTTGAAGTGCGCATTGCGAAGCTGCAGTGGGTCAAACGTCCACTCGATCAGGTTGATACTTCGGGAAAGCGCATCATCTCTCTGCGCGAGCTTCAATTGTCTGCCAATGCCCCGATTCTGGTATTCAGGGAGAACTGCCGTCATGTGAGAATGCAGGTAGAGCTCGCCATTTCGATGAGCAGCCACTGACAGCGCAAAGCCAATCGCGCGCTCGCCATCAAAGGCGCCAGTCACTTGTCCGCCAGTGCGGACGGCAACTACGAACATGCGGAGCGGGACTACCTCCAAATCTGAAAAACCCCATACCGTCTTCTGCACATCAACGCACATCTGAATCTCTTGAGGCTGGCAGAGCTGCCGGAGCGTGATTCCTGTCATCGTC
>QHZW01000437.1 GCA_003224815.1 Acidobacteriota bacterium | reverse complement strand
GGGGCGCTGGGTTTGGTCAGTTAGGGTGAGATGAGCTTATCTTCCGACTGGCTTGCGCCGGACCACGCGATTCAGTATCCGTCGGACCTTCTTGGGTGAAACTGATAGCTTGACGGCCACGCGCGAAATCTTGCGGCCTTCACGCTCCCACACTTTGGGAATCACGATCTCCGCGAATTCTTCACTGATCTGCTGAAAAGTCTTGTCGCCGACTGATCCCTGTGACCATGCACGGAGCGTGGGGTGCACACTGCCGCTCCGCAGAACCTTGGCTTTCAGTATTTGCAAGTCTTCCCATGCATTCTCGGCATGCCCGTCTTTCGAGAGTGCAAGCGCCAGGTCGTAATAGTGGCGCGCAGATTCCGGGTCATCGAAAAAGCGATTACAGCGGGTTAGACCCTGCCAAACATATGTATGCGCGAGCAGGCGACGATTTTGCGTATGCTTTGCTAACTCGACCGCTTCATGAGCAAAGTCTTGGGCCAATCGCGCGTGATTACCAGGCTCGCTACTTTCGCCAATGCCCTCCTCAACCCGGGCGTTTTCAATCATGCAGCGCAGCATGCGCGCTCGTGCCATCAGAATGTGGTCTCGCTTCTCCTCGCCTAGTTTAAAAGCAGCTGTGGCCGCCGCTTCTGCTCGATCCAGATCTCCGTTGTCCAGGTGCAGATAGGCATAGTTCACGTTCACGCTGCCTAAGCCGTGATGATTTTCGTGTTTCTGATAGATTCTTGCGGCTTCAGCGAGCTCGGCGAGAGCCTCTTGACGAAGCTGCTCGAAGCGATGCCGGTACGGCGCCTTGATTTCGCCTTTGATGGAGCGTCCACGCGCGGCGGCTTTGCGGCGGCGCGCTGCCTCGGTGTCGCTTTTGCGGCGCAGTTGCAACCCAATAAGCCGCTTGGCATAGGCCAAGTTATTCAGCGAGCGCGCTATGTTACGGTGCTGTGGATCACGTTTCCTGTAAAAAGCGCTGGCTGTCGTGAAACTATCGATTGCGTGCTGGTACCGGCCCTGGCGTCGTGCGATTCGCCCGTAAGAAGAGTGGATGTTGCCCAGAGTCAAATAATCATCGGTCTTGGCGAGTTCGGCCTCAGCTTCGCGAAGAATATCGATGGCTTGCTTCGCGTCTCCTTTTTGAAAATAGAGCCAGCTCTCGAGGACCCGCATGACTGCTGCCATCGGCCCATGGCCGAGTTCTGAGGCAAGGTCTCGGCCTTTGACCGCGGCCGCCAGTGCTTGCTCGTATTCGCCTTTCATACGCAAGCAGCGGCCCTTCCAGAAACTAGCGATGGCTAGCACTGTCTTGTCGTCAGTTTCCTCAGCCAGACTCAGGACAAAGTCAAAGTGATGGATGGCTTCCATCGTTAATTCCTCTGACATTGCCGCCATGCCTTCTGCCATGCGCAAGTGAAGATAATCGCGTAATGGTAAATGCGCTCTTAGTCCTTTGGTGAATTGCGCGACAATCGCTTTCACGAGTCCGGGAAGCTGAAAGCCGATGTCTACCCATTGCGCAAGATAGCCAGCGAGGACACCAGCATTATGCTTGTTTGGGTCGAAGTGCGCGAATAGATCACGATGTCGCTCGAGGAGCGACATCCCATGTTCAACCCGCCGGCACAGGAGGTCTTCTTTGAGCTGCGCTAAGAATTCATCAGCGATTTCGATTTTTTGATCACTATTCGAGGTAATCATAAGCCTCAAGCGTGAGGAACTCGGCGAACGTTGGACGCGTGATCATGTGATCGAATAGTTCAGCTGCGTCGGCGATGCGCTTGCCGCGTAGTTCACTCCTCTGCTCCGAAATCACCAATCTCACCAGTTCGGGCGTCGCCTGCCGACCATCACTGAGCGTGGCCCGATGGTGTACCCATTGCCAGACCTGAGCTCGGGAGATTTCTGCGGTGGCGGCGTCCTCCATCAGGTTGTAAATCGGAACGCAGCCCGAACCGCGCAGCCACGACTCGAGATACTGCAAACCAACATCGATGTTCCAGCGCAAGGCCTGCGCGGTCTTCGCACCTTCAGGGACGGTCAGTAAATCCGCCGCAGTCACCTCCACGGCCTCCCGACTGCGGCTGATCTGGTTGGGTGCTTTCATATGTGTGTCGAATATCTCCTTCGCGATCGGCACCAATCCTGGATGCGCGACCCACGTGCCATCGTGACCGGCGTGCACTTCCCGAAGTTTGTCCTGGCGCACTTTTTCGAGGGCCTTCTCATTTGCTTCGGGATCATTCTTGATGGGAATCTGTGCCGCCATGCCTCCCATGGCGTGAATGCCGCGCCGATGGCAGGTTTGAATCAACAAATCCACATAGAACTTCAGGAAATGCTTTTCCATTGTCAGCGTGGACCGGTCGGGCAATACAAAGTCCGGGCGATTCCGAAATTTTTTGATGAAGCTGAAAATGTAGTCCCACCGCCCGCAGTTCAATCCGGCCGAGTGCTCGCGCAGCTCCCAAAGGATTTCATCCATCTCGAACGCGGCCATGATCGTCTCGATGAGCACGGTCGCGCGGACGGTACCCGGCGGCAGGCCGAGGCGCTCCTGGGCGTACGTGAACACCTCGTTCCACAGCCGCGCCTCCCGGTGGCTCTCGGTCTTCGGCAGGTAGAAGTACGGTCCGCTGCCGCGGGCGACCAGTTCGGCCGCGTTGTGGTGGACGTACAGCCCGAAGTCGACCAGCGCGCCCACGGCCGGTGCGCCGTCCACCACCACGTGCCGTTCGGGCAGGTGCCAGCCGCGCGGCCGGACCACGATCACGGCGAGGTCGCCGTCCTCCCGCAGCGTGTACTCCTT
>QHZW01000428.1 GCA_003224815.1 Acidobacteriota bacterium | reverse complement strand
AGCCAAGAATCAACAACTTCGGGTTCATAGGACGGTTATGAAGCTGAACCGGTTTTGTGATCTATCGGAATGTTAAGATGCAATTTGCGCCCCCGAGGACGAGTGATACGTGCCGCCTTTGCGACCTGAACTACCGTACTCCTGCTAACCCCGATCTGTATCGCTATTTCCTTGTAGGAGAGCTCGTCGTGTTCGTTGATGTACCGCAATATAAGCTCATGCTCTTTTCTCCACGCATCGAGCTGCGTAGGTAAACGCAAAGATCTGTCTTTACTCACTGTTGTGCCTTGACGTGAGGAGCGACTGATAATCGAGTTCAGGTGTTCGGGCGGGCTGATTAAGACCGCCGGCTGGAAATACGTAGCTTATTCGAGGCTGCTCGGAGTGGTCACACAATTTCTGTCGTTAGACACGGGAGCTTGCGATGATCGCTCCGTGCAGAAAGGGTGTAATTAGGGGACCAATGCCTGAGCGATGTTCGAATATTGACTCTCAGCTCCGTTCGAATCGATTGAAGTAGCTGTGTAGTAATACGTTGTACCCGAGGCCACATTGCTGTCCGTGTATACGGTTGCGGTATTTACCAGGGAATTCAATTTTGTGAAGGGACCGGTTGACTGTGTACCGCGGTAGATGTTATATCCGGCAACGGATGACGTACTCGAATTCCAGGAAAGAGCTACGGAGTGAGCAACTGGTGCAAAAACAGTAACTAAAGCGGTAGCTGAAGTTTGGGGGCTCGCGCTGGACTGCGCGGTCACAAGGACCTGACTGCTTGGCAAGATCATGGGAGCCGTATAGAGTCCGGAAGAAGTCACTGTCCCAACACTCGAGTTTCCGCCGGGGATGCCGGACACGATCCAATCAACCGAAGTATTCGCACTGCCGGAGACTTGCGCAGAAAATTGCTGTGTCTTACCTTCCATAACGCTGGCGCTTCCGGGGCTGATGAAGACTGCTACGCTTGGCGAAGTCAACTGAACACTGGCGCTGGCAGTCGCGGTTGGCTGAGCGACGCTTTGTGCAGTTACCGCGATCGCAGCGGAAGGCATGTTGCTCGGAGCCGTGTAGAGTCCGCCTATCGAAATTGTGCCCAGGGCTGCACTGCCACCTGTGGCTCCGTTAACCAGCCAGGCTACTGCTGTGTTGCTGGTGCCGGAGACGCTCGCCGCGAATTGTTTTGTGGCTCCGAGTTGCAGGCTAGTGCTGCTCGGCGTTACGGAAATAGCCACTGGCACGCCCGACGAAATGGACACAATGGCGCTGGCTGAAGCAGACGGCTGGTACACGGATGCTGCTGTCACTTGGACAGAGTTATCGGGCGCTGTCGCCGGCGCTGTGTAGAGCCCGGAGGAGCTTACGGTGCCAACGGTCGTGTTTCCGCCAGCAACTCCGTTCACCATCCAGACTATCGATTTGTATCGAGTGCCAGAGATATTTGCGGTGAATTGTTGTGATTGGCCTGTGCTTAGCTGAGAACTTGTTGGCGAGATCGTGACAGCGATGTTATGTCCACCACCTTTGCCCCCGCCACCGCTCGCCATGGCTTCGGAGCGGAATTGAAAGCTGAACAGCAGGAAAAATATTGAAAGAAGAGAAGTGAGTGGGGGATACTTCATGGGTCGATTTTCTTCGACCCTTCACATCTGTTGCAATATTACGGAGGGACATCCGCCTGGTACATCTCAGAAGTGCATGTCCGTTGACCTTTCGACACTGTCCCGTTTCACGTCGCTTCATAACGCCATTGAATCGAGCGTCAGCGGCTCAGGATTATGGCCAGTCCGCCCCATTAGATTTGTACTTATGCGCAAAAGCTTTCGAACGGACAGAGTTTTGTGCTATGTTGCCGTTACGAAAGAATAGGCTCTAAGGATTTCGTCCATGCCTTTCGGAGCTCTAGAGAATGGCTTCCCCATAGGGCAAAATATATTGAACCGGTAATCAGAG
>QHZW01000427.1 GCA_003224815.1 Acidobacteriota bacterium | reverse complement strand
TTGGTCGGTCTGAAATAGAAACTGTGCATGGGCCGAACCGTCGAGCACGATCAGCTCTTTTGGCTGTGGCACTTTGTCGAACCAGGCGCGAATGCGTGGCAGACGTGGCCCTTCGTCGTTCGCATCGTCGCGGGCGACGATCTCTAGCAGGGGCACTTTGATCTTCTCTGCCGGACCATTCCCTTCCGCCGCGAGCAGAATCAATCGGTTGATCTCACCAGGTAGACACTCGATCGAGGCGTTGGCGGCTGCGCTGCCGCCAAAACTGCCTCCCATTACTGCCACCGTCTGTGCGCCGTTCTGGCGGAGATAGCGAACTGCGGCAAGCACGTCCAGCTGCATTGGAGCGGTAAACATGTCGGAATCGCCGGGGCCGTGTGACTGGCCGAAGCCCCGGAAATCAAATGCCAGGATGCGAAAGCCAGCGTTTGCCAACTATTGGGCCTGAGGTCGCATGTTCGATTCCGGCTTGCCGATTGCTAGGCGATGGCGCGGCGGAAGCTTGTTGTGCTGTTTGAGCTGTGATTGTGCACGCCCAGAGAATTGGAAGCGCCGAGAGAGTGAAGAAGAATGGGCAGGGTACCATCGCGGTGTTCGTGCTCAAGGCAGTATAGTCGGGATAAATAATTTCGACCAAGTCTTGAAGCGGGTAGGGGAAGACCGGCGATTAAGCTCCGTGTTGCGTCCGGCAAGGCC
This sequence comes from Acidobacteriota bacterium, assembly GCA_003224815.1. GTDB lineage: Bacteria > Acidobacteriota > Terriglobia > Terriglobales > Acidobacteriaceae > Gp1-AA145. Next base: position 2,530 of record QHZW01000427.1, on the reverse strand, counting down.
CTCTCTTTAGGGCAGGAACGTTGTCCCTCGCATTTTATCTCAATACAACCCTTTCTGCCCCTCTGGCCTGGTTTTCCATCTCCTGTGCACCCACAACCACTGGTCCGGATAGCGCCGCACGTAATCTTCAATAACTTTCGTGAATTGCGCCGTGTTCGTCACCACATCTGCCTCGCGGTCTTTCGTTCGTACCAGCTTCATCGGCGGATCGAAGCGCAGACGGTACTTCTTCAATCCAGGATCCCAGATAGTGAAGCCAGGGACGACTGCCGCATCAGTCTTGAGTGCCACGCGCGCGACTCCGCTGGCGGTACAAGCCTGAATGCCGAAGAAGTCCACGAACACGCCCTGGCTGGCGATCATATTCGTGTCCATTAGAACGCCGACGGTTTCGCCTTTGTGCATCGCGGCGATCAGCCCGCGCGCGAAATCTTTATCGACTGCCTTGTTCCCATGCATGGTGCGGTATCGTCGCGTCAGCCGATCCAGATAAGGATTGTCTAGCGGGCGCATGACAATCCCCAGCGGATGCCCGTAGAGCGAATGCGCAAAGGCTGAAAGCTCCCACGCGCCTAGATGTCCAGTGAGAAACAGGACGCCCTTGCCGCGCGCGAGCGCGCGCTCGTAATTCTCGAATCCTTCGTAAACCACGATTTTGCTGACGTTCTCGCGTGTGTAGCGAGGGAAAAGGCAGACTTCGGCGGCTTGACGTCCAAGTGACGTAAAGACGCCCCGCAGAATTTTCCCGCGCGCACTGAGACTCTTTTCAGGGAAGGCCAATTCAAGGTTACGCAGGCCAACGCGGCCCAATCTGCGGTGCAGAAGATAAACCAGCCACACAATAGAGATTCCGGCAGCGCGGGCCAGAGGACGCGGCAGCGCCCCGACAAACTTAATCAGTACCCATGCCAGCGCGTATTCGAGTCTGTAGCGCAAGGGAAGGGTGACGGTAGCAGAGGGGAATTTTCTATGTCAAACGAATGTCGAGAAATACCAAAAGAAAATCCCACCCTACGAAACCCGCGTAAGGTGGGGCACCCTCAAAATCCTGTGATTACTTGCGCGCGATCTTTGCCCACTTCGCCAGGCCGTTCAGGAAGGGCAGGGCCCCTGCGGGTGAGCTGACCGTGGTCAAAGTGGTGTTGAACGGCTGCATGTGGTTGTAAAACTCAAGCGTGCTCTCGCGATCCATTTTGACCGCGGCGCCATTCAGTTCGAGACCGGCGAAGATGCCACGGGCGCGTGAATAGCTGAGCACCTGGGCGCGCATTTTCCAGTCGGTGTCGGCGGCAGCGTGGCGGCCAACCGGGCCAGCCGCGACGCTCGCATCAGCTCCGAGTTTGAATTTGCTGTTCAGCAGGTTTTCCATGCCCCGTTGATTCATGACCAGCATGACGAGATCAACCGCTTGTCCGCCGATCTGCAACCCAAAGCTGCCGCCTTGAATGGTGAAGAATGCAGGATCGCTCCAGCCCTTCGCCGTCCGGCAGCTGGCGACGCCGCGCCCATAGCGCGCGCCGAAGACAAATCCTGCCTTCAGCATGGAGGGAACCACGGCCACACACTCGGCCGATCCCATGACCTCGTCGGGAATGCCGGTGTCAGGGGCAGACTGGATTTCTTCCAGCACGGTTGCGGCGGCTTTTACCCGGTCGGCGGCCTTGTTGTCGGTATCATCGGCGGCGAACGCCGAAGCGGCAAGACCCAGCACTACGAGCAGCGAAAAGAGCTTTTTCATGGCTTGTACACCTTCCGGAGCAGAGATTGTTGTGAACGTTAACACCTGATTGTAGAAAATTCCTCTGTGGAAAGGCGCATATTTCACGCTATTGATGAAGACCAGTGACGAGTTAGGTAACTGTAGCTCTCAGCCCTTAGCCAGGTTCTTATCTCATCCGCGTGAGCAAGAAGCTAAAGGCGACAGGCCCGGAAGCTTCAGACGCGGCGCAGAGGGCGCAAGTTTTGGGCAAAAAAATTCGGGGTTAGCAATAGCGGCTTTGCCGCCACTTCCAACCCCGTCTCCCAGGTTCTGTGGTAGGTGAAGCGAGTATGCGGCACGCCGGTCGAAGTAACAAGATTACCGAGGACAATGACCTTTAGTAACTAGGGCGGGTTCGGGTTTCACACCCAATAGGTTTCTAAATGAGTTGCGATAGCACTTCCTCGTTCAACTGCCATCCTGCCTCATTTTCCGGACCACGGACTACCCGTAACGTCATAGGTCACGAACCCTCCGGTATCATGGAACCCTTCCTGAGCCGAGCACCTAACTAGCGGTCGGTCATGTAAACGTGGGCTTGGGAACCCAATCTTAGCCTCCAAGTCTGGAAGGATGTCTCAGAATGAAACCGTTGCAGAATTCTCTTCTACTCTTAGCGGCGCTCTCTGGTGTGTGCTGTTTTACGTCGGCGCTTGTTGCACAAATGATACCGAGAGGTCCCGCGATCGACGCAGAAGTAGACAAGATCATGGCCCAGACCCATGCCAAGGGGATGGCCGTTGCGATCATCGATCATGGCAAGGTTGGTTA
>QHZW01000426.1 GCA_003224815.1 Acidobacteriota bacterium | reverse complement strand
ATCGAGCACATAGCTGCTGACAGCGCAAACGGTGAGTGTTAAGATTCGCCCTAACTTCTAGCCCAAGCGATGGAACCGACGACCGCCTCCGAAATCCTTTTTCGCTTCGGGATGTTTGAAGCAGATAGCGTGAACTGCACCCTGACACGCAGTGGGGCGCGCGTCAAAATCCAGGAACAGCCGTTCCGGTTTTTGCTGATCCTGCTTGAGCATCCGGGAGCAATTGTCAGCCGTGAGGAGTTGCGGCAACGGCTGTGGCCGGAGGGGACCTATGTAGATTTTGATGGAAGCCTAAACGTCATTCTGAAGAGGCTTCGCGCCACGATCGGTGATGATCCCGATAATCCCCGGTTTATTGAAACCGTTCCCCGCCGCGGCTATCGATTCATCGCGCCGGTCGCAGTTGTGCAAGCGAAGGTTGAGCCGACGACGGCAAAGGCGGCGGACAATGGCTCAGCGCAAGTTAGTCCGCAGGCTCCCTCCGTGGTTCCAGTTTCCGCCTCCATCACGGAAGCTCCAGCAAAAGCGACCAAGCTTCGATACTGGATCGCGGCAGCCATGCTCGCGGTCGCCGCGACCATAGCCCTGGGCACGGGGCTCGTATGGCATCACACATATGTGTCGCAATCGGCTGACCGCAAATCTCCAGTTCGAATGCGTAAGTCCGTAGCGGTGCTGGGATTCCAAAATCTTTCCCGACGCGCTGACGATGCATGGCTGGCCACGGCGCTTTCGGAAATGCTCAGCACTGAACTCGCAGGCGGGGAGAAGCTGCGCTTGGTTTCGGGTGAGGATGTTGCTAATTTGCGAGTTTCAGCTCCATGGTCTGCCGCCGATACCCTTGATCGAGTGACAAGCTCGCGCATTGGGGACGCCCTTAACAGTGATGTCCTGGTGCTCGGCTCATATATGTTGATCGGCTCAACGGACGACGGGCAACTACGCCTCGACGTTCGCATGCAGGACGGCAAAACCGGGGAAATCTTGAGCGAGGTCGGCGAGGCGGGCGAAACCAAAGAAATGTTCCGACTGGTCTCGCAGATCGGCACTCAGTTGCGTAACCGGCTGGGCGTCGGGCCTCTGCAAGGAAACGACGAAGCGGGTGTACTTGCGGCGCTGCCACTTGATCCGGATGCCGCACGCTTTTATGCACTCGGAGTAGCTAAGCTGAGGCAGTTCGATGCGCTGGCTGCGAAAGACCTCCTCTCGCAGGCAGCCGAAGCAGATCCCAAATTCTCGCTTGTGCACGCCATGCTGGCGCGGGCCTGCGCGCAACTCGGCAATGAGCAAAAGCACGCGGAAGAAGCGAAGAAGGCCTTTGACCTCTCGGCGGACTTGCCGCGCGCTCAGCGCATGCTGGTGCAAGGCGAGTACTACGAAAGTTTGGGCAAACAGGAAGAGGCGGCTTCGGTTTATCACGCTCTCTTTGAGCTGTTTCCAGACAATCTCGATTACGGATTGCAACTGGCGGCATCGCAGACCGTCTCCGGACATGGCGGTCAAGCGATGAGAGTGATTCAGCAGCTTCGCACATTGCCTCCACCGTCTTCGGACGATCCGCGGATCGATCTCGCAGAAGCGCAGGCGATGAAGGACAACAAGCCCGCAGCGCTTGTCTTGATTCGCAGGGCCGTGCGGAAAGCGTCTGATCGCGAACAACGCCTGCTCTACGCCTTGGCAAGAAAACAGGAGTGCATGAATCTGCTTTATGGGGAGAAGCCAGAGCAGGCGACATCTTCGTGCGAGGACGCTTACAACATCTTTATAGGAGCTGGAAATCGTTTGGGGGCGGCCGACGCCGTGCGCCTGATGGCGGATGGAATCGGAGCCGGCGGACACTACGAGCAAGCCATTGCTACTTATCAGCGTGCCTTGAACCTGCTTGCGGACATGGGAGAACACGAAAAAACCGGAGCTATTCTGAACAATATGGCGATCAACTATGCGAACGAAGGCAAGTTAGACCGCGCGGAGCAGCTTTATGAGCAAGCGAAATTGCATTTTCAGCAGGCAGGAGACAGGGCGAATACCGCCGACGCGATGGTCAACATCGCAGATATTTACTACCTGAGGGGCAATTTGCCCCGCGCAGCAAAACTCTACCAGGACACGTTGAATCTCATTGCAACAATGGACCACGGCGATCCGAGTTATGCACTTTATCGCTTTGCAGATCTTGAGTTGGCACAAGGAAATGTGAAGGAGGGACATCGGCTAGCCCAGCAAGCAGTTGATGCGCTCGGTCCAACCCAGGGATCGTATCAATATCTAACCAGCGCAATGATTGAAGTGGGCGAAGCGCTGAAAGAGGAGGCTGATCTCGCTGCCGCACGTTCTCAGTTCGAACAGACGCTAACGATGCGCCAGAAAATTGGGGCGTTAGAGCTGGCTGCAGAAAGCCAGACCGAGCTTGCCGATTTGGAAATTCAAGAAAACCATCCTGAGCAGGCGGAGAGTTTGGTTCGCACAGCACTCGCGGAATTTGAAAAAGAAAAGAGCGATCCCGATTCGAGCAGCGCTTACACAATCCTGAGCCGTGCGCTGCTCATGCAAGGGAAGTTCGAGCAAGCGGACAAGGCTAGCCGGCGTGCAGCTGAACTGAGCCTTACGAGTTCAGACCCCGCACTGAAGTTACCCGCCGCAATTCAACAG
>QHZW01000425.1 GCA_003224815.1 Acidobacteriota bacterium | reverse complement strand
TGGATATAAACTCGGACGTACCACATCGCACCGCCGCTCGCTGCTGCGGAACATGGTCACTTCGCTCATCATCGAAGAGCGGATCGAAACCACCGTCCCCAAAGCCAAGGCGTTGCGTCCTACGGTCGAAAAGATGATCACGCTGGGCAAGCGCGGAGATCTCGCCGCGCGCCGCCAGGCCGCAGCCTACGTCATGACTGACGAAGCATTGCGCAAGCTGTTCGACAGCATCGGACCGCGCTTTGGCGATCGCAACGGCGGCTACACGCGCATTGTCCGCACAACGTGGCAAAAGGGCGATGGCGCTGACAAGGCCTTCATCGAACTGCTTGGCAGCGAGCAAGTTCTCGACGAGAAGCGTCAGAAGCGCGCCGACGCCCGCGCCAAAAAAGCGGAAGAAACACGCAAGGCAATGGAAGAAGCCGAAGCCCAACAGCAAGCACAAGCTGGCGTGGCCGAATCAGAACCCGAGGCCAAAGAAGAGAAACAGTAGACTTCTGGAGATTTATTAGCACGCGTGGGTCGGACCTTCCTGTCCGACCCTTTTTTTTGCTTTGCTGTGTGTTTGCTCGCTTGAATGGTGGATATCTGGACAATGCGGCTAATCCATGGATAATTAGGGGCGAGAAAATATGCCAAGTTGGGCAATCGCAGTATCCAGCCTGGGAATCACCGCCTTGTTTGTTTTCGGCGTTTACTTGTTTGCGGCAAGCGAGTACGCAGATTGGGTGAGGGACTTCTATGCCAAGCGTACCAGATTGCAGACGTCAATTGGCGATGGCAAGAACAAACGGAACTCCAGTCGAACATAGCCTTACCACCATTTAGCTCACTGATGAGAGTGCGTACAATTAAACAGCATTTTTTCAGGGAGAGACCCCGGCTATCCTTACAGACTGTGCCTTCACCCGCTTTGCCTCCGCCCAACTTCTTCTATAAAATCGTTAGTTTGCTGATGCGCCTCTTGTAGCCGCAAGCAAGTTTCCCACCCACCCAAGCCAAGCTTGAGTTGGGCCACCCATCCAGAAACGTAAATGAAAATTCACGAGTATCAGGCGAAGGCGATTTTGAAGAAGTATGGCGTCTCTGTCCCGCGCGGCGAGATGGTAGAGAACCGCGACCAAGCGGAAGCCGCTGCAAAATCGCTATTCGATTCCGGTGCCAGCGGAGTTGTAGTCAAAGCGCAAATCCATGCTGGCGGGCGCGGCAAAGGCGGCGGCGTCAAGATTGCCAAATCGGTTGAAGAAGCCGGCGAACTGGCGTCTAAGATTCTGGGCATGACGCTGATCACTCACCAGACCGGGCCGGAGGGCAGAGTCGTTCGCCGATTGCTGGTCGAAGAAACGCTGCCCATCGAGCGCGAGCTTTATCTGGGAATCGTAATCGATCGAGAAGAAGCGAAGCCTGTATTCATGGCGTCCCAGTCCGGCGGCATGGAGATCGAACAGGTCGCCGCGGAAAATCCTGATGCGATTTTGAAGGAATACATCACACCTGGTCTCGGATTCGAAGCGTTTCAGGCGCGCAAGCTTGCATTTCAGCTCGGACTCAGGCCCGAGCAGACCAATCAGGCTGTGAAATTCATGACCGGCCTGTACAACGCATTCGAAGAAACCGATTGCTCGCTGATGGAGATCAATCCCTTCATTACCACGGGTGACGGCCATCTGTTCGCGCTGGACGCCAAGGTGACTTTCGATGACAACGCGCTCTTCCGTCACGCCGATCTGAAAGAGCTGCGTGACATCACCGAAGAAGATCCGCTCGAAGTCGAGGCTTCCAAATATAGTCTGAATTACATCAAGCTCGACGGCAACGTCGGCTGCATGGTGAACGGCGCCGGCCTCGCGATGGCAACCATGGACATCATTAAATACGCCGGTGGCATGCCGGCAAATTTCCTCGACGTGGGCGGCGGCGCCAACGCCGAACAGGTCACGCACGCCTTCGAAATCCTGCTGAGCGATAAGAACGTAAAAGCGGTGCTGATTAACATTTTTGGCGGAATCCTGCGCGTGGACACGCTGGCACGGGGCGTAGTCGAGGCCGCGAACAAAACCAAGATTCAGCTTCCAGTCGTGCTGCGCTTGGAAGGAACGAACGTGGAGCAAGGAAGGGAAATTCTGCAGCAGTCCGGTCTGAACTTCATTGTGGCCGAGACGATGAAAGACGCGGCAGAGAAGGTGGTTGTAGCGGCGAGCCAACCATGAGCATTCTTGTTGATAAATCAACGCGCGTGATCGTGCAGGGGCTGACTGGGCGCGAAGGCACCTTTCACGCCAAAGCATGCGGCGAATATGGGACCAAGATCGTCGCCGGGGTCACACCCGGGAAGGGTGGCACTACGCATGAGGGTTGGCCGGTTTTCAACACCGTGCAGGAAGCCGTGGACAAGACCGGCGCCAATGCCTCCGTCATTTTTGTGCCTCCACCGTTTGCGGCAGACGCCATCATGGAAGCCGCTGACGCCGAGGTCGAGTTGATCATCTGCATCACGGAAGGGATTCCGGTCATCGACATGGTGCGCGCCTGGGAGTTCCTGCAGACGCGCCGCGCGCGCCTGATTGGCCCAAATTGTCCGGGAATAATTTCTCCGGGAAAATGCAAGATCGGAATCATGCCGGCACGCATTCACAAAGAAGGGAATGTCGGCATCGTTTCGCGCTCCGGCACGCA
>QHZW01000424.1 GCA_003224815.1 Acidobacteriota bacterium | reverse complement strand
GTGCTCAAACCCATGCTCTAGTCTGTCATCCCCCAACTCTGTCATCCCGAGCACCAAGTCGAAGGATCTGCAGTCCCAAGTTGGGAACTATTGCACACGACCACCGGCGAAAACATTGACTTTGACGCCCAACAATGCATCAATATAGACGGAACACGGAGGCACAGTGGTTACTGATCTAGAAAGACTATCCAAAGCTCTTTCGGACGACACGCCCGAAAAGCTTGCCGAGCGCGAAATCACAAAGAACGCCGACAAGATCGCCCACGCGCTCGAAACCACCGGCGTTTACGAGGACGCGAAATTAGGCCTGCGCATCTCCGCTGATAACGGACGCGCCGCCCACTGAGCTTATCCGCATGATTGCGCTAATAGCCTCAGCTCTGCTGGGGCTTTATATTTTTGTACCTTACATTGTCTTCCACCGCCTTTCTTCTCTATTCATCCGTCTCAAGAAATTTCAGCGCACCAAAACTGAAGAAGTCGTGGCCGGCATCATCGTGGCAGGCCTGCCATTCGTAGTGACTCTGTTTCTGTTCTGGATCGGCGCGATCGGTGGTTGCTGCGTGCCGTTCCCTTTGGCCGACTCTGACGCTCAGAAGACGAGCGATTACCACATCGTCTTCGACGCAGCCTACAGCGACCACTATTTCACCGACCACGAACCGGCTGTATGGGACGCGCTCGATCGAGTTTACAAGCGGCAGGCCGATTTTCTTTTCTGGAACTACATTTTTCTGCTTCTCGAAGCCGCGGCTTTCATCCTTCTCACCCGCTATTACTCGCGTTTGCGGCGTTATCAACCTTACGCTTGGTTCGCTTCACACGTTTTGCTTCCTGCGGTTTCTGAGTGGCACATCCTGCTTACCGATTTCACCTTTCCTCCGGACGAGCACCGTTCAGTCAAGGCCGACATCATGAGCAAAGACGACATTCTTTATCGCGGCGATATCGCTGAGTACTTTCTTGACTTCAACGGAAACCTCTCCGGACTTCTCGTCAAGAATCCCGAGCGCTTCCAGTACGAGAAGTTGAAAGAGGAACGGAAAAGCGGTATTGCAAAGGACACCGATGAATATTGGAAAGAAATCCCTGGCGGCGGAAACTTTTATTTGCCCAAAGACAACATCGCCTCAATCAACATCCGCTATGCCTTGCCGAAAGGCGTTTACGAGCAAGCTATCCGCGACGCGGTGAATCGGTTGATGAAACTCAAAGGCGTGACAAACTTGAATGTAGAACTTCGCCGCGATCGCACCTGAGAATCTCAACCCGTTCAGTCGCGGCCTAAGCGTCGCCCCGGGGCTAAAAAACGCATAGAAAGCTGTCCCCAGCCTCCCAGACCGCTCGCAAGAACTTATCTTTGGCGCGTTCCCCTTTAGCGGGGGGTTGCATGCTATCGAGAAGCGCAGTCGTGGCAGCCGTAGTTTTCGGGTTGATCTTGCCCGCGCATCTTTGCGCCGACGATTGGCCGGGAGCCCAAGTAAGAGAAGTCTTCAGCCGCGATCGTCAATACTTCGTTCGCATCACGCCGGGTGAATCATGGGGAGAAACCTGGGGCTTCGCCGGTGCGAAGAAGGGTAAACACGCCCGCGCCGATTTCTTTCGCCAACAGTCCGACAAGGGTTATCGATTGGAGCAGACGATCGACTTGCTGAATCCTGTCGCGCCGGTTGACTTCTTTGTCTCCAACCGCGGAGACCTGGTCACGCTCGATAACTGGCACAACCGCGGCTATGGAGCTGTCCTGGCGCTCTACCGCGCCGATGGCAAGCTGCTGAAAAATTACAAATTGGCCGACCTGTTTCCGAAAAAGGAAATCGACTCTTTTCCCCACAGCGAGTCTTCGATCATGTGGCACACCGGCGCTACTTATATTGATGACGCCCAGGGAATCTTCTACATGGGATACCGCGAGGCGCCCGACTATCGCGATCTCATGCTTGAGCTGGCGAACGGGTCTGTGCGCTTATGCGCGAGCCTTCCAAAATATCACTGCTGGCATCGTTGAAACGTTTCAGGATCGGTTTTGGATTGCTGAGGTGGAGTCCATGACGGAAGACAATCTAGTTTGTCATGCGATCATGTTTTTGACGTGGGAACATCCTTAAAGCTTTGCAAACGAGAGAATAACTTCGCGGCGCATTCTTACGTCCATCGACGCCGGAACCCCGATTTTTGACGGTGGTGGAAGATATCTACGGTTCGCTGGTAGTGTTCGCTGGCTACGCTTCTGCAAACTTAGGCTGCACATTGCGGCGAGCAGGCGAATGATCTCTGCGTTTGGAATGTATGTGCCACGAAATGTGTTCTCTCCAATGATATATACGGCTTCCCCCTTCGGAGCGAGTACTCGGGAGACCTCTTTGATAGAGGAGTGCATGTCGTCAATGTATCGCGCGAGAATTCCGCGATCTCTGGTCGAGAGTGCCGAATCTAGTTTCAAGGTGCTCAGCACTGCTTTGGCAACCGAATCTGCCGCGAGCGAGTCCTTGAGCCGTTCCGTGCCCACGCTATCCGAACGGAGTTCCCGCAGCATGGACATTCGGTAGCCCATCCAAACCAGAGAGAACTTGCTTGCCCGAATGTAGTCGATTGCGTTCAGGTATGGCGGCGATGTCAGCACTAGGTCGATGGACGCGTCGAGAACGGGCAAGCTGCGTGCATCGCCAAGGTGAATACGCGGAGCGGGCCCGCGGTGGAAAGCCCTTTTGTCAACGCAGTTGGCCGCAACGCGATCAACGGCACTCAAAAACTTTCGAAATGGTTTCTGTGGTGCCCGCTTGAACACCTTATGCGGCCGGCTATGTGAGAGATCCATGGCTAGAGAAACTCCGGACTGCTTTGAAATGATCAGCCGTGAGAGGGCGCAGAACAAAATGTCCCGTACTGCCCGGCTTCTCACTCGGGCGATAGCTATGGAGAGAGCCGTTAGTTGCCTTCGGGCATAACCATCGAACCAGTACGCCACAAATCTCTTCGTGTGTCGATCCGACCCGACGGGGTAAGCATCTCGCTGCGGGAGCCCCGAAAAAATTTTTCTCGCTCGAACCAGCACCTCTCTCGCCTTGAGCTGGGCTTCGGTCGTGTCTGCGGATGTGGTCCAGACTCTTGAGATGAGCACCGCCAGCGGATCGATATCCACGTGGCCTTTCGAACGCGCGAGCGCAATCACCGTACCCATCCCATCATGGGATCCAATATGCGGAGAGGCTTTTTCGCCGCTGCGATTACTTTCAGCGCGACGCTTGGAGCCATACGAGCAGGAAAGGGATGCACCGAGTCGCGACCCAGCGCTTCGTAAATTGTATGATGTTGAGATCTGCTCATGGAATCACCCCTGACCAGCGTCATAGTCCCGTATGGCCGCTTCGATGGCGGCAAGAACGTTGTGAGAACTTTGATCGAGTTCAACCATGTCAGGACCAGCGAACATTGAGCCGGGCGCCATTTGCGCCATGGCTTTGCATAGGTCAACTAGTACCTCGTCAGTCTCATATTCGATCGGCGGGGTGCGGTGTGAGAGTTCGACACGCAACGCGGCGTATTTGACGGAAGACTTTTTGTATTTTCTCTGCAGCGCCTCGATGGTCTCGACGATCGCTTTATAGGGGGCTTCTTGACTTGCGAAGCCTCGACGCCGTCAATCCACTTAGAAGTCTCCTCTGGCAGGCGGCATTCATTGAACAGCGTCCGCATTTTTCTCAACCCGAGCTGCTTGATTGGACGAAGCCGTACAAGTCGGGCCAAGTCATCAATAGTGATGAGAGTGATTGTCTTCGCTTCCCCGATGGCCTTCGTTTTCTTGCGATCGTCGTCGATATCCTTAGCTAAACCGACACATCGCCTTGGCTGGTTGGAAATGCACGCCCGAGCACCAGGGCATGCTGGCATTTGTACTGATCTCTCTGACGAATGACCGCAGAGATCTTTACCTTTTCTGCCGAAACCTTTCCTTTATCCTTTTCCTTGCTTTTCGCCTCGAGGCTAACCCCGTACTGCTGTGCTGTGCCATCATGGTCAGCTGACAAGATTGCTGTTGCGACTCCATCAGGCTTGCCGTTCCCACCGATTGGAGTAACCTCGAAACCGAGACTGCTGAATGCTGCGCAAAACTTCTCTTCGAGCGCATCTGGATT
>QHZW01000436.1 GCA_003224815.1 Acidobacteriota bacterium | reverse complement strand
TCACAAAGACGTCATCCTCTTCGGGCACGTCAATCTTCGGAAATGCATAGAACGCTCCCAGGGGCGGCACACAGCTCATATGCGGAATCGAATTGCATGCTTCGACGGTCAGATCGCGGCGCCGCTTCAATTTTGCATTCACCTCAACCAAATGGTCGTGCGGGCCTTCGAGCGCGACCTTGATTGCATATTGTTCGGGATGATTGGCCGACAAGCGCGCCCGTAAAAGCTTGTGCACACCCTCAACGTAAGGCTTGATCGCCGGACCTTCGCCGCTGGCAATGACCCATCCAATCCGCCATCCGGGCGCGAGATAGTTTTTGGATAATCCGCCGATGGTCACCACCGGCACATCGGGTGCGACTGCCGCGAGAGACGTTAACTCACCGCCTTCGAGAATCAGCTTGTCGTAAATTTCGTCGGCGATGATCAGCAGGTTGTGCTGACGCGCGAGCTCGGCAATGTCTTCTAACATCTTGCGCGTGCAAATCGCGCCTGTAGGATTATTGGGATTGATCAGCACAATGCCGCGGGTGCGGGAATTGATTTTGCGGCGGATGTCATCCAGTTCCGGCTGCCAGCCATCTTCTTCATTCAGGTAGTAGCTATTCAACTCAGCGCCGGTTTTGCAGAGAACGGCAGAATACAGCGGATAATCGGGCGCCGGCGTAAGTACATTCTCGCCAGGATTCAGCAATGCAGTCAGGCATACATCCACGCATTCGCTGGCACCGATGGTGACAAAGACATCCCGCACCGTGGTGATGCCCTTGCGAGCCGCCTCGGCACGAATGGCCTCAAGCGCCTGCGGAATCCCTGGTGATGGTGCGTAGCCGTTCTTGTTGTCGCGCATGGCCTGAGCGACAGCCTCGACCACGTGGGCAGGGGTTGCGAAATCAAATATGTTGGGATCGCCAACGTTCAGATAAAGGACTTTGTGTCCCTGCTTGACTACTGCTTCCGCCGCGGAGGCCAGGTCGCGGATGGCATATCGCAGATTGCCCAGCCGCTGGGCGGGACTGATTTCTCGTGTTTGAGTTGCGGGCATAGCTAATTCTAGCGCACTGCATTCAGTACGCAGTCATGACGGCCCAACTGGCCAACGACATTTGACAACATCGAAACTCATAATTCAGCCGCTGCCAGCATCCTACCTGTGTGGCGCGGAATCGCGTTCTGCCTTTAGAATAGGGAACTCCGCAGAATCTGGACGAAATCATAGAATGACGACTTCTAAATCCTTGAGGCCGGGCGCTAGTATGCGCGTGAGCCAATGGCAGGCAGTGCGCATCGTCGCTGCCATGGTGCTGTTTGTTATTTGCATTGCCTGCGGTGATACATATCGCCCGGTTGCGCAGCCGATACCCGGTCCGTCGCCCAACCCCTCGGCTCTGCACTTTGTGTACGCGATCAGCACTAACGGAAACGATTCCCTGTCGTCCTCAGGGACATGTTTGCCTTCAGGCACACCGCCCCCCTGTGTTGCCGACCCCGGATCGTTCAGCCGGATTGACGTCTCCGGCGATTCGGTTTCCAGCGCGGTGATCACAGGCGTGTTCCCGGTACACGCTGCGCTTACCCCAAGCGGCACGCAGTATTACGTCGCCAGCAACGACGGAACCATATCGGCTGGAACTGCAACTTCGGGTGCGCAGGCCACCACCATTAATCTGCCGCAGCTTTGCGCCAGCGGATGCGCGCCGGCGCCGAGTTTCGTACATAGCACTGAAAGCGGCAAGATGTATGTGGCAGACGCCGCAAATGGCACTGTTTCCGTGATCAATACGTCGTCAAACGTAGTTGTGCAAAGCATCCCCGTCGATCCAGCATTTGCGGGTAACCCGCTGCCGTTGCCCGATCCTAACTCGCAGCCCATAGCCTTGGCGGAACTGCCGAATGGGTCCAAGATTTACGCTGCCAACCAGGGCACGAACAAAATTACCAGCATTAACACGGTTGATGGCAGCATTGCTGCCGTGATCCCAATCGCCGGTTCTCCCGTGTGGGCAGTTACTGGCGGGGACAATATTCATGTTTACGTCCTCACCAGCAACGGGACCATCTCGGTGATTTCATCGCTTTCCGACGCCGTGACCAGCGCGTCGGCATCGGCCGGAGCCGGTGCAAATTTCATGTTGTACGACAAAGGATCTAATTCTCTGTACGTTACCAACCCGGTAGCCGATTCGGTCAGCATTTTCGACGTCTCTACGGATCCTCCCGTACTGCGGAGCGGAGCGGCGGTCGGCATTGCGCCGGTAGCGGGATCGGGTTGCACTTCGGCGGTCCACCCGACCTCAGTGACGGTGCTCGGCGATGGCACTCGCGCTTACGTCGCAGCCTATCAAGCGGACGCAAATGGCAACGTGTGCACCCAAGCGTCGGTTATAGACCCGGGAACAACAACGGTTAGCAAGACGATTGCGCTGCCCCAAAGCTCCAATGCCGCTCAAACTGCATGCCCTTCTGCCCGCTTTCGCGTATTTGTTGCAAGCTCAGGCGGAGCGGACGCCCCATTCAAGGTTTACGTGTCGCAATGCGATGCCGGCAGCGTCTCCGTGATTGACACATCTGCGTCGAACGTGGGCCCGGATCCGCATCCTGCGAGAAGTCGGTATTGAGATGGTACGAGGACGAGCGCGCAAGAACCTGCGCTTGTCCAGTAAACGCTTTTGTTCGCGGGCTACTCGGAGTTTCCCGAGGCGGCTGCAGCGGCAGTGTGATACTGCAATGCAATGTTCATGAATACGTTGCCGCTCGTAGTATCAAAGCAAAGTACCAGGGCTTCGGTGTTCTCGGTGCTCTTGGGCCCGCTTTCGGAAGTATGTAACTCTGGCGGATGCACGCGAAATTTGAATCCCTGATCGTTCAAGACTGCAATGGCATTTCCGATCACCTGATTTGCCAATTCACACACGGCTTCGCGCACCAGATCGTCTGATTCCGGCAGTTCCGCACCGGCGAAGTGACTGGCGACACGCGCAGCCGTTTTCGTATCGAGATCGAAAATGATCCGCCCTTCAATTTCGCCGCTCACGCGAACCATTGCCGCGACGCCTTTGCGCCGATAAGCTTGCTCTTCCATGGTGAGATTTCCGATCTCCATGGGAGACTGCAGGCCTTGTGACAAGACGGCATCGGCCGCGTTGATGAACGGCTGGATCAACTCCATCTTCATGATTAGGCCCCTGCGCCAGATGCACTGGCTACAACTGCATCTTCACCAAGCACGTACTTGATGACTTCATAGAGCACTTCCGGTTTCACCGGCTTCTGCACAAAGTGCCGCGCGCCGCGTTGCAATGCGGCCACGATATTTTCCTGATAGCCGACGGATGAAACCATGACTACGCGTGCTTCAGGATTTTTCTGCACGATTTTTTCAGCGGCCTCGATGCCCTCCATCTGCGGCATGGTGATATCCATGAGCACGATGTCCGGCTTGAGGCGATCGTACTCGCTGATCGCGGTCACGCCATCGCCTGCCTCGCCCACCACCTGTCCGCCAAAACTTTCGATGATGCGGCCCAGGTTCTTGCGCGCGAAGACGGAATCATCCACGATCAAGTATTGGACGGGCTGGCCGTCCTTGCTTCGCTTCACTGCTGCAAACTGCTCCATACTTCCTCCTCTTACATCTGCTCCAGATTCGAACTTATCCAGCGCATTCGCGCTCGGACCTAATTCTTTCCAGCGGCGGCACGACCGACTTGCGCTCCGCTTCTGCCGCACTGCGCCTGTAGGGTGCTGGCCATGGCATCAAGCTCCACCACCCGCATGGCAAATCCACGCTCGATGGCCGCCTTAGGCATGCCGAAAACCACACAAGATTGCTCGCCCTGGGCAATGGTCATTCCACCCGACGCCCTCATCAGTCCTAACCCCTGTGCCCCATCTTCGCCCATCCCCGTCATGAGCACTCCAATGGCCTGCGGCCCAAATTCTTCAGCTACGCTCTTAAACAAAACATCAGCAGACGGGCGATGCCCGTTTACCAACGGATCGTCGCTCAAAATGGCAACGTCACCCAGTGGAAGCCGTTTCACTTTCACATGCCTATTCCCAGGACAAATCAAGACCCGCCCCGCCAGCAGCAGGTCCCCTGATTGCGCTTCTTTGACGTTCAGCGCACAGCATTCATCCAAGCGGCGGGCGAACATGTCAGTAAATC
>QHZW01000435.1 GCA_003224815.1 Acidobacteriota bacterium | reverse complement strand
TCATTTGGCATGAATTCTGAAACCAGCGCGTTATCATTCCTTGATCTTGGGGGTTGGGTGGAGATAGTTCATTCCAGTGTCCTGTCCAGCTTCGCTTGACCCGGTTTTCCCTCGCGAGTAGAGTTTGAATCAAGAAACAACCATGTCTTCGCAGTCCAGCAAGATTCTTAAATTCGGCAGCGCACTCGTGATCATTCTGCTCGCCCTGGGCTACCTCGCCTACACCGGCGTGCAGGAGAGCAAGAGCTATTACGTCACCATCAAGGAACTGCGGGGCATGGGTGACGGCGCGTACACAAAACGACTACGAGTGGCAGGGAATGTTCAGCCGGGATCAATCAAACGCAGCGGCACCAACATGAACTTCACGTTGCTTGAAAACGACCAACTGCTGAACGTGATTTACAACGGCACCGAACCGCCGCCGGACACTTTCAAAGACAATGCACAGGCGCTCGCCGAAGGCCACTTCGGGCGCGACAACGTTTTCTATGCCAAACAGATTCAGGCCAAGTGTGCATCGAAGTATGCGCCGCAGTCACAAACTCGTTCGGGCGCAAATTCGTCAACGATGTAACCGATACTAGGCCCGATTGGTTACGGCACCTCAAGCCGGTATCAACCCAGAACAAATTGAACCTACGGACACGCAAATTGCGCAGTTCCGCTTACATTCTTCGTGTTCATTGTTACTTTCGAAATCGGAATGCTGGTATCGACGGGCGCCGTTGCGAATATGCCGGCATTGCCGTTAAATCCCGTGCACTTCGCCAGCCCTGCAGCCCTTAAACTTAGGCCACCCGGGATGGGCGTTGCAGGGGTAAGCGAGAACGGCGGGCCCAGTGTCCACAGGGCAGCAATTGTGGCTGTGTACCCGTCGGCGAAAGTCCCGATAGCTGTGAACTGCGCATTTCCTTCAGCCGAGCCCGGCGTGACTTGAAGTGACACGAGCATATGCGACGGATCGTCACCGCCGCCGCAGCTGGTTGTAATTAGTGTAACGAGCAGGAGGGAGGCGAACGTGAATTTGACCATATTGAACCTCCAGAGTTGCCAGATGCGAAACACAACACCCAGAGTTGTCTGAGGTTGTGACATCCGGAATAAGGCAGTGGAAATTAGAAGTTGCCGCACAAATGAAAACGGGTCATCGGCTGTGAATTCCAAAATTCATATGCCCTTGCGCGAGAGGAACCTTAACCGGACGTAATCCGCTATCCACTGTCCATGGTTGTCACAAAGAGCGGGGCGCAGTTTTTCAGTCACCTCGTCGAGAAACCGTGAGCGTTTCTCCGGAGGCAGCGATTTCGTAAAGGGAATTGCGAACGTTTCGAGCCAGCCGCGCATGCCCGTGGGTAAAGCCGTTGGGCGGGGAATCAGTTCGATGTACTCGAGCTGAAATCCTGCGCGTTCGAGCCGCGCGCGGTACTCGTCAACTGAAGGGAAGTACCAGGGCATAAGCGTGGCGGGGTTTTCGATTCCAAACTGCTGAAGTGTGGCGCAGAGCGCAACGGTGATTGCGGCCACATTGCCGAAGCCGCCCATCTCGCCCACGAAGCGGCCGCCGGACCTAAGGGCGCGGGCAACGCCTCGGATGACAGCGTCGGGATCGCGCTTCATCCAGTGCAGAGCGGCGTTGGAAAGAACAGCGTCAAATTCAGAATTGAAACCTAGAGAGTAGCCGTCTGCTATTTGCGCGTTCAGACCCCGCTTCTTCGCGGCGGCGATCATGTCGAGTGACGCGTCAACACCGAGCACATCTGCTCCCGCGGCAACAACTTTTTCCGTAAGCGCGCCGTCGCCACAGCCGAGATCGAGAATGCGCTCTCCCTGTTGCGGATTAAGAAGATCGAGGACGGGTTGGCCCAGGTCTGAGACGAACCTCGCGTTTTGCGCGTAACGGGAGGAGTTCCATTCCTGGGCGGATGCATGGGGCATAGTTATATGGTAAAGCAGCGCTGCACGACGAGCAGCGAGCGAGCAACGAACGTCAGTAAACAGCAAGTCCCGCAGCACTGGCTCAAAGCTCAGTACTCACCGTTCGGCACCCAGATGCTATAAAGAATGCTTCATTCGGATGCCAAACGCGAGCTCCACTAGTGTCGCAACCTCTGGCCTGATCAAGCAGTTTGGGCGATTTGCCGCGCTGCGCGGAATCACCGAGCAGTTTGCCGGGGGCAAGCTCTACGTCATCACCGGTGACAACGGCGCGGGCAAGACCACACTGCTGCGTACGATTGCTGGCCTGACCTCTCCATCACGGGGCAGCATTTCTGTTTTGGGCGCGACAGTGATCAAGGAAGTGCGCTCGCAAATCGGCTACATGGCGCATCCATCGCTGCTCTATGACGAAATGAGTGGCATGGAAAACCTGCAGTACTTCGCAGGATTATACGGAATCCACGACAGCCACAGGTGCCGCGAGGCAATCACTTCCGTCAATCTGGATCCTGATCTCGATCGCCCGGTGGGACAGTACTCCCAAGGCATGCGGCAGAGGATGTCGCTGGCACGGGCATTACTTAATGATCCCAAGCTGCTGCTGCTTGACGAGCCATTTTCAAATGTCGACGCGCGCTCGGCGAAGGAGATGTCAGGACTGTTAGCGCGGCTGCGCGACCGCGGCAAGTCGATCTTTGTGGTGACGCATCAACCGGCGTTGCTCGAACCGGTTGCTGACGAGTTTGTATTCATGGAAAGCGGAAAGATCGTGAGCCGAAGCGCGACTTCGCAGGCGGAAACACAGTGAGCTTCGGCGCAATCACGCGCACAACGCTGGCCAAAGACATCCGATTGGAATGGCGGTCGAAGGATGCCATCAACGCCATGTTGTTTTTTGCTTTGCTGGTAGTCG
>QHZW01000434.1 GCA_003224815.1 Acidobacteriota bacterium | reverse complement strand
GCTCGCGGTCCAGCCGCTGCACCGCCTGTAATGCCCTCGGCACCACTGCGCCATATGTGATCACCGTCAAATCTGTTCCCGGATGCACGACCTTCGCCTTCCCGAACGGAATCATGTACTCCGGCCCGGGGTAAGCTGCCCGCCCATAGCTCTCGCGATAAAGCCGCTTGTGCTCCAGGAACAGCACCGGATCATCGCACCGAATCGCAGTCCGCAGTAGCCCGACCGCGTCCACCGCATTCGACGGAAACACCACCCGCATTCCCGGCGTGTGCGTAAAAATGCTTTCGCCGCATTGCGAGTGATAAATGGCGCCGCCCGTCAGGTATCCACCAATCGCCACCCGTATCACGCATGGTGCCGAAGACGCGCCATTCGAGCGCCAACGAATGGTCGGAAGTTCATTGCGCAGCTGCATCATCGCCGGCCAGATGTAGTCAAAGAGGATCCAAAATCGCACTGCAGTCCCGAGGTCAGTTTAAAGACGCCGCCCTTGCCCTTCACCATCTTCTGGCGCAAATATTCTTCTCGGCTGCAATCAGCCACATCCTCGCCGAAGACTACGAGCCTTTCGTCGCGCTTCATCTCATCCCGAAGCGTCGCATTGATCAGATCGGCCATCGTCTTAGGTGCCACCTTCTTATCCGATACCGGCACGTCGCTGGAGGCGCGGACTTCGCCACTCGTGCTCACCTGTGTATCAAATGCCTGCGATGTCGGATCCAAATCCGGCGAGTACAAATACTGCTTCACAGACTCAGGGGCCGGCAGTGCCGCAGCCAGTGCGCGGTCTGTCGCATCCTGCAAATCGGTATCGACTTCTTTCTCCAGCTTGTTGATTGCCTTTTCGTCGAGAATGCCTTCGCGGAGCAGGAACAGCTGCATGCGCGTGATCGGATCGCGCTCCGCATCGCGCTGCCGCTCCACATCCGGACGGTAGAGCTTCTCATCGTCGGACAGCGAGTGCGAATACGGCCGGATCACATGCGCGTGTACAAACGACGGTCCCACTCCAGCCCTGCAATGCGCCACTGCTCGTGACATCGCGCCATAGCTCGCAACCGGGTCGGTCCCATCTACTTCTTCAAAATGAAAATTCGGAAATCCGGAAACCAGACGCGAAATATTTCCGCCCGCAGTATTCACCTCGACCGGGACAGAAATTGCATAACCGTTGTCTTCCACCAGAAACACAATGGGCAGCCTCAAATTCGCCGCTGCATTCAACCCTTCCCAGAATTCGCCTTCGCTCGTGGTTCCATCGCCCACCGAGACATACGTGACCTCGTCTCCATAAAACATGACGTCTTTGAACTCGCGATAATCTCCGTTCACTTTCTCCGCCGCCCGAGGATGCGCAATCAGATATCTCGCCACCTCCGCGCACCCGACCGCATGCAACACCTGGGTTCCGGTACACGATGATTGCGTCACCACATTCAGGCGCTTGAATCCCCAGTGCGAAGGCATCTGCCGCCCGCCAGAGCTCGGGTCATCCGCCGAGCCGACGCCCTGCAACAGCATTTCGTACGGTGTCGCGCCCAGCGCCAGACACAAAGCGCGGTCGCGATAGTAAGGAAAGAACCAGTCGTACCCCGGCTTCATCGCCAGAGCCGCAGCTACCAGCACAGCCTCATGTCCAGCGCCGGAGATCTGAAAAAATATCTTCTGCTGCCGCTTCAGCATGATCTCCCGGTCATCCAGCTTTCGGGAGGTGTACATCAGGCGGTAAGCCTCAACAAGCTGCTGCCGCGACAAGCCTTCGTACGTCTTACCCGCCTTATTGGCTTCTGCAACCGCGCCGGATTTTCCGTGATGTCTGTTCGGCATGCTTCAGAACCTAATTCTTCAGACGGGATTTCTTACGCGCTCGTTGCGTATTTTAAACCACCGCGGCGGCTCCGGTTGACCGCTTTTCGATTGTTTACGTCTCAATCGGCCCTTCTCACTTCTGCGCCCTCCCCAGACATCCAGCCCGAAATGACCGTTCATCCAGCCGGTGCAATCGCTTACTCGTCTTCGCCGTCAGCAGAGGAAAATGCCGGATCGTGAACAGATACTCCGCAATAAACCACACCGGCTCGTCCGTGGTCATCCAGTTCATGCCGTCAAACCGTCTCAGATTCACCGGATTCGAAAACGTCCGCAGGGACCGCTCCCGCCGTAAATTGAAGTATCCCTCGAAGTAGCTCATCACCAGCTCGCGCAAGCTGCGATACACCGGCTCGCGATATCGGCAGCCGGTGTAGTTCGAATTCGCAACCGCCCCCCAATGGCCGTTCTGCTTGAATACCGCGACCACATGATCCGTATCGTGCTCAGCTTCCAGATCAATAATCAGTGGCGGATACCCGTTCGCTCGCAACGCCGCCGCCGCGAACAGTGCCCCTTCGTAGCAATGCGATGTATTTTCCCGCAGCACCCGCCGCGGCGACCACGCCGTATCTGCCAGATGATAGGGCTGCTTGTCGAGAAACCGCTGAATCCCGTGCGGATTTTTTAGGCTGCGCAGCTTCCGCAATTCGGCGGGAGTGAAGCTGCCATGTGAGTTGTTCATCGATTTCGAGTGTAGCGGAAACTGCGAATCAGCAGGGATTGACGCGTTGAAGGCTCCTCATTCAAATAACTTTCCCAACTCCTGTGGGCTATCGATCACCACATCCGGCGGAGCCTCGCACAAAGTGTGTGGCGCGAACCCATAGGTCACGCCGCAAGTGGCGATCCCGGCATTGCGCCCGGTGAGCACGTCTACGGACGAGTCGCCCACAATCATTGTGTCTCTCGCCGAGATTCCCGTCTCCTTCAGCAGAGTATTCACCCCCAGTGGGTCCGGCTTTTTCGTCTCGAAGCTGTTGCCGCCGTACACCTGCACAAAGAATTTTCCCAATCCCAGCTCATCCACAATCGCCCGCGACGGACGCACCGGTTTGTTCGACAGCACTGCCATCTTCCGCCGCGACCCGTTCGCCTGAATTTTTTTCAGCGCCTCAGGAATACCCGCATACACAATCGTGTGGTCGAGTTTGTGTTCGCGGTAATAGGCGAGAAAAAATTTGAGCGCCTGCTGAAGGAAAGTTTGGTCTTTCGGATCACCCAGCGCCCGCCTTATCAGCATCGGCGCGCCGTCTCCGACATAAGAGGCCACCAGGTCCCCCGGAAGCTCCGGCCGATGAAAATGCCGAAGCATCGCATTGACCGAATGGATAAGATCGAGCCGCGAGTCGATCAGAGTTCCATCCAGATCGAAGATCACCAACTTCATCGAGCGCGGATCGAATTCCCGGTTGAACTTAGCAGGCGCGCGAGGCATGAAAAA
>QHZW01000430.1 GCA_003224815.1 Acidobacteriota bacterium | reverse complement strand
ATAATTGCTGCCGCAGGGCGGTCGATTTTGAATCCGGGAAATTTGCCCAGCGCAAACACCAAATAGCTGCCGGCGAAAATCGCATAGGCTGCGGCAAGGCTCGCATCGGATAAAAACGTGAGAGAGACCGGAGGCATCGTGGCTTGTGGAGTATGCGTGCCATCGTAACAAAACTGGCTGCTGCTGTTTTCAGACCAGAACGCCGAACCGCGATCAGTTCCTGAAATGAATCGCTCCCGAAACGACATCGCTTGCGTGAAAGCATTCGTATCTTCTGCAATCAGCTGAGCAAGCGAAACAATTCTGTTCCGATGTTCAAACTAGACCAACCATGTCAGAACTAGCGACACCCTTCCCAAACAAAACGTCCGATGCGTCCATCAAAATGGCGCAGGCATTCCGGAACTTGCAATGTGCCGTCACTCAAAGTCATGACGCCGTCTTCATTACGGACGCAGCAGGCCTCATCTCGCGCGTAAATCCCGCGTTTGAGAAGCTCACCAGTTATTCGTCAATTGAAGTTATCGGGAAAGACATGAGCCTGCTCATTGCGGATGGCCCGCAATCAGGCGACTATCGCCAGATATGGAACCGAATTTTTCAGCAGCGGGCGTTTTCAGGGCCAGTACGTCTGAAAAAGAAGTCAGGCGAGCACTGGGACACCGACATGACTTTAACACCGCTGTCTGACGGTCGTGGGCAGATCACGAATGTCGTGTGCAGTTGCCAGGTTTTGCGCGACGGCACAGAAGTCGTTCGCGTGAGTTCGGTGAATTCGACTCCAATGCTGGAGATCGCACACCATCTCAACAATGTCTTGCTGATGCTGATGGCGAATGCTGACCTGACCTGCAGAGCTCTTCCCGCTGAACATCCTCTTTGTTCCAGAATGCAGGACATGAAAGCCAGCGCGCACCGGGCCGCTGCTCTAGGCAGACTGCTACTCGACTGTGAGCCGATCAAGACCGCCGCCGCAAGCTCAACGTTTGTAGTTCCAGTCGGCCGGAGTATCGATCGCCCAACAAGCGCCTGCGGCGACAACGCGGCAACATTGCAACACGGCGGGCCGGCGACCCTCCTGGTGGTGGAAGATGAAGCTCCTGTTCGCGAATCCATGGTCGAGTTCCTGGCTCAGTCCGGTTATAACGTCCTGGCCGCTAGCACCGGGGAAGAAGCTCTGGAGCGGAGTAAATCTGCCGCCATCGACCTCGTTATTACTGACGTGGCGTTGCCGCGCATGAGCGGTCAGCAATTGGTGGGAGCCCTCACTGCTTTTCATCCCGAGATGAAAGTTCTGTTCGTCTCCGGCTATTCGCAGTCGGCGGTCCTCCACCGAGATGCCCCCGGGTTAAACAGGTCGTTCCTGCAAAAGCCATTTTCGCTTCCCACGCTTGGAGAAAAAGTTGACGGGGTGCTCACCCCGGCGACGAAGCCGCGCGCCATCGCAGCCGCTGCTGGATAGCTGTATCGCCTCCCGTATAATTGCAATCCAGCATGGCCACCGAAGGCGGCAACGTTGCCGCGGAAGAACAACCGGCTCTTGTTTCAACTTCTGCGCCTTCGCGGTTCCGCTACATTTCAGTTGCCATCATCTTTTTTCTCTGGCTCGTCATCTACTTCGCCAGCATTTTCAGCCCGCCGCTGCTTGACGATGTGGACACTATCCATGCCGAAGCTGCGCGGGAGATGGTTCTGCGCCATGATTGGGTAACCCTGTATACCGATGGCATTCGATATCTGGAAAAAGCTCCATTGATGTACTGGGGAGTTGCTGCCAGTTACGAGATCTTCGGTGTGAAGGACTGGAGCACTCGTTTGCCGCTGGTGCTCGGAGTTCTCATTCTACTGCTGGCGATATATCGGTTTGGAACTCTCGCCTATGGGGAACGCGGGGGGCTGTACTCGGCAGTTGTCCTCTGTACTGCGCTTGGTCCGTACATCTTCACGCGCTTTGAGATCCCGGACATGGTCGTCGGATTGTGGATTACGTTCAGCCTGCTTTTCTTCTGGATGTCATTGCAACAGGAAAAGCCCTCGCGATGGGTGTGCTGGGGATTTGCCGCTGCGTGCGCGATGAATGTTTTGACCAAAAGCCTGATTGGCCTGGTCTTCCCTGTGGGCATCGTCATCTTGTATTTGCTGGTTACGAGGAACCTGCGCCATCTTCTGAAGTTAAGACCGATATCGAGCACGCTTGTGTTTCTCGCGATCGCGGCGCCTTGGCACATTCTGGCGGCCATCGCGAATCCCAGCCAAGGAAATGTGAAGGGATTTCTCTGGTTCTACTTCATTAACGAACAACTCAATCGGTATCTGGGAAAGCGTGTTCCCGCCGGATACGACACCGTGCCATTACTCATCTTCTGGGCCTTGACTCTGTTGTGGGTGGCGCCCTGGCTGGCATTTCTGCCGCAGAGCCTTAAGGCGGTCCCGTGGCACGGGCGAGAGTTGAAGGACAAGTTGTTGCCCCGGCAACAGGCTAATCTCTTATTCGCGATCTGGACGGTGGTGATCGTAGGTTTTTTCACTTTTTCCACCCGGCAGGAGTACTACACCATCCCTGCAATCCCCGCACTGGCTTTGTTGATTGGGGGATGGTTGGCAAAGGAACCTGCGAATCTCGAAACCGAGGGCCGCGCCGGCAGGATCTCATCGTGTGCACTATTCGCGCTGGTTGCCGTAGGCTCGGCGATCGGGATAGCTTTATTGTTTTCGTCAAAGCCGGCTGCTGCAGGTGCCGATCTTGCCGATCTGCTCCAAAAAAATCCGCACAGCTGTTTGGCGCGGTCGCGTCGCTCTTCCTAGGGGCCGGAATGAATCTATGGCTCCGCTATAAGCGCAAACCTGAATACGGCAACATGCTTCTGGCCGGCATGATGGTCGCGCTGCTCGCGTGCGTGCATTCTGCCTTCGTCGTATTCTCGCCGATACTCTCTTCCAAGCCCTTGGCAACGGCAATCAAACAGCACTATCAACCTGGAGACGTGATCGTCATCGATGGCCAGTATCACGAAGCCTCAACTCTGAATTTTTATCTCGAAGCCCGCGTCCGGGTTCTGCACCAGCCCAGCGGAAATCTTTGGTATGGCTCGAAATTTCCCGACGCCCCTCACGTCTTTGAAACGCCAGCGTCTTTCGCGCAGCTATGGAACAGTCCTGGCAAGGTATTTCTCTGGACGGGCGAAGATAATCCCAAGGAGTTGATTGGGCTGCCTCACTATTTTCTGGCGAGAAGTGGGGGCAAGAGTGTGTTCGTGAACCGTGAGCTTGTTCGGTGAGCACACTGTTTTGGCGTTCGCTACTTGGACTTTCTTCTTTCGGAATTGTTAGTTCGTCGGTTTTCCTGGTTTTGGTCTTAATCGCTACGCTGCAGTTCAAGAAACGCTCGGTCGAATATAGACGGTCTGCGCTCGACACGCCGGCCGATAGACTCCCGCCAGTCACCATTCTCAAGCCTGTGCATGGCATGGAAGCGCGGCTGGAAGAAAACCTCGAAAGTTTCTTTTGGCAGGATTACCCCGACTTCGAAATCATGATCGGGGCGCGCAACGCCGACGATCCGGCGCTTGCTGTCGCGGAAAAATTGCGGCATCGGTATCCGAAGGTAAAAAGTCGTATTGTCATCTCCGGCCCGCCGCCTTGGCCGAACGCAAAAGTTTATACGCTAGATAAGATGATCGCGCTCTCGAGCAACGTTTTCTTTATCAGCAGCGACAGTGATGTGAGGGTAGGGCGCGACTTCTTGCGCAACGTCGTCCCTCCGTTGTCTGATCGCAAGCTCGGCCTCGTCAGCTGTCTTTATCGCGGCGACTCTGCGGGAGACTTCTGGTCGTCGCTCGAGGCGCTTGGGATGTCCGTAGAAATGCCCTCGGGCGTGGTTGTCGCTGACATGCTTGAGGGAATCCGCTTCGCGCTTGGGCCGGCAGTGGCATTCCGACGCGACGCGCTGGACGCAATTGGCGGGATCGCGGCAACCGCCGACTATTACTCTGACGATTACGAACTAGGAAATAAAGTTTGGGCTGCCGGATACAAAGTCATTTTTTCTCATTACTTTGTTCATCACGTGCTCACGCCGCGCCCGCTGGCCAGAACGCTCGGGGATCAACTGCGCTGGATGAAGAGCACGCGGCACTCGCGTCCGTGGGGACATTTGGGAAGTGGCCTTACCTTCGCGATGCCGTTCGGAGTTCTTGGTTTAGTCTCAGCAGCAGCATTGGGTCACGCGTATGCCGGATTAATATTGTTCGCGGCGACATTTCTAAATCGCGTGATTCAGGCGCTTGCCGTTGGATGGGGACTGCTTCGAGATCCGCGTGCGTTGCGCTTGTGCTGGATCTATCCTTTGCGAGACCTGCAGGGATTTCTTGTGTGGATGGCCAGTTACTTGAGCCACGATTTTTATTGGCGAGGCGAGAGATATCGATTTACAGACCAGGGCAAAATCATTGCGCAGAGTCGAGGCACGTAAGGCTGCGCTCAGCTTGGTATTAGTTTTCCACGCTCCAGAGTGAACCGCTCTCCGCGCCAAATAATTTGCCGGCCAAAACACCCGGCAAACCAAATCACCACTGCCAGAAGATCCCGTACCGGCAGCAGCCACAGCCAACGCAGAGCCTTCCTGTCACCCAGCAGGATTGTCGTGCTCGCTCCTGCCATGACGAATCTTGCGATCACAGCGACCGCGAACAGAAATGTTGCTGTGATGCCAGGGCAAATCAGCAAGACGGCCAGCGCCCATGGCAGCGTAAACGTCAGTAGTAATCCGAAATAACCACCGGGACGCGATGCGCGAACGGTTCGTGCCCAGCGCAGTTGGTGCGAAAAGAACCCACGAAAATCGTAGGCGGGCAAATGCGTTGCGACTACCTGCGAAGACAACTCCACTCTCGATCCGAGCTGCGCGATCCGCCGCCCCAATTCGTAATCATCGGCAAGATAATCTGTGATAGCAGCAAAGCCGCCGATTTTTTCCAGATCGCCACGCCGAAATGCCAATGTCGATCCCAATCCGAAGCGCATGCCTCTTTCGATTTGTTGCGCCGCGACCACCCCCGGCATAAAGTCCGTGCTGATCCCCAATGCCTCCAGCTTCGACCACAAACCTGCGCCGGGAATGCCGCGGTATAAGCACGTCACCAGCCCCAGGCCGGTGCGGGAGAGTTCGGTCATGACCGTCCGCAGGTAATCGGGCGCGACGAGGATATCGCTGTCGTTTACGAGAAGGATGTCGTGCTTGGCGAGAGGTGCAAGCTGAGCAAGGCTGCTGATTTTTCCATTTGCGCCAAGACGCCTTTCACAGACAACGAGTCGGATCTTGCGATCCGGAAACTCTGCAATAAGCTTCGGGATCAGCTCCCTTAAGAGGCTTCAGAACCGAAACCAAAGGTAGATCGACCGATGGCAACAAGGAATCGTGTAGTCGGCGCGCAAATTTCACTACCACCCACATGCATAGAATGCAATATGCTGTGCTCGTCAGAGTGACGGCTGCACATATCAGTACTAGCAGGTGACGAGAGGCGGTAAGCATGTCGAGCAATTGTGCACGGCAGGCGAGCTTCAGGCAAACGAGCGTTGCTGCTTAATTGAACTCTTGACGAACTGCTTCCCGCCTCGTATCATTTTTCTACCAGTTAGCTCTTCGGGGCTGACTTTGGATTTCATGCAGAGTGGCTGAGGGACGAGCCCTAAGACGCCACGGCAACCGGACCGGGATCATCTATCGCGGCCGCCAGGTGCCAACTCTCGACCCGGAAAGCACGGGGGACATGAGATTCGGGATGCGCAAATTTTATTCCAGCACTCCTGAACCTCTTTTCCCATTTCCGTGGGAAAGAGGATTTCGTTTTTTAGGGACTCTGCCGGGTCGGAAGTTTAGGCTCTGATTTTGTAATTGGGTAATTTTGTAATTTGAATCATCGGGATGCCGCAGAGTATTTGCTTTTGAAATTGCCCGATTGCCAAATTACCCCAATTACAAAATCAAGCCAGGCTCCTCTCTCTTCCACGCGGAGTAAGATCATGCGTTACGAATTGCGCTGTCGCGAGTGTCACAAAAGCTGGGGCAATGTTCCTAAGTCGGTTTGTGAAGAATGCTTCTCGCCCTTGGAGGTTTTCTTCGACTACGAGTCAGTCCGCGCTGAGTTCACCCGCGAGAAGATTGCTCAAGGTCCTCCCAACATCTGGCGCTACTCGGCGCTTCTGCCTCTTCCTGAGAACCACGAACCGACTTTGCCCGTCGGCTTCACGCCTTTGATCAAGTCGGCGCAGCTCGGCCGCAACATCGGTTCGAAAAACCTCTTCATCAAAAATGACGCCGTCTGCACGCCCACGCTCAGTTTCAAAGACCGTGTGGTGGCCACAGCTCTGGCGAATGCACGCGCATTTGGATTCGACACGGTCTCTTGCTCGTCGACTGGAAATCTTGCCAACGCCACGGCGGCGCAGGCCGCGCGCAACGGATTCAAATGCTGGATTTTCATTCCTGCTGATCTTGAGCAGGCGAAAATTATCGGCACGCAGGTCTTTGGGGCAAAACTCGTGCGTGTTTCCGGCAGCTACGATCAAGTGAACCGCCTCTGCTCGCAGATCGCCGATGACCACAACTGGGGATTCGTAAACGTGAATTTGCGTCCATATTAATCAAGAAAGCTTTTGACGAACTGATTGAACTTGGCCTGGTTGAGCCGAAGCCCGTGAAATTTTTCGGCGCGCAGGCGACCGGTTGCTCGCCAATTTCAACTGCTGTGAAACTGGGCAACACCGAAATTGATCCGCAAAAGCCTTCGACAATCGCCCGCTCGCTGGCGATTGGCAACCCTGCCGACGGTCACTATGCGATCAAGTGCATCACCGGCAGTGGTGGCTGGTCGGAAGATGTTTCCGATCCTGAGATCGTTGATGCAATCCAGCTACTTGCTGAAAGCGAAGGCATCTTCACGGAAACCGCCGGCGGCGTGACCCTGGGCTGCGCGCGCAAGCTCATCAAAAACGATCGCATCCTGCCACACGAGACGACTGTGCTGTGCATCACCGGCAATGGACTGAAGACAACCGATGTCCTCACCGGAGAATACGAAGCCGAGCAGCCGATTCCGGCAAAGTTGGCGGAATTCGAAAGGCTGTACGGGGAACACGATCTGCCGGTCGCGGTCGGAGCGTAATCGCAGCGGATTCCTGCACAACCTCCAGGGCGGGTCAGGAGATCCGCCCTAATCTCTTTAGCTTCCTTCTACCCACTTTCTGCTTCTCGCCTCAGCTTTCTTTAGAATGTTCCTGTGGGCCTGGAAGAGTATCAACGCAAACGGCGTTTTTCCGAGACGCCGGAGCCGCCGCCAAAGCTGGCCAAAGGCAAGGGGCAGCGTTTTGTGGTTCAGCGACACCGCGCTACGCGGCTGCACTATGACTTCCGGCTCGAAATGGAAGGTGTGCTGAAGTCCTGGGCGGTGCCAAAAGGCCCGTCACTCGATCCCGCCGACAAGCGCCTGGCCATGCAGGTGGAAGATCATCCCGTTTCCTATTTCGATTTCGAGGGCATTATTCCTGAGGGCAACTACGGAGCGGGCACCGTTATGGTGTGGGATGTCGGCACCTGGGAGCCGCTTTCGCCCGAGGCCAAGAATGGCAAGTATCTACCGGGCACTGAAACCGAAGCCCAGGCAATGCTCAAGAAGGGCGACTTCAAATTCCGTCTGCATGGCAAGCGCTTGAACGGAGATTTTGCACTGATCCACATGAAGGCGCGGCGGCCGGGAAGCAAGGGGACGGAGTGGCTGCTGATTAAGAAGCACGACGACGATGTGGTCGAGCCGTTCGACATAGATTCATACGACACATCGATT
>QHZW01000429.1 GCA_003224815.1 Acidobacteriota bacterium | reverse complement strand
CTTTACGCTCAGGCGGGTATGCCGAACAAGCGGCTGGCACAAAGCAAACTTGTTCGGATGGTGCTCAACAAGGGAGAAGCACTGGCCTAACTGGACCAAATTGGACCATGACGCAAATTGCCAATTCCTTGCAAGTGCTTGAAAGAAATGGCGGGGACGACGGGACTCGAACCCGCGGCCTCTGCCGTGACAGGGCAGCGTTCTAACCAACTGAACTACGTCCCCACTCGCCAACGTGGATGTTGCTTGGGAGAACTGCTAGAGAGGCAGTTGGCGACCAAGCAACTCCTCTATCCTAGCAGCTTATTTCGGATTGGAAAACTTCGGGGACCGAAACTTCGGGATCAGAAGGTGCGGGCATTCTCGGCCATGATCATGGTTATGCCGGTGTCGATGCCGACGACGTCAGTGTCATACCAGCCTTTCATTGGGTTGAATGCATCCACGAAGCCGTAGCAGCTCATAGCATTTTGATAGCGGTTCCGGATGGTGCGCATGACGCGCATTGCTTCCTGCGGCAGGAAGGGGAGCGATCCTCCAGCCGCAGCCGGACAGATGGTGCCGTCGATTGGACCTGTAGCTGGCGGGCCACCCCAGATCACGTAACCTTTTTCGGAATCGGAAGCGGTGATGCCCCAGAGATCGGGACTGTAGTCAGGAAAACGATGGCTCAGTTCTATGCAGAACCGCCGATGCACTTCAGTAGCCGTAATTGAATTCTGGAAATAATCGGCGTAGCGGTCGCGCTTATTCCGGAAGTCAAACCAAGCCTGCGAATACTGATGCACGAACAGCGGTGCAAAAGAACCGATGTAGCGCAGTCCTTCATATTCGAACATGGTCCGCTTCCATGCATCCCATGCCTCTGGGCGGAGTGGATAGGTGGGCGACCCTAGACCGAGCAGATACATCATCATCATTTCGTTGTAGTAGTCCCAGCGGTACGGCAGGAATCCCATTTCCGGGAGCCAACCATGCGGCAGAAGCGATGTGTCTTCCGAAAGCCACGTCCACTCGACGCGGTTGGTGATGCCGTGGGCGAGCAGGGTTATGTCGGTGTCGCGGAAATGAGTGCGGCAGGTGAGAATGCCGCAGAGGAGAATGGCAGTGTCGATTGATGAAACTTCGGAATCCCACACGCGGTCGCCGCTGTTGATATCGGCCCAGTGATAAAAGAATCCGCGATGATGAACGAGCTTGTTGGAAAGAAATTCGAGGGTTAAGATGACGCGCTGGCGCGCTTCAGAATGAGGGATGAAACCACGTTTGTCGCCGATGCAGATTGCCGTAAGCCCGAATCCGGTCGCCGCAATACTGGCGACGTTTGCATTATCGGTTGCAGCTTTGCGTGCATTGCAGCGGTCTTTCACCAGGCCAGTCTGCGCACCGGCCTGCTCCCAGAAATAACAGCAGCTGGCGCGCTCCAGATCATCGAGCAACTGGTCATCTTCCGGGCCAAAGACTGGTTGGGGTTTGGCGGGCGGCACAACTGCGGCCATAGCGCCAGAGAGCGGAATTGCCGCAGCAGCGCCTGCGAGACCCTTGAGGAACCGTCGCCGCGGGAGATCCCGATAATGCTCCTTCACACCCCGATGTTAACCGATGTCTTCCGGTGGATTTCACCGGGTAATCACACGAGGAACTAGCTCGGCCGGTGCAGGTGTTTTAGATGATTGCGGGAAACGCCCAGATTTGTATATTGAAAGCATGAGCACGGGACGAAAAATACTCTTGATCGTGCTATTAGCCGCAATGGTGGCTTCCCTGCTCTGGGTGCGTCACGTGAAACGGCAGACGATCCGGTTACAGGGCGCTGTCATCACGCACGATCCGGACCCACGAAAGGAACTCCCCATCGCAGGCGTGCAGATTACTGCCGCCGACGGAACTACGATTATTCATGCTGCCTCTGATTCCTCGGGGGCATTTACGATTCTGCTGCATCGTCGACTGCTGCGCGGACGCCGTGTGGTGCTGCTGCACTTCCGCCATCCGGACTATCAACCCCTCGATCTGACGGTAGAAGTCTCCGGCAATCTTACCGTCGCCGCCCTGAGTCCTGTCCCCAGGCCAGCGCCGGTGGCTGAAAATACCCCCTCTCACACCATAGGGAACGTAGTTGTCAGATATTCGATCAAGACAAATACCGAAGTGAATGTTGGTAGCACGGTGAGATCGTTTGAAGTGCAAAACAAAGGCAACATTCGTTGCGGAGATCAGCCGTTGTGCTCGCCTGATGGAAGGTGGCAGGCGACAACCGGAAGCATCACGCTCGACTCCGGCCCTAACAATGAGTTCAGGAATGCCCGTGCGTCTTGCATCGCCGGCCCGTGTCCTTTTACCTCCATCAACACATCGGGGCTTGACCACCCTGGCCGTAATGTCGTCATTTCCGCTACCGCATGGTCGGATACCGCAACGTTTCTGGTCGAGGCCGAAGTCGTTCACCCCATGGTCAGCGACGTGGTGCGCAATTCTTATCCTGTGATTTTCGGCAATGCGCTCAACTTTACGCTTCCGCCCGCGGCTGAAGGCGTCAGCATCCAGGCAGAGGCCGATGGCCAGAATATCTTCTTCCCCTTAGGGCCGACGCTCGCGCTCAGTTGGGCCAACTGCAATGCGCGATCCAATCCCGACCAGACGCGCGTGTACCGCTGCGAGCTGAAGCCGGGATACCGTTGGCTCAAAGCCGGAACCTGAACCACTTCACAACTACTGGCCGAAGGTCACGCTGAGTCCAGTGGTCAGAAGTATGTCATTCTGCTTTTTCCCGAGTGGCGGATTAGTCACATAGATATCCGAGAAAGAATTCTGCCAGCCCAGCCACGTGTTCATCTTGGTTGTTGTCCCGAAGTTGAAGGTGCCGCGATACTCGCCGAGATCGTTCAGGTCCGGGAAGAATGCAAGGCTTTCATTCAGGACCGTACTCTTGCCCAGCTTGTGCATGAGCTCCTCGCCGAGAGTAAGGGCGGCAAAATTTCTGGTGAGACCGGTGTAGGACTCATGCGTGTAGTTCCGAAAACCGAACGCAAGTTTAGGCCTTGAAGTGCGTCGGCGAAGAAGTCTGCGGCAGCAAAACCGAACACGTTGTCCCTGAGATCGTGGTCGTAGCGGAGACCGCCACCGGCAGTGTTCGCTATGGTCGAAGGTATCGCTCCTGCTGCATCGTTGCTTGCATAGATCGAATTCGCGTAGGCGCTCAGCTTATCGCGCAGCGTCTGGCGTGCCGCGAGAAATCCCACAGAGAGGTTCTTAGTTTCGCTGTTACCACCTGTCAGCGCGAAGCCGACATTAAGTCCTGTCTTCCATTCCTGCAGGATGCCCGGATGTAGCGTGCTCTCATAGGCTTTTTCTTCGGCGTCGTTGCGCAGCGTTTTAATGTTGTCGACCGTCGCTTCAACTGTTCCAGCGGTGGAAGTGGCAATCGCGATCTTGTCATCGGAACTGGAGACGGTCCCGACCGCCTTCCTTCCATCCTGCAACTCGACATGGAGCGGTTCGCCAGCCTGAATTCCCTGTACCGCGTCCCACTTTAATGTGACGTCACCGGCGTAGTCGGTATGCAACACTAACGTCTTGCCATCGGATTTAACGATGGTGCCACTGAGCCGGTCTCCATTTGTCAGCGAAACCTGATCGGCAAAAGCCAGGACAGCCGCAAAACAGACAAACAGGCACTGGAAAACTATCTTGCGCACAAAAGCCTCCAGAAAAATTAGTGGAAATTGGTGTCTATCTCCGCAGGTACAAGGATGCAATTCAGAGTCGAAAGGTTAGGTTACTGCTCGGTGAAGAACTGGGCAATTTTGCGGAATTTGGTGTAGCGGTCCTGGACTAGGTCCTTTACCGGCAGACTTTTGAGTTCCGAGAGGTTCTGCTGAAGCGCTTCGCTCACCAGTTTGGCCGCCAAGTCGTGGTCCGTGTGGGCGCCGCCTTCTGGTTCGGGCACGATGGCGTCAATACAGTCAAGTTCTCTAAGATCAGTAGCAGTGATCCGCAAAGCCTCAGCAGCAAGTTCTTTCTTGGACGCGTCGCGCCACATGATGGACGCGCAACCTTCAGGAGAAATTACGGAATAGACCGCATTTTCCATCATTAAAACACGGTCGGAAACGGCGATGGCCAATGCCCCGCCGCTACCGCCTTCACCCGTGATGATCGTGATAATCGGAACTTTGAGCCGCGCCATTTCGCGCAGGTTCAAGGCAATAGCTTCGGCCTGTCCGCGCTCTTCCGCACCAAGGCCGGGATTCGCGCCGGTCACATCCACAAAAGTGAAGATGGGCCGCGAATACTTCTCGGCGATGTGCATCGCTCGTAAGGCTTTGCGATAGCCCTCGGGATTCGGCAATCCGAAATTGCGAAATACCTTCTGCTTGGTGTCGCGGCCCTTTTGCGTGCCAACAACCAGAACCTCTTCGCCATTGAACCGCGCCATGCCGCAGATCATCGCAGGATCATCGGCAAAGCGGCGGTCGCCGTGGATCTCACTAAAATCGGTGAATATCTTTTCGACGTAATCAAGAAAATACGGCCGTTGTGGATGGCGCGCCAGTTCCGTCTTGATCCAGGCTTCGCGGTGCGCCAACTCACGGTGCAGAGCGTCCACGCGCTGGCGCAAGTCTTCAATTTGCTGACGAGTTTCATCGTTCTGGCCATCGAGAGATTCCAGCCGGGTCATCTGCTGCTCTATGCGTTCGAGCTCATGAGGCGGAGTGGCATCACTGCTACTCCCGTTGCGCTTTGCACGGCGGTTCTCGACCATCGAAACCAGAAGCTGCGTACCAGAAAGCGCGCTACCAATATCTGGTGCCTTGGCCGGATTAGGCTTGGGGGTTGAAATCGCGAACTCCTAGTTGATCACTCGGATTGCGTCACGGCCGCACAGCTCCTGCACGCGGCTGATAAAGCTGCGGTCCGGCAGCACATTATAGCCTTCCGCTTCCATTACCACCATGAAGTCGCCAGGCCGTTCCACATCAAACAACACCTTGGCTTCTCCCTTTCGTTGGGAGAAAAGGAGATGCAGTTCGTCCACCATAGATTCGGACGCCTTTTCGAGCGGAATACGAATGCGTAGCGACCGCGGCAGGGGCACTTTAACTTCTTCGAGCGAGCTGACATCGTTAACTGTGAGTTTGGCGTTCGCGCCTTCTTCTATGCGAACACCGCCGCGCACCAGAACTGGAACATCAGTGAGGACCTTGAGCCGTCGATTTTTGAACGCGCAAATTCGTGATCATGCCGGCAGTGGTGAGATTCTCGTCTTTACCGGTTGAGGATTTAATGCCCGAAAGATCAGAGGTAGAGAGTGCGCCTAGGTCTTCGAGTTTCTCGCGATATTTTTCGAGCGGATGCCCAGTGATAAAGAAGCCCAATATTTCCTTCTCGGCAGAGAGTCGGGTGTGCTCGTCCCAGTCCGGGGTATCGGGCAGCTTATCTTCGTCCGCGCGCACTTCCTCTTGCTGGAAAACACCAAATAATCCGTGCTGGCCGGATTCAGCGTCGCGCTGCGTTTTTTGCGCGTGATCAATGGCCTTGTCGAGGACGGCCATCAATTGAGCCCGGCGTCCTAATGAATCCATAGCACCGCTTTTGATCAGTGACTCGAGCACACGCTTGTTGAGTAGTCGGAGGTCAACTTTCTCGCAGAATTCGTAAATCGATTTGAAGCGACCGAGCTCTTTTCGGGCGGCAACGATGGAATCGATTGCGTTGTGTCCGACGTTCTTTACGGCGGCGAGGCCGAAGCGAATCGCCTGCCCGTGCGGAGTGAAATTGGCATCGCTGACGTTGATGTCCGGCGGCTCGACGGCAATGCCCATCTCGCGGCATTCATTAATGTACTTGACCACGTCATCGGTGTTGCCGGTCACGGAGGTGAGCAACGCGGCCATGAACTCGATGGGGTAATGCGTCTTGAGATAAGCGGTCTGATCGGCGAGCACCGCGTACGCGGCGGAGTGCGATTTGTTGAATCCATAGCCGCCGAACTGCGCCATCAGATCAAAAATCTTTTCAATCTTCTTTGCCGGATAGTTGCGCTCGACGGCGCCATCCACAAAACGTTTACGCTGCTGCGCCATCTCCTCAGCCTTCTTTTTGCCCATGGCGCGCCGCAGTAGATCGGCTTCGCCAAGCGAGTATCCAGCCAGGCGATTGGCAATTTGCATAACCTGTTCCTGATAAACGATGACTCCGAGCGTCTCTTCCAGAATTTCTTTGAGTTCCGGAAGCTCGTATTCGATCTTCTTCCGGCCATGCTTGCGATCGATGAAATCGTCAATCATGCCGCCCTGAATCGGCCCAGGCCGATACAGCGCATTGAGCGCCGTCAGATCTTCGATGGAGTTCGGCTTGTAGCGCCGCAGCACATCGCGCATGCCGTGAGATTCAAACTGGAACACGCCGGAAGTGAGCCCGCTATGGAAGACCTTCTCGTATGTAACTGGATCGTGCGGAATAGCATTCAGATCGGTGAGCGCATTCTCTTTGCTGCTGTCGGCTTGTATCAACTTCAGCGTGTCATCGAGAATCGTGAGCGTGGTCAGGCCCAGGAAGTCCATTTTGAGCAGGCCCATCTTCTCGATGGCAACCATGTCGAATGCAGTA
>QHZW01000121.1 GCA_003224815.1 Acidobacteriota bacterium | reverse complement strand
TGCGGAGAGATAAGTGATGACTCCATCCCGTGTGCGCAAGTCTTCGTAGACTTTCCATGCGGTGGGGCCAATCGTGAATTCGCAGATGAGAGTGTGCCCTTCGATGTCAACGTTGGCTGCCGGAGTCAGGCTCGCGTTGAATGCGCGAATATACCGTTCCTGTATCGAGCGGTCATCAGCAACCCCATCAGGAACATATGCAGCCGCCGCTGTTAATGCGGTATTCCGCAGAAATCGACGCCGATCCATGAGCTCCTCAGTGCTCTTTTCCCACGAGATGACTACAACCGAATCTCGATGCGTTTTCCGTCAAATTCCACCTGTCGCGTGGTTTGATTGATTGTTATTGCTAGATTTCGGCGTAAGGGTGCCCTCATTCGTGATCCGTCGGCCAACTTTAAACTCAGCACGCGTTGCGAATCAGCCCAGGACATCTGCAGGCCCATCCACTCACCATTGCGATAGTCGAACGATTTGCCATCGTCCTCATACAGCAGAAACGAAGCATCCGCTCCGGGATAAATCGAGATGGTGAGTGGCTCGTCCGATTCTTGATGAACGTGTTGCTTCACCGGCCCAAGGGGCAAAATGGAACCCGCACGTACATAAAGGGGCAGGATTTCCAAGTCAACCTTGCGGCTGATCGCGTGCCCACCCTCGATCCTCTCTCCAGTCCAGAAGTCATGCCATGCTCCGCGGGGAAGATAAACCTGACGGGTGGTGGCGCCTTTCTCCACGACGGGCGCTACTAGCAGGTCCCTGCCCCATAAATACTCATCGCCTCGCGCGACAGCTTTCGGATCCTCCGCGTAATGCAGCCACAATGCCCGCATGATCGGCATACCCGTCAGCGTGCACTCGCGCACCGCACTGTATAAATAGGGAAGCATGCGATAGCGGAGTTCCAGATACTTGCGGCAGATTGGCTCTACCTGAGCGTTGTGCAATTGGTTCGCATCCGGAATCGCCGCGCCCTCGTAGTGGCTGATTTCTATTGGACCAGGATCTCCGGTATTCCATCCCCATGGAAGCCGCAGCTTCCAATTACGCCCATGGCAGCGAAACAATGGGCAGAATGCTCCGAATTGAAACCAACGAAGATACAGTTCGGCGGTGAATTCTTCGGTAGGGACGAAACCGCCGATATCGGTGCCCCAATATGGAATTCCGCTCAGCCCGGTGTTAATCCCGATCGGGATGTGGTTCTTGAGTGTCTCCCACTTGGAATACACATCGCCGGACCACAGGAATGATGCATAACGTTGCATGCCCGCATATCCATTGCGATGTAAGGCGTACGGCCGCTCATTGGGACGATCGATCTGCGGACCGTCCCAGTACATTCGATTTCGCACCAGTCGCGATGCAATGTCCATGGGATCGCCTTCGTCTGGCCACCAACCATCAACGCCCATGGCGAAATCTTTTCGATGTACATCCCAGTAGCAACTCGCTTCTTCTTCGTCAAAGCTCGTCAGCTCACAAGGGTCGTGGACGGAACCATGGAGTTTGTCAGTCAAGATCACACTATGCAGCACGACGCGAAAATTATCGCTATGCAGTTGGTCGATCATCTGCTTTGGGTCGGGGAAGATGTTCGAATTCCATGCGAACGATCCGTTTTCGGTGTTCCAGCCCGACGGACAGAATCCCGTACCCAAATAGATCAGAGCATCAGAGGGGAGCTTCTTTTCGCGGAATGTTTTCGCCTCCGCAAGCACCTCTTCCCTGCTAGCTAACGTGCGATGTGATTGCTGATATCCCAAGCTCCAGAGTGGAGGAAGTTCCGGATTTCCGGTAAGACGGGCATACTCGGCCATTATGGTTGCCGGTTCGTGCCCGGCAATAAAAAAGATATCGAGCGGCAAAGCGTTCTCAGATGTTGAGGGAGAAAACCTGCTTTCGGCTCCAGTGAAATCGAATTTACCCAAGGGCTGGTGAATGAACATGGCCCATCCCGACGTGCTGATGATCCACGGGATCGGTACGCGTCCGCCGTGCGTCTCCAGTTTGTAGCCGCCCTGCCCACTTCGCATTTCATCTATCGAACCGCGGCGGTCGAACTGAGGTCCTCCTTCACCCAAGCCGAGTAGTGGTGAGGCTCCGGTCATGAAAGAAAGTGTTCCGGTCTGCCGATCAATGCTAAGGCGCTGAATGAGTTGGCCTTGAGAATCGGTGATATGGAATGACAGTGGATCGGGAGCGATCACTACGTTCAGGTCGACGCACTTAACGGTCTGACCGGCAAAACTCCCGCGCAAGTTGGCAATGGGCGTACCCCAATCTTCTTTCACGAGAGAGCCATTATTGGGAACTGAAGCTGCTTTCGAGGAGAGCCGCAGAATTGTGAGCCGGAAGCAGTGCACACTTACAGCCGTGATCTGAAGTTCGAGCTCGCGTCCTGCTACCTTCGGCCCCGTGGTTTGCGCCTTGACTCCGAGCGGAAACGCTGCGGCGGCCGATACAGCGCCCAACGTCTTCAGCGTCTCTCTTCGGCTATATCGTTTAGTCATTCAGGTTCTAGTGAACTTATTGGCTTACGTTTTCTCGATCGAGACGAGCTCACATCATCTTCTGAAAGTGAGAAATTTTTGGGCGGACTGACGCCAAGCAGATACTGCACAAAATAATCCCATCGCCGATTGACCATATACGGAGCATGCGGCCCGCTCTCGCCGTGATACATGTTCGGAACTAACAACATGTCGAAGTCCTTGTTGGCTTTCATCAAGGCGTCGACGAAGCGCATGGTTCCAACCGGATGGACATTATCGTCAATATCGCCATGCTCAATCAGCAAGTGTCCGGCGAGGCGGTCTGCCATGGTGACATTGGATTGAGCGGCATAGTCATCCTGAACGGGATAACCTTGATAGAGTTCGTTCCACCACGCTTTGTCGAGACGGGCATCGTGATCGCCTGAGATGGACACTCCCACCTTGTAAAATCCAGGACAAACTAACATCGCATGCGCGGCGCCATAGCCTCCGGCAGAAGTGCCGAAAATGCCCACGCGATCTGCATCCATGTATGGAAAACGCGCGGCCATCTGCTTGATCATGGCCACATGGTCCTCAAACGCTCCCCCGAGATTTCTGTATGAAAACAAATGGAAGCTGCGAGAGCGTCCGGTAGTGCCACGCCCATCAATCATGACCACGACAAAGCCCAGTTCGGCCATCGCCTGTAGACGCAACATGCCACCAAACGTCTTGGGAACAAAAAAGTCCTGAGGGCCCGTGTACACATGCTCGACGATGGGATATTTTTTGGACGGATCAAAATTCGACGGCCTCCAGATCAGAGCGTATAGATCAGTTGTCCCATCTGCAGCCTTGCCTTGAAAAGGTTCCGGAAATTTCCATCCGGTAGCCTGCGGCGCACTGATGTCTGTCTTCTCAAGGACTCGAACTTCGGATCCATCGTTCGATCTCCGCAACACAGATTCGCCGGGCAGGTCCACACGCGAATAATTGTCGACGAAGAATCTTCCATCCGGAGAAACACTGACGGAATGGTTCGCGTTCTCGGGCGTGAGTAGGGTCAGGCCTTTCCCGTCGAAGCCAGTACTGTACAGGTGCGTCTGGTATGGGTCCTCGCCTTTCTCACGCCCACTAGCAAGGAAAAACACGCGCCGGTTTTTCTCGTCCACGTATTCAAGTTGACGCACAACCCAGGATCCCTGGGTGACCTGGTTCTCGAGGTGGCCATTCTTGTCATATAGATCAAGGTGGTTCCAGCCATCGCGTTCAGAAGCGATGAGAAGCTCTCCGGTTTGGTGGTCAAAGCGATAGAACGTCTCTCCCGGGTCGATGTATTGATCGGATTGCTCACGCAGAATGACCTTTTGTTCGCCAGTCTCCGGGTCTATAGCTCTCACTTCTTCGGCCTTTGACCCGCGCTCCTCGTAGTCATAGAAGATTTGTTTGTTGTCAGGCGACCACTCGAATCCTGGGCTATCCTGAAAAGGAAGCTGCAGCGGAGACGTTTTCACGTCAATTCGTTTCTGTGATCGAAGATCGAAGATGATGGGTACGGCAGTCGCCAGCACTTCCCCTGGCAGTGGGTATACGACTGTGTACGCTTTCGGCCTCAGCTGGTCCGGCGGAACGAACTGAATGCTGGTAAAACGCCCAGAATTTCTCGGAAGTGCAGGGAGCGGAGTAGCATAATCCCAGCCACCGATACCGTCCTGCGTCAGTTGGACGGTCATTCCCGTCGAAATGTTCTTTAGAAAGAGATTGTGGTCTTTAACGAATGCGTTCCATTTCTTGTCCGGAGAAAGAACGTCGTCAGCACTCTGTCCTTCGTCCCTCTTGCAGTCGTACTCATTGAGCGTGCATGTCCACTGCACTTTGTCTATTTGGAATCGAATGGATTTATGGTCATCGGCGAACTCAATTGTGTCAAAAGGCAAATCTGAAGCCGAGTATTCAGTTTTTGTGTTGCGAGAAAGCGCCGCCGCAAGTTTCTCGTGGTCAAAGGCAGGGGCAACGGTGTTGTGATCGGCGTCGACAAGAATAAACTCGCTGCCTTTGGGGCTCACTTTGTGGTACCAAAACCGGTTCGTCTTACCTACCCAATGTGCAGAAACGTCGGCAACGTAAATTGAATAGCGGAGGTCGCCGGGAAGAAAATGCTGTGCTCGCTGATAATCTTCAAGCGTGCCTTGCGCCAAACTCACCAAAGAGGCGACAAGAACGAACAGAATCATCCTGCTACACCAAGCAGAATGCATTTTCCCTCCTTGCGGTTCGCACGGGTCAATTGACATGCCCGCTATCGGCTTCATCATTGTTCTTTTTCGTTTCCGGGATGTATATTGTATAGGAAAGGGTGGCAATGCACTTAGTTTGCTGGCACGGGATGACCGTTCACAGGTTGGGGTCGCGTCAGCAGTGACTTCTTAATCGTCTTTTGTATCGCCGCCAGTTTATTCCCGTTCAACTCCAATCGCGGTGGCCGGACATGGGGGTTGCCCATTCCCACTTCCGCCTGCACTAATTTAATCAATTGCACAAATTCCGGCACCGTATCCATCCGTAGTAATGGCAGAAACCAGCGGTACAAATCGAAGGCTTTCTCGTGCTCGCAGTTCATTGCATAGTTAAAGAGATCGACTGATTCACGGGGCAGGGCATTGGCCAATCCGGCCACCCATCCTTTTGCACCCACGCCAATGCCTTCGATGATGGCGTCATCCACTCCAACACAGATATCCAAGCGGTCTCCGAGCAGCGCCCTAATCGCGCTGACACGTCGCGCATCCGTGCTCGATTCTTTGACCGATTCCAAATTCTCGTGCTCTTCAGCAAGTTCTTTGATTTGCTCTGGAAGAAAATCTGTTCCATAAGCAACCGGGTTGTTATAGAGCATGCAGGCAAGAGGGGTAGAGCGAACAATCGCCGACACGTGTGTTTTCATTTCGTGCCAATCACCTTGATAAACGTAAGGCGGGAGCACCATGAGCGCGTCGCAGCCTGCATCAGCGGCATCTTTGGCAAGAGCAACAGCTTCGGATGTCGACAGCGCAGAGATGGAAGCCAGCACTGGCGCCCGCCCGTGCACCGCGTTGACGCAATTTCGTAGAATCTGCACTTTCTCACCAAAAGACAGCGTGGCGCCCTCGCCCAACGAGCCCAGCGTCACAATCGCAGAGCATCCGTTATCCAGAAGCCAGCGGCAGTGTTTCGCCATGAATCCATGGTCGACTTCAAGGCTTTCATCGAAACAGGTTGTGATAGCAGGCATGACGCCATTCCAGTTCATTGGGGTCCTCGCAGCAGTTCGGAGTCCTGTGGTACTAAGTCGCGCACCATTGCGCCGAGATTCTCAACTCTGACGGGAAATACAGGCGGCCGCACCGAATCTGGCGACCAGCCCAGCAGAAATTCAGTTGCTGGTCCACAGACTCTGCCCTGACACGGTCCCATGCCGCACCGGCTCTGCAGTTTCGCGTTACGCCACGACGTGTACGGTTTCAAGCGTTCATAGGTCACGTCTTCGCACCGGCAGACAATAGTTTCCGGCAGAGCAATCCCTCTCAGCTCTGAGCGAAGTGCAAAAGCTCGATCGAGAGCTTGGCTGAATCGTTGCAATTTTCGCCGTTCGCCAAACAAAGAACGACTAGCCTCTGCGTGTCCAGCCGCGGCACTGCCTGCGACCTGTCCTTCGATTAACGAGAGATCCACCCCGCCAATTCCCGTCGGTTCACCTGCGCAATAAATACCACCAACGGACGTCTGCTGATACCGGTCGACTTCCACGAATCCGTTTTGCAACCGGCATCCCAGCAGCGCCGGCAATACAGTATTTGGAACCAAAAGAAATCCGCACGCGAGAAAATCGCATGCTATCTTTTCAAGCTTCTGACCATGAGAAACAACAACGGCGGTCAATGCGCCGTCACCTTCAGCAGTAACGGGCCAGCTACCGGCGACAAATCGGACTCCAGCCAGCTCCTTGCGGAGCGACAATCCCTGCGTGATTTTGTCTCTGAGCTTCAGGATGGAAACTGCGAATAGCGCGAGCGATGCGAGCGATGCCTGCTCACAGATGAGCTCGATCTTGGCTCCGTGCTCACGCAGATACGCAGCAACCGCCAGTAGAAGAGGCCCCGTGCCGGCAACCACGACTCGCTTATCGGAGACTGGAAATCCGGACTTAACCAATGCCTGCAAGGCGCCGGCTCCCATCACGTTGGGAATGGTCCATCCCGGAAATGGAAGAAATCGCTCGCGTGCTCCAGTTGCAAGTACCAGCTTCTGATAATTCAACTCGAGCAGACCGCTTTCAATTTCGGCATGTAACGAGTTCTGCGTGGGACTGTCGAACACGCGGGTTCCGCAGAGAATCTCGATTCCGGTGGCTTCCAGTCGTTGGATCCAACGTGCAGCACCGGGACCATGTCCAACTACTCCTGCTCGCCAAATCTGACCTCCAAGAGCTGGGTTATCATCGACAAGACCCACTCTCGCGCCGTGTTCGGCCGCAGAGACGGCCGCGGCGAGGCCTGCCGGGCCGCCTCCCACAACAAGAACATCGAAATGTTTTCTGGCGTTAGCCATCGGTGCGCACCTGCATTCCGGGCGAGCAAAGCATCTGGCAGCTACGCTGATGAAGGCTACTGTTGATTTGTACACGGCATTCAAAACATATCCCCATGCCGCATAGGACGGTGCGCGGCTCGCCATTGACGGAGTTTCGACAATGCGCCTCCGCCATCGCCACTGCGACTGCAACGGTCGCGCCCTGAGGGACCGTCACGCTCCTGCCATTCACCGAAAGCGTGATCTGCTCAGGCATGCGCATGCTCCAGTGTCGCCGAACGTGAGGGCAGATACGGTTCATATGGGATCGCACTTGTCCGGCCTGTAATCTGATCGACCAGCAGTTTGGCTGTTGCGAGCGAGGTCGTAATCCCCAAACCCTCGTGCCCTGTAGCTAAGTAAATGGATGGATCAGACGGCCAAGGACCAATCAGCGGAAGCTTATCTGGAGTGGCCGCACGAAACCCTGTCCACACGCGAATCGCCGATGTTTTCGCGAGTGCGGGCAAATAATGCTGCGCACGCTCCAGCATGCGCCCGAGAACGTGAGGGTCTACTTCTTTGTGCTCGGGCCCATACTGTCGCGAAGATCCGATCAGCAGTTGTCCAGTCTGGCGCGGTTGAACATTAAAAGCCACGGAATCTGCTGTAACTGAATGCGCGCTCTTTAAATATCCAAGCTCTACTAGCTGGTGACGAACGAATCCCGGATAG
This sequence comes from Acidobacteriota bacterium, assembly GCA_003224815.1. Classification (GTDB taxonomy): domain Bacteria; phylum Acidobacteriota; class Terriglobia; order Terriglobales; family Acidobacteriaceae; genus Gp1-AA145. The sequence goes on along the minus strand of QHZW01000121.1, from coordinate 9,204 downwards.
CGATCGGTTATGACCAGATGTCCTTTGCGTTTTTTCACCGCAATTCCGGGCGTGAGCGCCGAAGCCCAGGTACCAGCAGCGTTCACGATGGTGGCAGAAGAAAAACGCGTTCCGTCCGCCAGGTGTAACTGTCCCTTGCCAATTTGCGCTACCGTCTGCTGCAAATGCAGTGTCACTCCCCTGCCCTGCGCCTGATCCATCAAGAACCGTGCCGCACAAGGCGGATAAAGCACACCGTCGTCCGGGACAAGCAGCCCTCCCACCATTCCCTTACGCAGATTTGGTTCAAGCCGCTCTATGTCACCAGGATTCAAGACTTCAACCGAGACCCCTTGCCGGCTGTAATATGCGTGCTTCCGCAGAACTTCCGTCATCTCCTCTTCATCAGTTGCCACCCAAATGGTGCCGCATTGCTCGTACTCAACATCTTCGGGAAGTTCGGGCCGCAGCTCTTGCCAGAGCGTTTGCGAATAGCGAGTAAGCGCGAACTGCGCATCGGAGTCGTCCATAACCACGATGTGTCCCATGCCGGCGGCAGTTGCACCGCCTCCGATGACATCCTGATCGATGACAGCAACGCGCAGTCCCGATTGCGAGCATTCGTGCGCGCATGCAGCGCCGACGATGCCTGCGCCTACGATTACAACGTCGTATATCTTTGCGCTCATGCTGGAATGCCATTACAAAACGGATCTCGTGGATCGAGCACCAGCTCGGCTTCGGAATTCACAAAGGCCGACCCGGTAATGGTTGGGTAAACGCAGCCTTCATGCACGGTAATTCTGCCCTCGAAGACGCTACCGACAATGCTTTCCTGCCTCCACACGTCGCCTTGGCAAAATTTTCCGTCAGCATAGAGGCAAGCCAGCTTGGCGCTGGTGCCTGTGCCGCATGGAGAGCGGTCGTAAGCCTTGCCTGGGCATAAAACGAAGTTTCTGCTGTTCACACCTGGGGTTTTTGCGCGTCCAAATAACTCGACGTGATCGATTTCCTGTTCATGGTCGCCAGTTATCGCTGCAGCCTTCAACGCCTGCCGCACTGCCCAGGTATATTGCGTCAGCAATTCAACGTTCTTGAGTTCGAGTTCGAAATCATGCTTTTCGATCAAGAAAAACCAGTTTCCGCCCCAAGCCACATCTCCGCATACAATCCCGAACCTTGGCACTTCAACCGAAACGTTGGCGGATCTGCGATAGCTGACGACATTATTCACCGTGACTTCGCCACTTTCGTGCAAGGTAGCCGTAATCACTCCGACTGGCGTTTCAATCTGATGGTCGCCGGCATCAATTCGTCCCATATGCGCCAGCGAAGCCACAAGACCGATGGTCCCGTGGCCGCACATTCCCAGGTAGCCCACGTTGTTGAAGAAAATCACGCCCGCCACGCAGCTGCGATCTTGGGGCTCGCACAGCAACGCGCCAACCACAACATCGGATCCGCGGGGCTCATTCACCACAGCGGAGCGAAAGTAATCCTTCTCAGTGCGGAAGCGTTTTAGCCGCTCACTGATAGGCCCACCCCCCAAATCCGGGCCTCCACCAATGACCAACCGGGTGGGTTCCCCGCCAGTATGAGAATCCACAACCTGAATTCTCCGAATGCCGCCGCCATGCACGGAACCTCTCCGATCTTCCGAACCGATCTCGTTTCGTGGTGATTCTAGTCGAACGATCATTGGAGAAAGATCGTGAAACTGCAATGGTCGCAATGATTTACTTACGACCTCATTCAGGACAGCCTTGCGCCAGAATCCAATTTTATGTATACAATATCCACACGTCAAGGCAATTTACAACTCCATAACGGCAGAGACTGATTGTCGCACCCATCCAATCCAAAAAGCGGCCCTTCAGGTCAGGTTCCTGCTGAATTCTCACGCGGTCTGGGTCTTTTCGACTCGACCATGCTGGTGGTCGGAGTCATGATTGGCTCCGGCATCTTCATTGTGTCCGCTGAAATGGCACGCGATATCGGCAGCCCCGGCTGGCTTCTGGTGGCGTGGTGCATTGCCGGTGCCCTCACCATTGCGGGCGCACTCTCCTACGGCGAACTCTCAGCAATGATGCCGCAAGCCGGCGGCATGTATGTCTACTTGCGCGAAGCTTACTCGCCGATGTGGGGTTTTTTGTACGGCTGGACTCTGTTCACTGTTATTCAAACCGGCACGATTGCCGCCGTCGCGGTTGCATTCGCCCGATTCACAGGCGTGCTTCTGCCCGCAGTTTCAGAAGACCACTATCTGATCGGCCCGCTGCGCATCTCCACTCATTACGCGGTTTCGCTTTCTACGGCACAATTGCTGGCGGTCGTTATCGTTTTCCTCCTGACCTTCACCAATACGCGCGGGCTGCGTTATGGAAAGGCGATTCAGAATACGTTCACAGTTGCAAAGACGGCTGCGCTCATTGGGCTTATTGTCGCGCGCATTTTCATCGGCCGCAACGCAACTGCCCTACACGCCAATTTCGGTGATCTCTGGAGCGCGAGCGGACTCATTCCGCTGACTTCAACTCTTGATGCAGGCACAGCCCTGGGCCTGTTTGTAGCGCTATGCCTCAGTCAGACTGGATCATTGTTCTCTGCGGACTCATGGCACAACATCGCGTTCGCGGCGGAAGAAGTACGGGAACCTGAGCGAAACGTCACGCGGGCCATGGTGATCGGCACCGTAATTGTGATCGTGCTCTATCTGCTGGCGAATGTCGCATATTTAATGACTTTGCCGTTGAACGACATCCAACACGCGCCCGCAGACCGCGTCGGGACTGCAACCCTGCAAGCGATCTTCCCGTCGATCGGAACGGCGCTGATGGCTGGAGCGATTATGATTTCCACCTTCGGCACCATAAACGCGCTCATTCTCACAGGATCTCGCGCGTATTACGCGATGGCGCGCCAGAAATTATTTTTTAGCTTTGCTGGAAAACTGAATCCCGCGAAAGTACCGGCAACCGGGCTCTGGCTTCAGGGCCTGTGGTCCGTATTCTTGGTCCTGCCGCGCACCTACAATCCCGATACTCACGCGTGGGGAAATGTCTACAGCAACCTGTTGGAATACGTGATCTCTGCGGCACTCATCTTCTATGTGCTCACGGTGGCAGCTGTGTTTCGCCTCCGCTGGAAGCGTCCAGATGCAGTTCGACCCTATCGAACCTGGGGGTACCCGGTCGTTCCCGCTGCATACATCGTAACTGCCGGGACCATTCTATTCGTGCTCTTTGCTTACCGCCCCGCAACGACGTGGCCTGGATTGTTCATCGTTCTCTGTGGGATTCCTGTTTATGGTCTGATTCGGAGCGCTGCACAGCGTAAGCAGGCGTTGCTGCAAGCAGTGTCTGTAGTGGGATCGAATGACGGTCAAAGCTCATAAAGCGCTTTCACTTATTGCGTCCACACAGTCGCGACGTTATGATCGTCCGTACTGATTAGCGCATTCCAGAAGCCGCTATAAACCAAATGAATCTTGGGGCTACGCCAGAATCCGCAATTCCACGGCAATCGCTCACTTCAGCGGTCGCTGACAGGTTGCGCGAGGAGATCATCCGTGGAACGATTCCTGAAGGTGCCCAGCTCCGCCAGGACGCGATCGCGATGCAATACCACGTCAGCAGGATCCCGGTCCGGGAAGCGCTGCGTCAGCTCGATGCCGAAGGCCTGATCACGATCGTTCCCAATCGCGGCGCAATCGTGCCCGCGCTTTCGCCGACCGACATCGAGGAACTGTTCACCATACGTGCGCTGCTTGAGCCCGAAATCTTGAAGCATTCCATCCCGCGATTGAATGACGGCGATTTCGAGGAAGCGCAGGTCGTGCTACGCCGATACGAAAGCGAACTGCAACAAGAGGACCACCTGTTTTCCTGGGGACGGTTGAACTGGCAGTTCCACTCGATTCTGTATTCCCGCGCAGAGCGCCCGCACTTCATGTCCATTATTCGCAACGTCAACAACAGCGGCGAGCGCTACACCCGCTTGCAACTCTATTTGACCCATGGCGTGCAGCGCGCCAATGAAGAACATCATCAGATTCTGGAATTGTGCCGGCAGCGCGATGTGCCAGGCGCCTGCAAGGTGCTGCGCCAACACATCCAATACGCTGGGCAGTCGCTGAAGCAGGCGTTGCAAGAGAGAAGAGCGTCTAGTTAATTCCAGGACGATTCCTCACGATCCCGAGTAATCTTCGATAGAAACAACGGTGACAGCCGAAGTTGGCCATCCCTGATCCTGCTGGATGCGAGTCGACTCAGAACTCCACGTTAGCCCGCAATTCGATTACACGAGCCCCCTGGTTGGGCGAGGCTTGATTGTAGTTTGGCGCTGTGCTGGACCAAAGAGTGCTGCCAATGCCGAACGAACTACTCTGAACGTATGGGCTGAACCCGCCAGCGTAGCAGAAGTAAGTACAACCATTCGCGGGACCCGGACCAAAGTTCGGATGGTTGAACGCATTCAGCATTTCGGCCTGGAAAAGGAAACTGATGCTTTCGCGAATTGGAAAACGCTTGCCTATCGACAAATCGTCGTTCCAATAGTGCGGCCCGTAAAGCCAGACGCGCTGGCCGATAACTCCCGGAGTTGTGTTCGCGGTGATATATGCAGGGTTTGCTCCCCCGCCGGTTCCAGGCCCTGATGATATAGCGAGGTATTTGGGGTTAATGAACGAAACTTGCGCAGAATTGGGTATGCGATACACGCCTATCGAGCTCTGCAATTGCGAAGGTGTTACGCCGTTCAGGTTCACCCCGCCATCCGCGAAATCATTAAAGGTTAGATTGCTGCCGCCCAGCAGGAAAGGACTGCCAGTCTGGTAGGTAAAGATAGTTCCGATCGTCCACCCGCCGATTACCTTGTCGAGATATCTGTTGGTGTTGGCGAATTGGCGTCCACGGCCAAATGGCAGATCATAGGTTCCATTGATGTGCATCGCGTGACGTATATCAAACAAGCTGGGGCCATAGCTCAATCGCATGTCCCGAAGTGTGAACAGTGCTCCTTGCCCTTGCCAATTGTTTTGCGAGCCGATTCCGAGCGTGTGGCTCCAGGTATAGTTAGCATCGAATTGCAGACCATGCCATGTACGCTGCCGGAAATCAACCTGGAGGCCGTTGTAGTTGGAGTAGGCTGCCGCTTCCATAATGCTCGGATACCCAAAGCCGGTGCCTTGCGCAAATGGATTGGTTTGGAAGACGTTAATGGGATAGCCGGCGCCGGCTCCAGTAAATCCGAGATTGCTCGCGCAAGGGCCAAACGAGGTTCCGACCAGGTTACAAATGTAGGGTGCGGTACCTGCGGCCCCAGCAAGCGTGTTGGCCATTGCACCCGCCTGACCAGTTGCCAGGTCCGTAATAAAATTTCCGGCCGCATAGTCCGAAAGCGGTACACCCGTTCCACCCGGAGCTTCGCCGGCGAACGCGGCGTCAAAAATGGGCAACGCCTGCTGACCGGCAAATCCGTTGTTCGCGAATGAGGTGATCCCATTTGCTTGATTGATAACCAGATTCTGCTGTGCCCCTTTGAACTGCTTCAAGAAACCATTCTCAAAGATGTTGATTTCGTCGGTCGCCATCGGGATCCACTGGCGAAGGCTCCGGCTACCCACGTAGCGAACCTCGAGCGCTTTCGTTTCGCCCAATTCACGCTGAATACCAAAATTCCAGGATTCCGTGTAGGGCTGCTTTAGATGCGGGTCAACACCGTTGAGCCCCGGACCGTTCAAGAAGGTGAAGTCGGAAATCGGCTCGCTGGGCACATATGTCGCTGGGCTAAGTCCGTATGCCGGCCAGTTACTGGTGCCGTAATCTGCGATCGACAAGCTTCCAGGTGTGAAGCCTCCGGACGCCCCTGAACCCACAGGATTGAGAGAAAACGTCTGATAGTAAAATGAAGCATAATCAGATGCTTGATTCCACAAATATTGCTGCGGCTCGGTGAATTTCCGCAAGGAGAATCCCCCGCGCAGCACAGTTTTGTCGCCACCTAATAGCTCTCCAAGAAAACCTTCGCTCTTGTGAGGATTCCACGCAAACCCAATCGCCGGTTGGGGACTTACATTCCAGCTGTTGTATGGCTTTGAATTGGCCGTCAACATCGGATTCATGTTACCGGTCAGCGTACCCGGCTTATTCAGCGTTAAACTAGGTTTCAGCCGGTAGGAGTCCTGAAAGAACAACCCCCAGGCACGCTGTAACTCGTCGAGGTTGTAAGCGCCCAAGCATTGGCAATAATTGTTCTGCTTCGAATTAAATGCATAGCTTCCACTGACGTCGTGGACACGTCCGACGAGAATTGCGTAAAGCTGCCCGGCTTCCGTAATCTGATTCGCGTTCGCGCCCGGAAGGCTGCTGGCGGTAAAAGCATTCAGGGCTGGATCACCGGAAGCTAGCCCAAAGTTAATTCCCGGAAATCCCAAGGCACCGTTGTAATAGTGATCCTGCTCTCGCCACCACGAAAACCCGAAGTTCATGGTATGCGCTTTGCGTTGCCACGTCATGGTGTCAGAAGCGTTGAATATTGGATAGTAGTTTCCCGTCGCCGTGTAGAAGATAGTGCCGGACATCTGTGTGTTGAAAGGCTGCGGGATGTTCGTAAAATTCCAACCAAGCTGCGGATTATTGATATCCAGGGGCTGTGCGTTGTTGTTAAAGATTTGGGCGTTATATAAGAAGCCGCCATGGAACGAGTTCACGACGGACGGAGAGAGTGTCCATTCAAATCCGAACGCCGCGGTATAGTTCTTGTTTAAATATCCAGCGCCGGTTTTGCTCCAGTCTGGTCCGGGGAAGTCCGGCACACTCGCTCCTGCCTGATTCGTCTTGGTCATGTTCCAGGCCACATTGAAGCGCATGTTCTGAGTAGCCTCATAATCCACACGAATAGCAGGATAGTAGTACACAACGGGATTTGAAACTTGCCAGTTCAGCTGATTGAGGTTTGGATCGCTGTAAGGCGACACCGTGCCGTACTGCAACGACTTGTTGATGGCCTGCAGCACGGATTGTGTACTGGAAGGCGTACCTTGACTAATAGTGGTCGGCAGATTGGCGCTCGGATTACTGGAGTTATAGTTCTGCGCCAGAGTAAAGAGATTCACTGTTTGGGAACCGTAAGTGAAGTCCCCGGCCTGAGCTGCCTGAGTCAGCACGTAATTCGAAGCAGCTGCTGTGCCGGGCTGGCGGGACTCCGCAAAGCTGCCGAAAAAGAAAAGTCTGTTTCTAATAATGGGACCGCCAATGCTCCCGCCAAAATCATTCAATTTGATCGGATTCTTTTTCTGGGGATTGCTTGGATCCAACGCCGTTTGCGCATCGTTCGTCCAGCTATTAGCATTCAACGCGGCATTGCGGAAGTCGTCGAAAACTCGTCCGTGAAAGCGGTTGGTGCCACGCCGGGTGACGAAATTGACCTGCATGTTGGATTGTCCGTAGCCCTGATCCAAATTAAGCTGCTCGGTCTGGACCGTCATTTCCTCCATGTCTTCCAATCGAGGCTGTACCGCGGGCGCGGCATTTCCGCTGAATTTCATTCGGCTCGAGCTGCCAATCACGCCATCGATATTGTTGCCTTGTGCTATAGCCGGCAACCCGTCCCAGGTTCCGGAGTATCCAGGAACCAATTGAGAGAGCTGACTCAGATCCCGGCCTTGAATTGGCAAATCTTCGATTTGCTTCAAATTGATGTTGGTGCCGATCGCGTTGCTGGTCGTGTCAACGAGAGGTGCCTCACTTGTGGTCACTTCAACCGTCTCGTTAACCGCGCCAACCGTCAGGGTCGCCGCAATGTCGGTGGTCTTGGCGGCTTGAACAATCACAGTATTAAAATTCTGGGTCTTAAAACCCCCTTTTGAAACCGAGAGTCTGTATGTGCCCAGCGCCAGATTGACAAACGTATGCGTCCCCTGGTCGCCGGTCTCGGCCCTCATGACTGCGTTTGTCTGCAGATCGCGCAGTTCAATCGCAGCTCCGGGAACAAGGCTCCCGCTGGGATCTACTACCGTAACTGTTACAGTCCCTTCAGAGCCATGTTGCGAGAAGGCGCACGGAACGGAAAACATCAAAGCGAGCAAAGTCGCGGCGATTGTGAAACAGAACGCAAAAGCAGACCTCTGCGACATACACATTCTCCTCGGCGACGAGTGAACTCGATGAGATCGATAATTTGTATAGTTGTCAAGCCAAATCTTGCCTTGAACCGGAAAAGCTGCTTCCTTCTCCGTGAACAAGGGACAATCGGAAGGAAGTTTTCGCTCGATGTAACATCGTTGCCAAATGAGCGCGGTAAACCTGAAACGGATCACGAGACGAGAGCTGATCCAATATCTGGGATCTGCCGCTGCGGCTACGTCCTCGGTTCAATCAGGCTGGTCCGCTTCACAAAGCGCAGTGCAATTCCGTGATATTGCTCGCTCTGCCGGCATCACCTTCACACACGACAACGCCGCTACATCCGAAAAATTCCTGATTGAGACCATGGGATCGGGCTGCGGCTGGATCGACTACGACCAGGATGGGCTGCTCGATCTTTACTTAGTCAATAGCGCGGCAACTCAGGTTTACAAACCGCCGCATCCTCTGCGGAGCGCTCTTTACCACAACAACGGTGATGGAACGTTCACGGATATTACGGGGCGCGCCGGTGTAGGCGCTGAAGGTCTCTTCGGCATGGGCGTTGCGGTCGGAAACTACGACAATGACGGATTTCCCGATCTGTTCGTCCTTGGGTATGGCCGATGCATTCTCTATCACAATAACGGCGACGGCACCTTTACAGACGTAACATTACACGCGCGAGTGGAAAACGCGGGACGCTGGGCGTCGAGTGCCGCGTGGTTCGATTACGACAACGACGGCCGCCTGGATCTTGTGATCGCTAACTATGTCGATTGGTCCCCTGAGCGCAATTTTTATTGTGGTGATCGCGGTCCTGGGTTGCGCAGCTACTGCCATCCTGACGATTTCAATGGGCAGCCGCCGACCCTTTATCACAACAACGGCGACGGCACTTTCGCTGATGTCAGCAAGTCCTCAGGCCTGGGTCTGAAAGCCGGGAACGGTCTTGGCGTGGTGACTTTCGATTATGACAACGATGGCTGGCAAGACATTTTCATCGCCAACGATCACATGCCGAATTTTCTGTTTCACAACAATCGCAATGGCACGTTTACTGAAATCGGGTATTTGGCCGGTGTTGCTGTCAGCGCTGATG
>QHZW01000419.1 GCA_003224815.1 Acidobacteriota bacterium | reverse complement strand
GAAAGAAGGAAGCTCGGGAATCAGTTCAATTCCTTGTGAGCGGATGAAGTCAGCTAATTCAGCGACTTCTTGCTTTTCGAGGAAATCGCCGTCAGCCGTGTCCTGGTGGCAGAATTCTGCTCGCGGCCATGTAGAGAGCCGGGTGGGTAATTGCGCCGCGAATAGTTGGTGTCCAGTAGCATTTCCCGCCAGCCTGTATTCATCTCCGGATGGCTCTCCAGACGCATACCTGCGTTGAGTTCCATGATCAATGTGTTGTACTTGTGTGCCACCACGAAATCTCGAATGAAACGTTTGAAGAAGGGGATATTCTTCGGGCCGGGAAGATATATTTTTACTCCGCGAAAAGGTTTCTCCGGATGATCAACAACGTCGACGCATGGCACACCGAGTCTGCCACCATCAATATCGATCAACTGCTTGAATGATTGCAATCCGTAGCGCACACCTCGAGAATCCACGCCGGATATCCCAGCAACATCAGGCCCGACACGCAGCGTGTACGCCTCGGGCAAGGAACTGTTTTCCAATGTTTGCGTACCTGCTTGCCCGAAAGCGTTACGAATCAAAGGACGCTCAGAAATTCCGATCACAATCGCACGTTTGCCAGTCGGGAGTGCAGAATCGGACCTGATCGTCAGGATGAGGCCGAACCAATCTGCTAGCTCGTCACGCAGTGCTTTGGCCACAGCGAGTTCGTCATTTGACCCATCCGAAGGGGTGACGATCACGACATCATCCGCGATAGCAAAGCGCCCCTCCCGCATTGAGGTAGAAAAGGGAATGGGAAATATTCCTGTTTCCGCAACGCCGAGGCTCGGTTGGGCAGTCCTAAGACGAGGGCTCACTTGTCCAGACATCCTCGCTGTCAGCAGGCCTGCGGCCGAACCAAGAAGAAACTCGCGTCTTCTCATGAGCGTAACCCTGGTAGCCTCGCTCGCTGTTGTCTCAATTTAAGGGCCTTGCGCAAAAAAGAACCACGAATGGCCCTACCAGATGAGATGGAGTATAGGAACGATATCGCCGCTGGCCCGGATGTGCAAACACCATTCCATTGCTTCTCTGAATGTTCACCGTCTTTTTCATTGAGGCTGTTCAGCTCGGTTCAACGTAAATGAGTGATACCCCAATTGACGAGACAGACCCGGGTTTAGGAAGGTAGGATTCTCGGTGTGACTCCACGCCACTCTCCTAAATAAGTGAGGATTGTAATGCCGAATCGTATCTCCCGCCGGAAGTTCCTGGGTGCCGCCAGCACCGTCGCTGTCAGTTCTCTCTCTTCGAAAACGAGCGCGAAGAGTGCGCTCGCAACCGCAAGGGAGCAACCGCCTGAATCTTCACCTGCCGACCGCATTGTTGACATGCACGTGCATTTCGATGAGGCAAGCCCTAGTTTCGTCAGCGACCTGCTGAAGCTCTGTGGCTCGCTCAATCTCACCGCCTGTGTCTTGACTCCATTTTCTTCGCGGAAAATAGTGGCCGAGACAGCTAGACAACATCCTAGCCAGATTGTTCCGTTCGGCTACGTTGATCTCGATGCCCACGACATTGTCCAGCAGGTGGAAGAATTCCATGCCTTGGGCTATCGCGGTTTAGGCGAACTGGAGTTTGTCAAGAAGCCCTTCAATGATCCTTCCTACTTTCCCGTATACGAACTTGCAAACCGCTACGCTTGGATCGTGCTTTTTCATACTGGCATCGTCTTACGAAAAAAGTTCGACGAACCCGAGGACGTAGCCTCCGGCAGGATGCGTCCTATCCACTTGGAAGAGATCGCACGACGCTTTCCGAAGATTACAGTGCTGGGAGCCCATTGTGGGAATCCTGAATACGAGTGGGCGGCGGAGATTGCTCGCTGGAACCCAAACGTATTCTTCGACCTCAGCGGGTCTTCGCTGACCAAGATGCGGGAACGCCTGGCGGATTTCCGCAAGATCTTCTGGTGGTCCGGAAGTGATTGGAAAACGAACACTCCGGACAACGATCCCAGCGCTTACACCAAAATTGTGTTTGGTTCGGACGTACAACTGAGTGAGATCGAGTCAGTTGTGCACCAATATGAGGCCATGTTCGACGCCTGCGACCTTTCACCGCACACGCGCAAAATGATTATGGGTGGCACGCTGGCAAAGATGTTGAAGCTGCAAGGATAGCTCAGTTGGCTCTTAGGCGGAGGTAACAAGACGTTGAAGTAATATGGCCATTTCAGTCCTCGTCCCCGCCGGGTGGGTTTTGCGGGTAAACGCCTCTAATAGCAACCATTGAGACTAACTTCCGTTTTTTATGATGCAGAACAAAGACATTCGCGGCAACTGTTTATGACTGCTACGTCGAACCCTGCACAACGCGTAGCGCGACTGAGGCGAAGTTGCGCTACACTCTCGGACATGCGCCAAGAACGCAGAGACTTCATCAAATGTGGCGCTCTCTCGGTTGTAGGTTTAGCGGGCGAGCGGGCGCTCGATGCCGTTCAATTTGGCCGCCATCCTTCCATGGCAGCGGTTGTAAGCGATCGATCTGCAAATAGGGATCTCAGCGTCATCGGTGTATACGGTTCATGGG
>QHZW01000418.1 GCA_003224815.1 Acidobacteriota bacterium | reverse complement strand
AGGGGGAGCGTGTGTCTCGGACGCGCTCAACCAACAACATCACAAACCTTGGCGCAATAAAGTCGGCCCTCGGCGGCGTTCGATAGCATTGGGCCAAGCGCGGCAACGAGGGCCTTGCGTCTAGACTTGCAGAAAAGATACCGGTGGCGATTCGTGGAAATCAAGCGCCAAGAAACGCCGGGTTTCTTTTACCACGCGGCTTTAATCGAGGCATCCATAGCGCCGCGAGATGCTACAGCATGGACTGTATCGAACACGTCACCCCGGTCTGGGTACGATTAGAGATCGTGAGAATTTTCAAGAGAGATGCTAGCAGCTTCGCTTGGCCGGACGCCCTGTTCGGCGGCATGATTCTGGCTTCTGTGGTTGGTCTGATATACCTGTTTACCCACCGCTAACGCGTTTGGCGGATGTTGCGCTTGAACTCTTCCCGATATCGTCCAATAATCAGAGTACGTTATCGCGTTCGCAGTGAGGGAACCCAATGGGGCAAGATGAACAGTGGAAAATTCTGGCCAAAGAAGCCGCCGAAGAGAAAGACCCTGAAAAGTTGATGCAGATTATTAGGGCGCTCACGGAAGCTCTCGACGCCAGAGCCTCGTCCACAAATGGCAACGGTAGCACGAAGAAGCAAGGCGCGGCATAACGAGAGTTTTACCACGCGGCTTTAATCGCGGCATCCGTGCGCTCCTGCCGTACTTTCGCTTCCTCCTGCAACACCGCTTTCGCTTCTTGCGTAGCCCCGCGCTACTCTACTCCAAGCATGCGCTTCGCAGCTTTGATCCGAGCGGTGCGGTATGACAGGGTGCTACCAGCATTCTGTCCAATGTAGTCTTCAAGAACCTCGGTCAGCATTGGAGCGAAGCCTTTAGCGATTCGCGCGATCTGGGCCAAGTTGTGCGACGGTGGGAAATTCTTATCCTCGCTGAGCGAGTGGATGACTTCGAGAATGTTCCGTTGTGGCATGGACTCAAAAATCATACTCGTTCGCTAAATGCGTCCTCTACAGCTTCGTTATTTTCGGCTTCTAGATTTGACGGAGAACTCCGTAGCTCTGAAGCTGGGCGGGGGACGACGCCCAACGCCAGCTGGCCAACCCAAAGCCGCCTTGCTCTGCCAGAAGAAATCAAGCGCGTGGATGGCGAACGCCTAGAGTGCCCCGTGGTGCGGCGGAACGTTCATTCCAGCGAAACGCAAGGGGGAAACCGCAGCGTAACTTCACGGTGCAGTTCGTGTTTAGTATTTCATGCTTGCGAATCCCCGCTGTAAGCCCGTCGCGTTGATTATCGCCATCGTAGTAATGGTTGCCGCTTTCGCGTACGTAGTCTCCAATCGCAGCCGCGCCATCACCCCAGTCGCTCCCATACATCAAGCACGGTAAGCACGGTTTCCGCCGATTCTACAAACGCGTTACCGAACGTATCGCAGGCATTCACGCATAGCGCATTGGGGCTGGTCTTTGCGATTACCGCAAGGGGTTCAAGACAACTCAAAAATTAATGACGACCGAGACAAGCCGCAGATTGTGGGGTTTACATTCGTGCCACTCGTTCACGTTCGCTAACGTTTGCCCTCGGAGGACACAGTGAGAATCTCTTTTGCGCGATGGATTGCAGTGGCAGCGCTCACACTTACTGCCGTGATTGCAATCAGCAGCTTCGCAGTTGCACAGTACGACGACGATGATCGATATGAACGCTATTACGACGGTGACAGCCGCCAGTTGGCCCATCAACACGGGTACCAGAGCGGATATCGGGACGGCTACCGTAAGGGCTTGCACGAGGGTCGTGAAAATGATCCGGGCGATATCGACATAAACGCCCTACAAAACGCAACTCACCGCTATGAGTCATGGATGGGGCCCATGCAGGCTTTCCGTAAAGGCTATCGCGATGGCTACCGCCACGGATTTCGCTCCGGCTATAACGCCGCGAAGAGTGGGTGGGATTACAGAAGCGACGATGGCTACCGGCGATAGTGCGAGGGGATGCCTCATGTGGAGAGCGCCAGGTAATGGCCGGCTGGTACGACCTTTCGCCTCGTGCTCTCTCAAGCAGCTGGCGCAATCATTGAGGCTTCGCACGTGGACGCGAAAGCGCAACCTGCTGCTGCCTAATGTCGCACAGAAACAAGATAGAGGAGAATGAGTATGCGTCTTTGTGGAGTGTGCGTTTACCCGCGCCGGAGCATCGTAAAAGGCTGCAGCCTCCTCTAAATTCGTGATGGAGCAGACTGTTTGCCCTTCCGGGTGACCCTCGGCCATCCTCTATTTCCACGATCTCAATACCACCCCGCGCTCCGGCACTGTGGTTGAATTTAGCCTTGAAACAACGGCCATCGTATTCAAAGCGGAGTTGGCGACTGCGCGGGACGTAGCGACTGCCGGTCAACTTTTCAATTCCTAGAACTATGAGTCCCACCCAAGATGCCACGCGTCGAACATGCCGGTTATCGGCTTTTTCTGCGAAGAGATAATTGATGAAATGATCTGCGAGGCGTTCCGCAGATGCATCAGCAAGTTTTGCCATCGGAAAGCAGCCCCTTCACTGCCTGCGCCTTGCTTGTGGCTGCTGCTGCCGTTTCTCTTGGCATCTCTGTCGTCAAGAGCGCGGGTAAGCGCCTCTATAATTTCCGCCAGTTTTTCGGGTCTTTTTCTTGTGCTGAAAACAAAATTTCAGCAAAAAGGAAGGATGATTGACGTGTATGTGTGCTCAGAATAGATGCTTATACGAAGAGTTAAAGCATCAACATGCGCCAATGGCGTTTCAGTGCGGGGTGAACAGGTAAATCAGACCGACCACCGATGCCAAAATCATTCCGCCGAATAGGCCATCCTGCCAAGCCCACTCAGTCTGAGGAAGACGGTTCGCTGCGACTCTCTTGAAAAACATGACCTTTCGCTATCCGCTGGCCGCACTAAACAGACTTCGTTCGCTGCTCTTTCAACCGCTGCTCTTTTGCTTCCAGCAGGCGATCAATCTCGTCAGCAAGTTCCATGAGTTTCTGCGGGTCTTGCTCGATCGCTGCCTGCTCGCACAGTTTCCGCCACCGCTCGCCCTTTTCGCCTTGCATAAGGGTAAGTACCTCGTATCCGGTATCTATCACAGAAGTCTTAAACATCCAATCTAAACAGTGCGTCAGATGCGTTGCTTTACTACATCTCACGAGCAACTCAGGCTAAATAATTCGATGCAGGACGTGATTCGAGCCAGCAACTTAGCCGCATCCAGTCATGGCGTCACTAAATCCGCCTGATGACCTTAGTTAATCGCGTTGAAAACCTGCCTAAATACGGAATGTTCTGTATCGAACACAGTAGTGGTGGTCTGGCATTCTACGTAGAAGTGGGATGCGCTGTTATCGGCCATGTTCCTCAACCTGAGCTTCTCGATTCCCTGAAGACGCGGTTATGCGAGTTGGAGAACCTCAGACTTCTCAGCCCGGATGACCTCCAGATTGTCAGCGAAAGACGCAGACTACGCCAGCAAATAAATGAACTTGAACGGCAGGAACTTGCGCCTCCTCAAGTTCCTGCTGCCTAGTGTTCCGGCATCGCGCACTCAGGTATTCAGCTTCCAGTACCCACTGAGCGGAGCCCGCTGGACTTTTTGTTCATTCAGCAGCAGATTGAGCGCGGTGACTACGGTTTCCGGTCGCTTCCGCAATTCTTCCGCGAGGTCACGCTCGCCGACCACAACGTCCCCAGTGGGAAATCGCTGGTGTATGGTCTGCCCGTAGATGGAAATCCTAGCCGCGAGCGACCGGAGTTCTTTTTGCCTCTTCAGTTCAGTGCGTTTCTTTTTGGTGTTTTCCGACTCGAATGCTCGGAAACCCGCCGCAGCGATGCCTAGAGCCGACGCGAGCGCGATGAGAGACCAGTTTGGAGCTGATGAAATCAAAGTCTTTAACGGCTGCATAAGATGAATTCTGCTTCGGGAACTTGTGGCAAAAGAATATCAGCGCGAGCGGGCAGCGCGGCAGGTTACCGTAGTCTTTTGTGGAAGGAATTGAAGGCGAGTCTATGTCCAGCAATTCAGATTTGTTACAAGCCATGAAGGAATGTCTCCGCATTTTGGAAAGCTTCCCGTCGGCTCAGGATGATTTGGGCACTGCCGACCTGAAGCAAGCTTTACGAAAGAGAATCGCAGAGTTAGAGCTTCAGGAGTCACTAGGCACATGCTAACGTGACGTTAACCGCACCTAAACTATCGTTTTCGATTCCCCAAAAATGTGACCCTCTCAGAAAGCAGAGGCTCTTCC
>QHZW01000417.1:5548-8460 GCA_003224815.1 Acidobacteriota bacterium | reverse complement strand
CGATCAAGCAGATCATCCCAATCGAGATGATGTGCCCGGCAGCGGGTCAGGGCGCTCTCGCAATTGAGATCCGCGCCGAACATGAGTTGGTACGGGAGGCGCTTACGTTTCTCGATCATGCCGCCACTCGCGCTGAAACCGATTGCGAACGCGCCCTTCTGCAAGCAATGGGCGGAGGCTGCCAAGTGCCGATCGGGGCAAATGCAAGCTGGCAAGGCGGCAAACTGCACCTGCAAGCCGTCGTTGCTAGCCCAGACGGCAAGGCGGTGCTGCGAGAGTCGGGAACTGGGGAGAATGCGGCTGCACTGGGCGAATCGATAGCAAGAGCTCTCCTTGGGAAAGGTGCGGCTGAGATACTGGAAACCGCTTACGGGAGTTCAACCCCACAACCCGAGCAGCCATAAGTACGAGAGGACAAAACATGTCGGCGACCACCCAAGTGCAATCTAGTGACGTTCCTCTTGCAGAAACTGCGTTGCAATCCCATTTTGGAAGGCCGTTGCATGAACTTGTGACTTCGAGTCGTACTTTTCCCATCAGTGCCAGAGTCGACGTGCAGTTGGCCTTGGAGAAGTTGTTTGCAGCTTATGCCGGTGCGAGGTTACTCGGGTTGCACGCACAGTATTCTCACGAGACTATTACGGTTGCTCACCTGATGGGCAACCGCCATTACCCCGTGATCGTTGGCCCATCGCAGCACGAAGAGATCGATATAGGAGAGGTATTACCCGCGCGATGTCTGCGAATGGGACTCTGGCTCGCTACGGATGCGGACATGCCGTTTGCACTCCTCGTCAGCCCGGGATCTTTTTATGGGCGGCCTTCAGGCACACATCTTGAAGTGGCAGTTCCACCAGGCGAGAGCGGTATGTCACTTAGTCGGAAGCTGCTGGACGAGATTGAAGCTACGGTAAGACAGACAGCGACCTACCGCGGGAAAGTGATCTCACTGGAAGAACTCGACCGTTACTCGGGGCAAGGCGGTGCGTTGCGTGTGCACAAACTCAGAACTGTGCGCCGAGAGGAAGTCATTCTTCCAGAAAAAACCTTGCAACTGATGGACCGAAACATTCGCGACTTCGTCCGTCAACGTCAGGGCCTTCAGAGACTTGGCATGCCAATAAAGAAAGGTGTTCTGTTCTATGGTCCTCCCGGGACTGGCAAAACGCACACTATTCATTACCTTGCCAGTCAACTGCCCGACCACACCACGCTGCTTATCACTGCCGAACAGGTTGGCCTTCTAGATCATTACTTTCAGCTTGCGCGCTTCCTCCAGCCAGCGATGCTTGTAATCGAGGACGTCGACTTAATTGCCCGTATGCGCGAAGAGATGCATGGGCCATGTGAAGAAAGCTTGCTAAACAAGCTTTTGAACGAAATGGATGGTCTGAGGGAGGACGCAGCCGTCCTGTTCGTTCTTACAACTAACCGACCGGAGCACCTGGAATCAGCATTGGCGTCTCGACCGGGCCGCATCGATCAAGCGATTGAATTTCCGTTGCCCGATGACCATGGGCGCAGACAGCTGATTAAGCTTTATTCATACGGCCTCCGACTTTCTGAAGAAGTGATCGAACTTGTTGTACGTAGAACCGAACGCGGCAGCGCCGCCTTTATCAAGGAACTGATGCGGCGTGCGGCCCAATTTCATTTGCAGGGCGAGAACGATGGCCCGCTTACGGCAGACCACCTGAATGCTGCGCTCGAAGAAATGTTATTCAGCGGCGGGTCATTGAATGCGAAGCTATTAGGGGCTGCGAATATTGGCCAGCACTCGGTTCAATAGCCGAAGCTTCATGTGAACGGAACGATAGTGTACATCCCAGAGTTCAATCGTGTCGAAGATCGCGAGACTGCTCTCGCCTTCATGCGCGCGAACCCGTTCGCGATTCTGGTTTCCAATACCGATGACGGCCCGTTTGCGACGCATCTTCCGGTCGTGGTTGCTGAACGAGATGGAAACGTAATCTTGCGAGCGCACGCGGCTCAGGCCAATCCTCATTGGAAAGTTTTCGAGCAGGAGCAGCAGGTAGACTCGCTGGTGATTTTCCACGGCCCGCACGCATACATTTCGCCGGCATTGTACGAATTGCGTGAGAGCGTGCCGACGTGGAATTACGCAACAGTCCACGCGTATGGACGCGGAAAGATACTCAGTTCCGACGACGACAAGCAGCAAGTGCTTGCTGAACTCATTGCACAGTTCGACGCTTCTTACCTGGACCAGTGGAAATCGCTTGGCGACCAGTATCACTCGCGGATGCTGAATCACATCGTCGCCTTTGAGATCGCCGTCAGCCGCCTGGAAGGGAAATTCAAACTCAGCCAGAACCGCACCAGGACTGAACAGGAGAATGTCATACAGGCTCTTGGCACGAGTGCTGATTCCGCCGTCTCCGGAGTCGCTCAACTGATGCGGCAGCGCGGCCTGGGTGCCAAATGACAAAATCGCCTCGCGGCAAGCCGCTTTCAGGTGTTCGCATCCTTGTTGGGCGCGCAAGACGTCAGGCAAGTGCACTATCTGCTGGATTGAAGGCTCTGGGTGCCGAAGTTATCGAAATTCCTTTCATTGCAATCCGTTCGCCGAAGACGTACAAGCCTTTGGACTCCGCGCTGAAACGAATCCAGGAATACGAGTGGCTTATTCTTACCAGCGTCAATGGCGCCGAAGCGCTGGGCCAACGATTGAAGCATTTGCAAATCAAGCCGCATACTTTAGCGCATTTGCGGATCGTGGCGATCGGGCCCGCAACGCGGGATGCGATCACGCGGCTCGGCCTCAAGGTTGCCGTTGTTCCCGATCGCTACATCGCCGAATCATTAGTTGAAAGGTTACGCGATAAAGTGGATGGGAAACGCGTGCTGCTCGCGCGGGCTAAGATTGCTCGCGACGTGATTCCTCGGGAACT
>QHZW01000417.1:0-5465 GCA_003224815.1 Acidobacteriota bacterium | reverse complement strand
GCTGCTTGGCGGGCGAGGGCGCCCGCCCCACACGAACATTAAGTTCGCCTCAATTGGGCCGGTCACTTCCGCGACTCTGCGAGAACTGGATTTTCCGGTTGACATAGAAACAAAGGAATACACGATTCCGGGATTGGTTAAGGCCATATTGGCAGCAGGAAGCTAGATAAGCTTTCCTAACACAGCTTTTAACCGCGAAGTTCGCAAAGAAGCGCCGCGAAGGAAGCAGAGAAACTCTACTCCAGCTTGCAGCCACAATCTGCGGGCGGCACATGTGCTTTCACGAAATTTGCCACTCGTTGATAGGCGTCAATTTGATTTTCCACGCGTGAAAAACCGTGGCCTTCGTCTTCGTAGATTTTGTAATCCACGACGCCGCCATGTTTCTTAATCTCGTCAGCAACCTGAATCGTCTCTTCCTTCGGACACCGTGGATCATGCCCTCCGGCCAGCAACAGCAACGGCGCCTTGATCTGGTCCACAAAGAAGAACGGTGAGCGCTCGCGAAAGAAATCAGGCTTCTGTTTGGGATCACCCATGGTCGCGAGATCCGATTGCTGCAGGATCGGATCTTCGTTCTCAATCTCCGTGAACCAGTTCACGAACGGCACAATCGGCACGCCAGCGGCCCAGAGTTCAGGCGCTTTGGTTACGGCCATCATCGAAAGATAGCCACCGTAGCTGCCGCCCATCACGATCAGCTTCTTCTTGTCGGGATAGCCTGTGGCAAGGAGAAAATCTGTTGCAGCCAGTACATCGTGCAAGTCGCCGCCGCCCATGTCGAACAGGTTTGCGCTCTGAAAATCTTTGCCGTAGCCCGTCGATCCGCGATAGTTTGGCGCGATCACCATGTATCCCTGATTTACGATGTGCTGAATAAAGCGGTTGAAGGAGTTCACGCTCTGCGACGCCGGCCCGCCGTGGATGTAAACGATGGCGGCGTTCTGTCCGTTGCGCTGCATATTGCGCGTGACGTATAGCCACGCAGAAATTGTGTGCTTTCCGTCGCGGCTGGGATAGCGCACTAAAAATGGCTCGACGAAATGGCTGGCGGGAACTCCAGCCATCAGAGAGTGCGTGACCTCGGTCGCCCTGGCGGTTGCCAGATGATAGACCCAAGCGTCACTCGGAGCATTCGGACCATTGTGATAACAGAGCAGCCGCGTGCCATCGTGCGAAAACGCTGAATCAGCCCCGCCGAATGAATTCACGCCCTCAGGAAGTTTGATTTGGGCTGTCTTGTTGGTGACGAGGCCATGAATATACGCATTGGCATCGCCGTCAACGTTCGCCGTCCAGGTGACGGATTTGCCGTCGGGTGAAAAGTTCCCGGCCGATACCTGCCATTTTTCCTGGGTCAGCCAGTGAATTTGCTTTGAAGCGACGTCCAGCAATCCGGCATTCTGGTAATTGTTGGCGGCCTCAGATGTGATCAGCAGATATTTGCCATCGGGCGAGATGTCATTAGCGGAGTACAACTTCTCGCCTTGGTGCGTCGTCAGCAGCGTGCTTTTGCCAGTAGCAATGTCGGCGATAAAGATATTCGAGTTTGTGCCCTTCGCTTCTTCCTGCGTATAGACGATGAACTTCCCGTCCTTGGACCAGATCGGATTGGTGTTCAGCTTGTCGGCAGGCGTTTTCGTCGTGATGTGCTTGGTCTCGCGCATCAGTGCGTCGAACACGTCAATCTCGTACGAGGACGAAGTTTTCGGCTTTACCATGCAGGCAAGAAACCGCCCATCGGGAGACCAGACCGGGTTCTCTTCGGCCACTTCGCGCGTCTTGGTTACATTGACGACTTGGCCCGTCTTCGGCGAGACGAAGAAGATGTCCCATTGCTCGTCGCCGTCATAGTCGGATTGATAAGCGATCCATTTCCCATCCGGCGACCATGCGGGACTTGTCTGCCGCTGATCGCTGACGGTGAGCTGCGTCGGCCAACCGCCCTCAGAGGGCACCAGCCACAGATTGTTGCGCCCAGTGATGTTCGAAACAAAAACGATGGTCTTTCCGTCAGGTGACCAGGCTGTTCCGCCAACCTGCCGGGTCATGTACAAACGCTGCAGTGAAAGGCTCTCCTCGGCCTGCTCAACATCGGCGTCGGGTTTAGCGGTAATCTTTTTCGGGTCGGTTACCGCGTCGGGTTCGACTACGCCAAAAGTTGAACTACTAACGCCCGGGCGAGCTGACTGGGAAAACGTAAATGAGGTCATGATCAGGATCGTGGTCAGGGCAGCGAGGATGTCTCTGGTCATTGAAGCACGTGCACGGCACACTCTAGCGCACCAGGATGGCGGCCGGCTGCCCGGGAAGCGCGACGGACGCGGTGCTACCCGGCGCCAGCTTGCCGCCCGGCCCTACGCTATAAATCGACATACTTGATCCGTTATTGTTGGAAACGACCGCATAGGTCCCATCGGAGGTAATGCCTCCGCCAACCGGATTTTGGCCCGCATTGACCGCTGCCGGAGTAAGAGCAGTAAGCACGCCTGTCGCTGAACTAAGGCGGAATTGCGTGACATTATTACCCTTGCTGTTGACGGCATACACAAAATTTACGACGGGATCCACGAACAGTGCACTGGGCGAAAGCCCCGCCGCAAATGGCGAGGTCGTCACCTGCACAAGCCTTCCGTCAGCAGCCGGGCAGGTAGATGTCTGAATGCATGCCGAAAACACGCTGACATTGTTTGAGCCTGAATTGGCGACAAAGAGATTGTCGCCGTCGGCCGCAGGACAGGTACCGGCTGTTATGGGTGTTCCAAGCGGCGACAATGCGCCTGAAGATGGATCGTACGCGAAGCTTGCCACCGTGTTGCTGAACTGATTGGCGAGGTAAAGAAAATTGCCGGTGGGAGACGCGAGTACTGCTGACGGGCCAGTGCTGACGCCGGTCACCGGATCAGTTACAAGAAAGGGGCACTTCGTCAGAGAGAAATTTGCCGGGCAATCAGGACCAGATGCAGAAAGAGTATTTCCCGAGATGCTGAATACCGAAATGCCGCCGGGCGAACTAACACTTCCAGGCACACCCTGCTCGGCCACGTACAGAAATTTTCCTGCGGGATCGATTGCTAGTGCAACCGGATTTTCACCGTACGCTAGGCAGTTGGTGCTGCACCCGCTTGGTCCCTGAGAAAGGGTTGGAGTAGTGCCTGAAGGAGACCCCAGGCTCCCGTCTGAATTCACGTCATAAACGCTGATGTCATTATCGGTGCTGTTGACGACGAAAAGTGTTTTTCCATCCGGAGTCAGAGCAATTGCGGAAGGTTGCGCTCCCGTTGCTCGGGCACTGCCTACCTGGCTGACGCTACCGCTGCTCAAATTGATATTGAACGCCCGTACCTGCTGGTCGCCTTCGGTCGCGATCCAAACGAAGCCGGTACCGGTGGCGCCACCACTGCTCGACGTGCAGCTCAACATGGCCCCAATTGAGATCGCGGCTACCAGCAAACCCAAGGCGGACTTCATTCGCATTCGTACTCCCGACGAGAAGGTTTCAACGTTTCGAAGTTTTTAGGTTTCTGGGGTCCAGATTGAGCTGGGCGCAGACCTTCGCCCGCTGGAGATCCATTGAAACTTTGCAACCTTGAAACTTTGATTCTGAAAGGCTTACCCCAATTATGTATCAGGAATGGGCAACAAAGAGCAAACACACGTCGGGGCAGCTACGAATCTTGCCTGACCGCCGCTGGCGTTTGCAGGTTCCGGATCTCCCCTGCAGATGGCTGCAGGGGAAGCCGGACCTCAACCAATAACCCACCCTCTGAAAGGTTTGATGCTTTGACCGAGCCGCCGTGCAGCCTGACCGCCTGATCGGTGATGGCCAACCCGAGCCCCACCCCGCCGGTGGCACGCACGCGAGCGTCATCGATGCGGTAGAAAGGGCGAAATATCTTCTCCAGAGAGTCTTGCGGAACCCCGGGTCCGGCGTCGCTCACTTGAATGAGAGCCTCGGAATGTCCCAATTTCTGGACCTTCTCTGCATGTATTTTGACCATACTGCCTTCAGGGGTGTATCGGGTCGCGTTCCGCACCACATTTTCGATCGCGCTACGCAGGAGAGCAGGATCGCCCAGTACCGGAAGTTCGTCCATAACCTCGGCCTGGACCTGACAATTGCGCGCCTGAGCTTCAAAGTCCGCGTCCTGTGCAATCTCCTCAACAATCTCTTCGAGTTGTACTGGAACTTTCCGTGTCCCGGCCCCGCTCTCGAGTCGCGCAATCGTTGTGAGGCTGCCGATCAACTCGTTCATACGGTCGGATTCCAGACTGATGCGGTCAAGAACACTCTCCGCTTCCGGTCCGGTGCGCTGGCGAGCCAGTTCAAGTGCCACCGTCAGCCGGGCGAGCGGCGAGCGCAGCTCGTGTGAAATGTCTTTTAACAGGCGCGACTGCGCGCTGACTAATTTTTCGATCTGCTCTGCCATCAAGTCGAAGTCGCGCACCAGTTGCGACATTTCATCTTTGCCGTGCAAGGTGCTGCTGCCCGCGCGGGCTGAGAGATCGCCGCCAGCCAACTTTAAGGTGGCCTTGCGCAGGCGCAAAATGGGCGATGTGAGATAACGCGAAAGAATGTAGCAGACCAGACCTGACGACAGCACGGCGATCAGTATGCCCAGGCCGGGAACGCCGCCCGGGCCGAATAATGCGTTCTGGCCGGGCGGCAATTCTGTCACCAGCGTGTAGCGGTGACCGTCGTTTCCGGTCATCGATGTTTTCAGCATCTGGAAGTGGGGACTTATGCGCCCCCAGAAGGTATCGGCAGTCGGTCTTTCGCCTCGTGCTGTCTCCGAAAACCAGGGGCGCGGCGGGTGACCAATCAAGGGACCGCGTTCATCAAAGAGGACCGAATGAATGTGCTGCGTTTCACCCAGACCGCGGAGATAATCGCGGAGTTTCTCGGTGCTCCCGCTCTGATAGGCTTCTACGGCCTCGGCAAGAAATTTGGATTGGAGGGCCTCAACAGCCGAAACTTGTCGGGTAGGCCGCATTGCGAGCGTCACTAGTATGGCCAGCACGATGAACAATGCCGTTGCCACCCAGAACGACAGAAATATTTTGAGGAACAGACTTCTCATCAAATGCCGCTTTTGCTCTTGGCTCGCGCTAACGTAAATATATATCCGGCCCCACGAATAGTCTTAATGTGCTCTTCGGAGTCGGAGTCGCCTAGTTTTTTCCGTACTTTGCTTACGTGCATATCAATGCTGCGATCGAATGGAGAGAACTTGCGGCCGAGAACTTCATCCACCAACGCTTCGCGGGTAACTACGCGCCCGGCCTCGCGCAACAGCACGTGTAGCAAACCAAATTCCACGGATGTCAGTTCTACGGGCTTGCCCTTATGGTGCACTGTGCGCGTCGCCGGGTCTAGGTCAACATCGCCCACGTGAATGACGTCTGGTACGTCGGTTTCGGTCTTCGCGGCAGTGCGCCGCAAAATCGCGCGAATACGCGCGACC
>QHZW01000416.1 GCA_003224815.1 Acidobacteriota bacterium | reverse complement strand
TTGAGACAACGCTCTACTTCGTCCCAGGTTATAGGTGTTGAAACCGTCGGCCGCTCCCGCGCGCGTAGGGCGTAAACGCTCACGGTGGTCTTGTGATCGTCATTCTGGCTCCAATCGACGAAGATTTTGTTCGTTCGCATGGCCTTCTTCATGTCCGATACCACAAGGTCGCGGTGCTCGTTTTCGAGCAGGCGGGCAAGTGCGTGCGCCAGCGGCTTGGTTTCGTCGTAGCTGGTCTTCGTATTGAGCGGCACGTAGATTTGCATTCCTTTGGAACCAGAAGTTTTGGGAAAACTCTGAAGCTTGAAATGCTCGAAGACCTCACGCAACCAAACTGCGACCTGGCAACATTGCACAATGTTCGCCGGTGGACCAGGGTCAAGATCGAAAACAATTGACCGCGGACACATAATGTCTTGCGCCAGTGAAAGTGAAGGGTGTAGTTCGATCGACGCGAGATTCGCCACCCAGATCAGTGTCGGAAGATCGTTGCAGAGAATGTAGTTCACGTCGCGCTGATTGCCCTCGCTCCAAACGGGCACGGTCTTTACCCAATCGGGGCGGTGTTTGGTCGCGTTCTTCTCAAAGAACGGCGGCTCATTGACGCCATTGGGATAACGCTTCAACGTGAGCGGCTTGTTCTTGAGGTGCGGCACGAGCACCGGCGCGATGCGCGCGTAATAGTCGATGACCTGCCCTTTAGTGAATCCAGTGGATGGATAGAAAATCTTGTCGAGGTTCGTCAGCTTCAGCTGTCGCCCGTCAATTTCGACGATCTGGTCGGGAGATGGCATGAAAAAATTGAGTAATCGGGAAATTTAGTAATTGGGGAATTCACACCAAACGATGTGAACAGTTCTCTAATTTTACAAAATTACCAAATTTCGCAATTACTCAATCCTACTCACGCGTTCGCCTTCAGCATCTGCTCAGCGTGTTTGAGTGACGTTTCGGTTACCTTCGCCCCGCTTAACATGCGGGCGATCTCTTCTGTCCGTTCGTTTCCCGTGATCGGACGGACCGTCGTACGTGTGCGGTCTCCCGCGCGCTTCTTCTCGATCAAGTAATGATGATCGGCAAACGTCGCGATTTGCGGCAGGTGCGTGACGCAGACCACCTGGTTCGTCCGCGAGAGTGCTTTGAGCTTCTTCCCGACGGCTTCCGCGGCGCGACCGCCGATTCCCGTATCAATCTCGTCAAAAATCAACGTCCGTTGTCCCGCCGTCGTTTTTTTCCGCGAGCCGGATTCGACACTCGCCTTCAGCGCCAGCATCACGCGTGAAAGCTCCCCGCCTGAAGCAATCTTCTCCAGCGGATGCATCGGCTCGCCGGGGTTGGTCGAAATCATATACTCCACTTGGTCGAATCCTGTCGCAGTCCAATCGCTCTCCTCGTCGGTGCCGCTGAGTTCGATGCGGAATTGCGACTTCATGGCCAGTTCGTTGATCTCCGCCTCAACCAGCTTCTCCAATTTTTTCGCCGTTTCGTACCGCTTTTTCGACACCGCGCGTGCCGCCGACAGATAATCCTCGCCTGCCGCTGCCAGCCTCCCGCGCAGCTCGCGCAGGATCCCGTCTTTGTTTTCCACCTCGGAAAGCTTGCGCGTGACATCTTCGCCAAGCTTGATGACCTCTTCCAGGCCCGGCCCATACTTCCGCTTCAGATGGTCGAGCAGCGCCAATCTGTCTTCGATCTCAGCCAGATGCTCCGGCGAGGATTCAATGCCGCCCGCATAATCACGCAAACTCGCGCCAACGTCTTCCACACTGATGCGCGCCGAGTCGAGCGCCGCGTGCGCTTCCTGAAACTTGGGCTCGTAGCGGATCAGTTCTTCGACATGCTTTTGCGCCAATCGCAATGAAGCCGACGTCGAGGACGCACCCTCATACAGCAAATCAAACGCTTGCATGGCCGCGTTGTAGATTTTCTCAGCATTGGCCAGAACGCGCTTTTCGACCTCTAACCGGTCGTCTTCGCCCTGCCGCAATCTCGCGTCTTCAATCTCGCGCTTTTGAAACGACCACAGATCAACCAGCCGCTGCCGGTCTTGTTCGCCCTGCTCCAGCTCTTCAATCCGATTCTTGATTTGTTTCCAGTTCGCGAATTTCTCGGCTACAGACTCAAGGTGCGTAGCCGCAAAAGTGTCGAGTAGCGCCAGACGAACCTCGCCATCGAACGAAACCAACGACTCGTTCTGCGCGTGAATGCTGGCCAGATAAGGGGCGAGCTGTTTCAGCACCGCGACCGTCGCCGCCTGATTGTTCACGAACGCGCGTCCTTTGCTGCCGATTTCACGCCGCAGAATCAGATTGCCTTCGTCAGCATCAATCCCGTTATCTTCGAGAATGCGCGCGACCGTCTTTTCTGATCCAACCTCAACCTCGAAAACCGCCGAGATCACTGCCCGGTCCGCGCCATGGCGCACAACGTCCGGCGAGGCTTTCTCGCCAATCAGCAATCCCAAAGCATCAATCAGAATGGATTTTCCAGCGCCGGTTTCGCCGGTCAGCAGATTCAGCCCAGCCGAGAACTCAACTGCAAGATGATCAATAACGGCGTAATTCTCGAGGCGCAGTTCGAGGAGCAAGCAGGTTCCCGGGAATCGTGAGTTGAGCGCAGAATAGCAGTTGCAAGCGCTCAGTGGCTAGTGGTTAGTGAGCGCTTGATGCGTGCCAAGAAGAGTTAGGTCTCGTTGCCTTTCGTAGGAAGCCCGAGACGTCAATGAGTTCTATAAAAAGCAGTTGATCGCGCCTTGAGGTGCAGTCGCTGGTGCCAGAAACTTGTCGCCGCACCGCAGTGTTTGCGACTGTTGTCGAGGATTCGGTTCGGCGAGCTAAGGCCGACTTCCCACTGGTGCCTTTGTGCCCGGTAAAAAGCATGGCTCCGGTACTG
>QHZW01000415.1 GCA_003224815.1 Acidobacteriota bacterium | reverse complement strand
TCATCGCGGAGTACGATTATTATTCGTTCTGCTATGAAGAAGAGAACTAGCGCGACAAGAGCTGCTCGCTCGAATTCTACAAATGGCCGCCGCGGATCCAAGTCCGTCTCCAGCAACGGCGCGCGCCGCACCATCTCGGCCCTTCCGCAGCAGCGCACTTATTCCATCCCCGACTTCCGGCTGGAGAAGCCGAGTTTCAGCGTTCACCAGATTCGCAAGGGTGAAGAGTGCTGCTACGGGATTTCTGGCGACCTGAGCGCGCCTGCGCCGCCGATTCGCGACTCGAAATATCTCAATAAGCAGCAGTGCATCGAGATCTATCGCTGGATGGTGCTCAATCGCAAGATGGAGCAGGCGCTCGAGAATCTATACAAGCAGGGCAAGGTTGTCGGCGGAGTTTATTTCGGACTCGGGCAGGAAGCATGTTCGTGCGCTTCGGCGTTCGCGCTCGATCGAGATGATTGGGTCGCGCCCATGATCCGCAATCAGGGTTCGCTACTGGTGCGCGGCTTCGAGCCTCGCGACATGATGATGCAGTACATGGCGAAAGCCGATTCGCCGACCAAGGGGCGCGATGGAACCTCGCATTTTGGCGATATCTACGTGCGGAATGTGGTCTCGCCGATCTCGATGCTGGGAGATCTGATTCCCGTGATGTCTGGCGTCGCGCTCGGAGCGCGGCTGCAAGGGCGCAACATCGCGGTGATGACCTACATTGGCGATGGCGGGCAATCAACCGGAGTGACCTACGAAGGCATCAACTTTGCCGCCGTCCAGAAACTTGGCTTGGTGCTTCTGGTTGAAAGCAATCTATGGGCGTACTCAACGCCTTCGGAGATGCAGTACTGCGTGCAGGATCTGGCCGAGCGCGCTATCGGATACGGAATTCCAGGCGTGATCATCGACGGCACTGATGCTTGTCAGGTTTATGACGCGGCGCGCGACGCTGTGGAGCGCGCTCATCGCGGTGAAGGGACGACGCTCATTGAAGCCAAAATGATGCGCATGAAGGGCCATGCCATTCACGACGCAGCCGATTACGTTCCCAAGCCCATGTTCGAATACTGGCGCAGGCGCGATCCGATTGCGCGCTTCGAGAATTATCTTGTCAAGGTGAAGAAATGGCTGTCTCCGCAAGAGCACCAGAAGCTCATCTCAGATGTGGAAATCTATCTCGAAAAAGAGCGCGCGATCGCGGTGAACTCGCCGATGCCAAAGCCCGAATCAGCTGAAGGCGGAGTTTATTGCGAAGACGGCTGTCACGAGGTCAAGCCCAAATATGGCATGCTGAAGGTGCGAGCGTCGAAACCGGCTGCTAACCGCAAGAGGGAAGAAGCGGCGATCCATTTCAAATAGAGCGTCGGCCAACGCAGCTTTTACGGCGTCGTTCCCGTCACCGTCGTTACCGTGAGCGCCGGTACCTGGTGATTCCAGCCTTGTGGCGTGTGCTCAAAATAAATCCGTACCGGGCGTGACTCGTTAGGTTTGATCGGGGCCTGGCTCAGGTTCTCTGACGCGGTTCCGCCGAAAGCCGCCTGTACAGCGGCCGTGGAACTGCCCGCGGATACGCCATTGGGGCCCATGAATTGACCGTTCACCTGAACTCCGGTGAGTGCCGTGCTGCCCGCGTTGTGAAGTACCGCATTCAGGTAAAGGGATCCGCCAACCGGCGATGGTGCAATAGACACATTCGTGAGTTGAACCTGCGAAGCCGTTGGCTGCTGCGGAACCTCAGCGCCGGTAGGTGCGTTTGTGAGATGCGGAGCTTTGGGCAGAACCAAAAAAATCACCAGCAACAGAACCACCCCCGCGAGCAATGCCATCAACGGCCAGGGAAACTTGCCCTGCTTGATCATCTCCACTCTGGCATGATCGTCTTTAGTTCGGCGGGGCGGAACATTCTCATAATCGGGCAGCTTGGGATTTGTAGCCATTATCAGCTCTCAAGCCCAGTGGGGCCGTAGGTTCGATGGCCGGAGCCCGCGCAGAGTTTTCCTGTGCCGGGTGCTTACGAATGGGCCGACTACCCACAAAGAGTAGGCTCGGTACACAAAGGAAAGCGGTAGGCGAAGACGCCGGGCGGCCGCGGTGAGGGGCACGGGTTCATTGTAATGATCACCGTTCGAAGCCTGCGTAGCTTCGCTCCGCCGGGCGGGTGGGGGCACCGGCCCTTACGTATTTTTGATCAAGGAATCACGCCGCTGCGATCCTGCGAATCAAATCTTGCTGCTCGTTGCGATTCTCGGCGCCAATCGTGAACGCGTCGAGCACACCGAGCGAGAGCGCATACTTGAGCGCATCGTCCTGCCGGTCGCGCATGTCGCCCTGGCCGAGGATTTTCATTCCGACTACCGCTTTGCCGGACGCTTTCATCTGCTTCAGTACAGAAATAAACGTGGTGGGATTGGCTTCCATGTGCGAGCCAATTGGATTCACCCGCGCCAGATCCACTTCGACCCACGGCGAAGCCGCCGCCGCTCTTAGCGCCTCAATCGAGTGGCACGAGCAGCCGTGTGCGCGAATGGTCCCCTTCTGTTTGGCTTCGGAGAGCACGTCCATTACGCCCTTGTAGCGCTCGGTCCAGTCGCCTTCGGTCAGGCAGTGCATCAGGACGATGTCAAGGTAATCGGTCCCCAGTTCTTTACGGAACCGGTCGAGATCGGCGCGCATTTCCGCTGGATCGCGCGACCACGATTTCGTCAGCACTGTGACTTTGTCACGAGGAATATGCTTGAGCGCCTCCGCAACATGAGGATGGCTTCCATACGCGTCGGCCGAGTCGAAGAAGCGGAGCCCGTCGTCATAGCCATTGAGTAGCAGGTTGGAAAGGCCTTTAACGCCGAGCGCGGTCTGACGCGATTGGTGGCCGGTTCCGTTCGTTCCGGTTCCCATGGCCAGACGGCTGGTGTGAATGCCGGT
>QHZW01000414.1:2914-4199 GCA_003224815.1 Acidobacteriota bacterium | reverse complement strand
CGCGAT
Organism: Acidobacteriota bacterium; assembly: GCA_003224815.1. Classification (GTDB taxonomy): domain Bacteria; phylum Acidobacteriota; class Terriglobia; order Terriglobales; family Acidobacteriaceae; genus Gp1-AA145. The sequence goes on along the minus strand of QHZW01000414.1, from coordinate 4,193 downwards.
GCCTTCGCAGAACCCGCATTTCTTCGAGTATTTTCTCGACCGCAAGAACCACCAGCCTGGGATTCCGCTCGACTTCATTTCATACCATTTCTATGCCATTCCCACCCCCGATCAGACACCGGAAATTCAGGGTTACACATTCTTCGCGCAAGCAGACGGATTTCTGAACACGGTGCGCTATGTCGAAGAGATCCGGAAACGGCTCGCACCTGATACCCGCACCACGATTGACGAAATCGGCGCAATCTCCGCCGACGATGTCGCGCAGGGCGAGCCCGGTCACGTCGCCAAGCCGATACCGGCGTCATATTGGAACCTGACCGGCGCCATGTATGCCTACTTGTTCGGAGAAATGACGCGGATGGGAATTGACGTGGCCGGTGAATCGCAGCTGGTTGGGTATCCAACCCACTTCCCATCCGTTTCAATGGTTGATTGGAACACTGGCAATCCGAACCCGCGCTTCCGGGTGCTTCAACTCTTGCACGACAACTTTGGTCCGGCTGATAAAGTCGTTGCAATTCGAGAAGATCCCTCCTCCCACAATCCCTATGTTTATGCGATGCCGGTTATCACCAAAGATGGTAAAGAGCGGGTCCTGTTGGTGAACAAAAGCCAGAACGCGATGGACGTTGAAATTAATGGCGCAGCTGGCGGGCAAATGGAATACGTCGATCAGACGACTGGCTTCGATCCGGCGAAAAAGGCTCCGGTTGCTAACGACAAATTTGGCCTGAATGGATTTTCCGTGGCTGTCCTCACAATGAAATAGCAAGCTGTTTCACGGTTGCGCAGCTTGATCGATCTGCTGACGGGTCACTTCGTTCGGAGAAAATAATTCTGCGCCGGTCGGCTGCGCGCGTCCCGCAGCCTGTGCGTGCAAGCGCTGAAACTCGGACAAGGCTTTTTTCTGCTCCTCGGCATGCCCGAGCACGCGTTCGACTTATGCAAGCCGCCACCAGGAGACTTCGTTCTGAGAATTCAGAGCGATTGCTTGTTGCAGATGAGGTAATGCCACCACGGGCTGCTGCAGTGAGATCAATGTGGCAGCAAGGCCCAGGTGCGCCTCTTCAAAATCGCCATGCCCCTTGAGTGCCAGCTCAAAATATGGTTGCGCTTGCTCAAAACGTCCGGCATTGCGATTGATTTCCGCGAGTTCGTATGCGGCGTTGGCATTGGCGGGATCGATGCTGAGCTCTTGTTCAAATTCCTTCGCCGCCATTCCGGCATCATCTGCCGAGCCGGATTTTTGCGAGCGCGCCAACAAGATTCGACCGAG
>QHZW01000414.1:0-2892 GCA_003224815.1 Acidobacteriota bacterium | reverse complement strand
TGATGCTTCCAGACTGAGTCGGGCGCAGCTTGCCACAATTTCTGCATGGTGATAAACGCAAAATTTCCAAAGATCTTCCCGTCGTGGTATTGCACTTCCGGATCGTTGGGATACAGCCGCTCCAACTCCAACGCAACTTCGACCGCTTTGCTATCGCGCTTCAGTCCGGTGTAGGCGCGTTCGAGTTGCAGGCCGCACATGCGCTTCATCTGCGGATCAGTCGAGCGGAAACCCTTTTCCAGGCCCGGAAGCGCGTCGCTGTATTGTCCGAGTTCGGAAAGGCACATCGCGAGAACAGCGGCGGAGTTCGTGAGGGCTGGTTTCAACTTTAGAGCGTGCCGCAACTCAGGGACCGCCTGGTCGAATTTCCGTTCTTCGAAGTAGATGAGACCAAGGTTGGCATGAACCTCGGCAGTGCTCGGTTCAAGACCTTTCAGTTTTTCAAACGCTTGCTCAGCATCCCCATAACGACCTTCCTGAAGCGCGCGATTACCAATTTCGGCGTATTGCCCTGCTGACTGCGACGCAGTTTGAGGGGTTGCCGGCCAGGCCGCGACCCCGAATACGCAAGCAACGATCACTGAAACCAGGAACGTTTGACTCATCGCAGGTGAGTGTATATCAGAAGGGAACCCGCCAGACATGGGTCCGGCGGGGCTTGTGGAGGTGTAGGGTTTCGGCTGCGTGGAGAGCCCTCGCTTCAGAAGACGATTTTGCCTCCGAACTGAATGATACGCCCGGGATGTGCGGCAATAACCTGCCCATATATAGGACCATCATTAGGATTGTTATCGACCGGTGCGCCAATGCTAGTGCTCGTGAATGGATCGTACCCGTATTGGTGATGATTGAACGCATTGAAGAATTCTGTGCGGAACTGGAATGCGACTCGTTCAGTAAACTTGAAATCCTTGCCAATTCCGATGTCCCAGTTATTGATTCCGGGCCCTTGGATAATGTCACGTCCGCTGGCGCCAAATTGTCCCGCGAGCGGCTGAACGAAGGACGATGTATTGAACCATTGCGTGATGCTGTGTTGGCTACCAACTGGACCAACCTGGTTACAGCGTTGCGTAAAGCTGAGGAGCAAGCCGAAGTTGTCGTTGCAAAGTACCGAGAACGGGAACCCTTTCTGGAACGTAGTAATTGCTGTAACCTGCCAGCCACCAACGGCAAAATCGGCAGCCTTATTCATGTCATTGCCGTAGCGCTTGCCCCGTCCGATCGGTAGTTGATAAACGGCGCTGGCCACGAAGCGATGATCCACGTCGAAGTCTGAAAGCCCGTAGTCGCGCCTCGGGTTATGCTCGTCCATATGCCCAGCAAAGGCATTAGTTGAGCCAACGCCCGCAGCCGCAGATTTGTCATCCAGACTCTTCGCCCAGGTGTAAACGGCGAGTAGAGCCATTGAATTAGATCGGCGTTCGAGTTTTAGATTTCCTGCGTTGTAGTTGGAATAACCGTTCCATTGACTGTCGAGGAATCCGAGAGATGATGTGATATTGCTGAACGGTCTTCTGGCGGACACGGGGCAATCGCCGTTGTTGAGATTGATGTACTGACCCGTAGTCGGGTCTTTCTGATTGCAGAATGTCAAGTCAGTTGGTGGCAGGGGCTGCCCTATGTTGATGCGGTTCAGTAAGTGAGTTCCCTTGTTGCCAACGTAGTTAGCTTCGAGAGTCGTGTTCCTCGCGAGCTCGCGCTGGACCGAGAACGACCACTGCTGAACATAGGGATTGTGCGGGAACTCGGAGATGATCACAGCGAAGAATTGGCTGCCATCTTGATAGTGACCATCGGGAAGCAATGGAACCACCTGATGGAGAGGGACAGCAGGGAACATATTATCTGTTAACTTTGGCAAACAGTTGCCTTGTGCAACGCACGCTGATGTGTCGGTGGTGGGGTTTGGCGAAGCACGCACAATAAAGGGGTAAATATCGCCAGAGTTGTCGATCTCACGAGTTTCTGAAGAATCGAAAAAGATGCCGTAGCCACCGCGGATCACGGTCTTGTCTCCTAGACGATAGGCTAGACCAATGCGCGGAGCGAAGGGCTTCTTCGATCCGTCAGCAGGATTCGGGCGTCCGCAATAACGGTAAAACCCGTTGCCCGACGGGGCAATTGGTCCACCAAGGCTGGAGAGACTCTCAGTTTCGAGGTTTCTGTCCGCAAAGCACAAGCCGCCGCCTGCATTGGCGCGGTCAAACCAGAACATCTTGTTGTCCTTCTCGGTTGGGACAGCCCGATAGTCCCACCGTAAGCCGAGATTCACCGTAAGCCGGTTAGTCGCCTTCCAGTCATCCTGAATGAATGGAGCAAAGTACATGAACCGATATTGGTCCAAGTTTCCAGCAACTCCGGCCGGACTGAAAGGTCCAGGTTGATAGGTCGAGGCGTTGTTGTAATAGCCGAGCAGGAAATCAGCGACTGAGTTGCCCGTACCGCATTTTCCACTCGGCGTAGTGCATCCGTTGTTGTTGTTCTGATAAGTGTCGTTATTAAAACCGAAGTCACCGAGGAAATCGGCCGAAAGATCTCGGCGCTGCAGCCACTTACGATAATCGAAACCCACTGTCGTGGTGTGTCGTCCGTGAATTATCGTAAGTGAATCGGAGAATTGCCACGTAGGGATGTCGCTAGTTGTAGTGTCATTTCCCTGACTTCCGAATGAAGTGCCCGCGATACCCTGGAAACCGACCGAGGGATACAGGCGAGCGTATGGTGGGAGGTTTTGAAAGGTGCCGGTCAATCCAAGAGCGCTCACGTCCGCATCGGGCGCGGCATTTCCTCCTTGAATCGCAATCGGCTCGAGGCGTCCAAACCGGAAATTATTAGTCATGCGGGAACCAATGTTCTTGGTATGCGAGATCATCCAGCTTTCAGATTTCT
>QHZW01000413.1 GCA_003224815.1 Acidobacteriota bacterium | reverse complement strand
AATGGAGACTTCGGGTCGTGCACCGAATCAATGTTGGCCTCGAGCTTGGCCATATCTTCTTCATGAAGCGTGGTGAACGGATGGTGCGCAGGGTTCCACCGCTTCTCCACGTTGTCCCACTCGAACATGGGGAAATCGGAAACCCACAGGAAACGGAAGTCCTTCGCCGGATCTCCGGTCTTTTCAAAAGCCTTGTGCTTGGCGGCATATTTCTGTGCCAAATCAAGCCGCAGGAACCCGCATTTTTCACAGAAATGTTGCACGCTTTGTTCAGCGCCTTCGGCACGCGCCGCGGCAAGCAGCCAAAGGTCGTCCGCTTCCACACCCGCGAATTTAACAATGTTTTCCGAGAGCGCCGGGTAATCTTTCGCAAAGCGTTTGGGATCGGTCATCAATTGCACAAAGGACGGCCCTTGCACGTGGTTGTAAGCGCCGTAACTCCCGATGGTACGGCGCTCAGTGCCGGAAATTTCTCCCGCGTGCGGAATGCGAATCAATTGCACTGGAAAATCCTTGCGCACCCGGAATTTCGTGGCGAATTCTTCCAGTTCCGCCGGCGTCAGCGCCCCGCGCACATCCACCATCGACGGGAGACGCATATCCGGTTTGTCGTTGCCATATCGACGGATAGCTTCGTCGTAACTCATGCGCGGAAACGGCGTTTTGATCTCGTGTCCCGCAGCTTTGAACGCAGCCTTCAAAAATCCTTCGACGACGCCCCAGACGGTATCCGTTTGTGGATATGTCATCTCCAGATCGATTTGCGTGAACTCGGCCTGGCGGTCGGCGCGAAAATCTTCATCGCGGAAGCAACGCACAATCTGAAAATATTTGTCGAAGCCTGAAATCATCAGGATTTGCTTAAACATCTGCGGCGACTGCGGCAGGGCGTAAAAGCTGCCCGGTTGCACCCGGCTGGGCACGAGGTAATCTCGCGCGCCCTCCGGCGTGGAGCGAGTCATGAACGGTGTTTCAATTTCGAAGAAGCCTTGTGCTGACAAAAAATCGCGAATGGCCTTCGAAACCTTGTGCCGCATCTCAATGTTGAACTGCATCACATCGCGGCGCAGGTCGATGTAGCGGTACTTCAGCCGCATTTCCTCGTTCGGAAGAACCGTTTCGCCTGGCAGGAACGGTGGTTGCTTCGATTCATTGAGAATCCGCAGTTCATCAACGACCAGTTCAACTTCGCCGGTCGGGATATTTTTGTTGATCGTATCGGAATCGCGCTGCTTCACCGTGCCGATTACCGCGATCACGTACTCATTACGCAGAGAAGACGCTTTGTCATGCGCTACGGTATTCAATTCACGGTTGACGACAACCTGTGTCACACCCGTCCGGTCGCGCAGGTCAACGAAAATGATTCTGCCTAGGTCGCGCCGCCGGTTCACCCATCCCATGAGAACGGCTTTTTTGCCTGCGTCAGATAGTCGGAGAGCGCCGCACATATGTGTGCGTTTCAGGTCACCTAAAAAGTCGAGCAAGTTTTGCCTTTCGGAAAGGAATGCGGCAGAAAGCCGAATCAGGAATTATAAATGGGAGCTCCCGCCCTCCGAGGAGCGAAGAGTGGGGCTGCTCCGCTGAAGAAAATGGGATCTACTTCTTGGTCGCTTTTCCTTCCATGGCGGTCGTCCAATTGGATCCGTCTTGCGACAGTTCATATTTCATGGTGTACGACGTCGGCGAAAGTACTTTCATGGTGTAGCGGCCCTTCATTGTCATGCCGCCCATGTGCTCGTCAGCCGTCCACGTCCAGGTATCGCCATCGACCGTGCCGGTTGAGTTCGCCGCCTCGCCAACGCTGTCGAATGCGTGATAGGTATACGCTTTTTTATCCGAATCGTAGCCCAACACCGCTAGCTCGTTCACCTTGCCCATGGACCCCGTTCCCTCGGCGCTCCAATCGCCTGCCATGAAATCCAGCTTCTTCAGTTCCGGCGCGGGTGCCGGAGGCCCCATCTGTGCCTGAACAGATCCCACCAGCACGGTGGCTAAAAAGGTGACGCTTAACGCGATTGAAGTACGGCTCATAAATTGATCTCCTAGTTGATTTTCACGATCCAGTTGTGTGGCAAACAATAGGAGAAGATTCATGCCTCGTCAATGACCTAAGGAAGAATTTACAAAATTAAGAAAAAGAGAGAATCTTAGCGCTGAATGGCCGCAGCCAGGCTGTCGCGGGGCACCTGCACCTGCTCGCCGGTTGCCAGGTTCTTGAGCGCGAATACGCCCGTGCTGAACTCGTTTTCTCCCGAGATCAGGATGTACTTTGCGCCGAGCTTACTCGCGATTTCAAAAGACTTCTTGAGTCGGAAGCTTTCGTCACCGAGTTCCACGACGAGGTCTTTCCGTCGCAGCTCACGCGCCACGCGTGCTACTTCCTTATTCATCCCTGCTCCCAGCGGCGCAATGTACACATCGGGTTTGCGGAGCACGTCTTCAGGCGACTTGCCGAGTGACATCACCAACCGGTCTTCGCCGATGGCAAACCCGATTCCAGGGGCGGGCGGCCCACCGAGCGCTTCGGACAGTCCGTCGTAGCGCCCTCCGCCCAGGATTGCATTCTGCGCGCCCAAGGCTCCGTGTGTGAACTCAAATGCCGTTCGTGTGTAGTAGTCCAGCCCGCGCACCAGCCGGTCATTTTCCTCAAAAGCGACACCGACTGATCGCAAAATTTCTTTTACTTGGGCGTAGTGCTGCCGACAGGGTTCGTCCAGGAACTCGCTAATCCGCGGCAGCTTTTCAATGATGGGCTGATCTTCGGGAACTTTGCAGTCGAACACGCGCAGCGGATTGGTAACCGCACGGCGCTGGCAATCGGGATCCATTTTGTCTTTGATGGAAGCGAGCGCCTGCCGCAGGGCCTCGTTATATCTCGCGCGATCGGCCAGACAGCCAATCGAATTCAGTTGCAAAGTCCAGCCGGTGATGCCGAGACGGTCGAGCAGGGTGGCGAGCATCTCCAGAATTTCGGCATCGCGCGCCGGAGATTCGCTGCCCGCCGACGCAGGGCCGATGATTTCAGCGCCGATCTGATAGAACTGGCGATAGCGCCCCTTCTGCGGACGCTCGCGGCGAAACTGCGGTCCGATGTAATAGAGCTTCTGCACGCCGGGACGGTCCCACAGCTTGTTCTCGATGTAGGCGCGCACTACGCCAGCAGTATTTTCGGGGCGCAACGCCAGCCACTGACCTTTTTCAGATGCCGCCCGGCCGCGGTCTTCCCACGCGAACATTTCCTTCGCAACAATGTCGGTCTCTTCACCCACGGAGCGCTGAAACAGCGCGAGGTCTTCAAGAATTGGCGTGCGAATTTCGTGGAAGTTATAGGCGCGGAAGACGTCGCGCGCGGCGGCGTCAACAAAATTCCAGGTTTCGGTTTCGGGCGGCAGCAGGTCGCGCGTGCCACGGACGGCTTTGAGCATGAGTTCACAGTTTACAGTTCACAGTTCTCAGTTCTCAAAAATGGCTCACCGCCGAGGGCGGCTCTGCCAAATGGCTCACGTTCGTCTTCCACTCTCCCGCTCCCGCAGGTACTGGTTCTTGTAATCAATGTAATTGCGGGCGTAGCGCAGGATGCCTTCCTGATCTTCATCGCTGAGTTCGCGGCGCTGCTTGCCGGGTGAGCCCATCCAGAGCGTGCGCGGCGGCACCATGGTGTTCTCCGGGATCAGCGTGCCGGCGGCGATGATGCAGCCTTCCCCGATGCGAGCGTTGTTCAGAATGATCACGCCCATGCCGATCAGGCAGCGATCGCCGATGCTGCAGCCATGCAGCGTTACTGAATGGCCCACGGTGACCCAATCGCCAATCACAACGGGATATTTGCCTTTCATGCCGTGCAGCACGCTGCAATCTTGAATATTCGAATTAGCGCCAACGCGAATAGAATGCACATCGCCGCGCAGCACGGCGTTCATCCAGACGCTGGAGTTCTCGCCGAGTGTGACATCGCCAATGAGCTGCGCAGAGTCGTCAACGTAGCAGGATGCAGGAACCGTGGGAGTAATTCCTTTGTACGCGCGGATCATGGCGGGCAGATTTGAACGATAGCATGGTCGCTCGAATCAAAATCGGGCTAAGCCCGCTTCCGATTGGGCATGTTCCGCCAGCCTTTAGGCCGGCGCTTCCACTATCGGCTGCAGCCGCTGTCTTGCCGAAAATTGCCACTGCTGTAATTTCGGCTTCCCAGCTTCCGAAGCGCTGACATAATTTGTCGTCCACCGCGCGTAAATCTTTGCCGCCGAGCGGCATTACTGCGAGTCGCTCACTTCAGTAATGTAGCCGGAACGCGTCACCGCTGACACAATTTGTCACCGGCGTCAGGCGCTATCGCCGATTCCGAACATTTCAATGCGACTGCGCTGAACTCGCCACGGCGGGGGTCAGCGGGCGCGGAGCACCGAATGTCTCAGCGGATTGGCGATCTTCTGCTCAAGGCGAAGATCATCTCCCCTGAACAATTACAACAGGCCCTAAGAGAGCAGAAGAGCACGGGCGCACGCCTGGGCTCAGTTCTGGTCAAGCTCGGCTTTGTTACCGATGAGGAGGTCACAACCTTCCTCTCGCGGCAGTACGGCGTTCCGGCAATCAATCTCTCCTACTTCGAATTGGATCCCGCAGTTATCA
>QHZW01000412.1 GCA_003224815.1 Acidobacteriota bacterium | reverse complement strand
TGACCGAGGATGAAATAGACAGTGGCAACGCCCAGGAACGCATCTGGGCTGGACTTGTCCAACTCGCCGGCATGGTTGTAACTCTCAATCGCATCCTTGTATGCATTGGCCTGAAGGCTTACGTGCCCTTTCCACACCCACGGCCTGGCATCATTTGGCGCAACCTTGAGAGCACGATTCACCAAGGTGGCCGCTTCGCTCGTCTTTCCCATATCCAATAGCAGTGAAATCATGTCATGGTAATAATCAACCCGAGAAGGGTTCAGGTCGATCTCGCGCTGATACGCTTCACGTGCGAGCGCTGGTTGATGTTCCGCTTCAAAACAGGCCCCGAGAAGGGCTTGTAAATCTGCGCTCATCACCTTTTCTCCGGCGAGTTGCAACAAGAGTTGCTTTGCGGCGGGCACTTGACCATGACTGTACAAAGCTTTGGCAAGCTGAAGACCAGCATCTGCCCGGGAGGGTTCATTCGCAGAAATAAGGGAAAACACAGACGCTGCCGTTTCCAACTCACCTTCAAGAGCGGCAATCTGCGTACATTGACTCAGGGCGTTGCTCCACACCGGATTGTTAGCATTCAGCCTCAGAATATCCACTATTTTTGGAACTGAGGCCCGCTCGCCACTTTTGATTACGGAATTAAAAAGTGCAACGGTTCTGTCGGGCTGGGAAGCAACCAGGTCAAACTCCTTATCCAGTAAGCGGGCAGCGACCTGATAATTCCTTTCCTTTTCGTTCACCAATCCCAACAACAATGTGGCACCAGGATCATCAGGATGTTTCTCCAGAACAAAGTTGAGGTTCTTCTTGGCGGGAGACATCAGGCCAAGCTGCCACTGCACGGCGGCGGTCTCGCGTCGAAAATTAATGTTCTCTGGTTCGAGATCCACGGCTTTCTGAAAGCTTCCGAGCGCCTGGTTCCATTCCCCCTGCAGGCCAAGGATCGATCCCAATTGGGCGCGATAGAGTGCAACAGAGGGAGCGGCATGCACAGCTTCCCGCAGTTCGCTCGCTGCTTCGGCTAACCTCCCCTGCTTAGCAAGAGAGATTCCTATATCAGAGTGACTTGGGGCATTTTGAGCTATGACGTGTTGTGCCAGAAAAAGCATCGAGCCGACGGCAAGATACAAAAACAAGACAGATATGCGAGGGCGGCAATTGCAGAGCAGAGCACCGCAATGACTGGAGAAGGAACGTGAGAATAGACTGCTCGGGTTCAAGATTTTGACTTGATCTTTATTTTTTTCCCACCAGCCAGGGCTGTGGACTTGCGCACTATGAGGTCCGTTTCCAATCTGTATGTTATGCCCCTGTGACGCTTCACCTTGAGCATCCGCTCGAGGGCTTCAAAGGCCTTGATCCCGAGTTGTTCGCGAGGGACACTGATGGTGGTGAGTGGAGGCCGTGCCAGACATGAGAAGAAGATGTCGTCAATCCCAATAACGGAAACATTCCCAGGCACGCTTACTCCCGAATCCTCGAGCACACTCATGGCACCCATTGCAATCAGATCGTTCCCACAGAAGATTACAGTCGGGATTTCCGGGCGTGCCAAGACCTCCCGAACCGCAGAGGCACCGCCATCAACTCGGTAGTTGCTTTCCAGAACGCAAACAGGTTTCATTCCGCGGGCGGTGAGTCCGGAAACCAAAGCATTCTTAATACGGACGGCAGTGTAGTTTTCAGCCGGACCCGCAATTACCGCACAGCGGCGGTGACCAAGTTCAACTACGTGTTCGATGGCCTTATTGATACCGTACTCGTATTCGATGCACACGTTCGAAACCAGCTTACCTACCGAGTCATAATTACTGAATACAAGCGGTATGCCCGCAGCAATGAGTTCATGCGCCATGCTTTGTCCCACCGAGGAGGTCATCACCGCGACGCCGCGAACGCCACTTTCTCTGAGTTTTCGCATCACCGCCTTGGTTCGGTCCTGATCGTACTCAGTGTTGCATATCAGCACATCGTACCCTCGGCTCCAGGCTGTAGCCTGATAACCCCGAATAATTTCAGGGAAATATGGATTTGCGATTTCGGAAATGACCAGGCCAAAGATGTCGCTGCGGCCGGTCGCAAGGCGTCGGGCATGAACGTTCTTGAAATAATTGAACTCGCGAACAACTTCCAGGACGCGACGGCGGGTGTCTTCGGAAATGTACTCTGTGTCATTGAGTACCCGCGAAACGGTGGCCAAGGACACTCCAGCTCGCCTCGCAACTTCGCGCATCGTGTGGGCCATAAAAAACCGCTCGTCTCACCGCCGTAAAGGTGATTTTGCGATATTAGATGAGATCCGTTGGATGAAAGCTATCACGAGCCAGCCAGGGAAGACCATGTTCTCTTGACTTTGGCCCTGCCCTCGGCTACTGTAATCCGGTTTCTGAAAACGGTTTCAGATACGCTTGCAATAGCCCAATGTTCTTGATTCTTCTGGTTATCCTGCCTGATAGCACCTCACATCCAACGCGGGGCGCAACATGTCGATAGAACAACAGGAGGGCGGACCGCAGACTCGTTTCCTCCAGGACATACTTCGACAACCCTCAGAAATGAGGCGAGCTATCGAGTTTTTGACGGGGCCGGGAAAGGATGCGCTATGCGCGGCGCGGTCCTTGGTTGAGTCGAGCCGGGGCGTGGTCCTCACCGGTATCGGGGCGAGTTGGCATGCGGTGATGAGTGCCAGCACATTCTTCGACCTTGCTGCACATCCGGTTGTCATCCAGGATGCGGGCGAATTGCTCTATTTCACGTCGATCCCGTGGAAAGTCGTTGTAGCAATCTCTCGAACCGGCCGTAGCGTAGAGATTGTGAAGCTGCTTGCTAAGGCGAAAGCGAGTGGCGCGACGATTATCGGAATAACAAATTGTGAGGATAGTCCTCTTTCCAAAGAGTCCGATATACCTATCGTAGTACCCACCACACT
>QHZW01000411.1 GCA_003224815.1 Acidobacteriota bacterium | reverse complement strand
CCTGTTTGCGTCAGGTAGCCCTCCTCGAGAAATAATCAGACACCGCATCCAGCGAGTACAGAGAAAACTCGGAAATTAAGCGCGCCGCGCAAGCAAAGCCGATTACCTCATTCCATTCGGATGGCTTGGATCGGGTCAACTCGCATTGCTCGCCGCGCCGGCAGTGATACAGCTACAAATGCTGCGCTGAGTAGCAGTATTGGCACAGACAGAAACACAACTGGATCCCTAGTCGTAACGCCAAAAACAAGATTCGCAATGAAGCGCGCAAGACCGAATGCTGCGCATACCCCTATCGAGACTCCGACAATTGCCCATAGCATCCCCTGCCGCAAGACCAAGTTGCGAATATCGGCTCGACCGGCACCAAGCGCCATGCGAACGCCGATCTCAAGGCTACGCTGACCAATGGCATAGGATAGGACGCCGTAGATTCCCAGCGTGGCTAGTACCAGTGCAACGGCGGCAAAGATGGTGATCAGGAGCATATTAAAGTTCTGCCGAGAAATTGAACTACTCATTACCTCATCCATCGATTGGATATGCCCTACGGCCAGTCCACCGCTGGTGTCGCTAAGTTGTTTCGCGATGAGGGGGATCATCTGGTGTGGCGCTATCCGTGTGCGCACCAGCCAATAGGCAGGGCCAAACTGCGACCAAAAAGCCGCCATGTCATTGGCTTCCTGCGCCTGTGGAATTATCATCGCCGGGGCCGGAGGGAGGGTTAAATCAACGTCCCGCGTGTTTCCCACTATGCCGATGATCTGCCGGGGTAGATCCTTGAATCTCGGGCCTAAATCATTGCCAATGACGATCTGTTCACCAAGCGGATTCTGATTTGGCCAGAACTGTTTTGCCATTGCTTCGTTGATAAGAACCACGGGAGGTGCAGCTTCGCTATCCTGCACCGTAAAACCGCGCCCACGCAGGATAGGAATTTTGAAAACATCGAAATAACCTGGTGACACACATGTCCATTCGGCATCACCCGTGCTGGAAGAATTTCCCAGAGACCGGCCAACCACAATGAACGGAAGCCCGAATCTACTTGTGAACGGCGGACAACACGTCATGGCTGAATCTTGGACGCCGGGAATGGCGTTGATGCGAAGCCTTGCATTGTCCACAAAGCCTGAGACATCGGTAGTCTTTACAAACTGGTCTCCGGCGAGTGACATATCGATCCTGAGCACGTTGTGAGGATCAAAACCGGCGTTCACTTCATGCAGCGCGATTAATGTACGAATCAGAAGTCCGGCTCCGATGAGAAGAACAACAGCCAGAGACATTTGGCTGATGACGAACAAAGAGCGCGCCCTGTTTTGCCCCAAATCCGCACCCTGCTGATGGCCACTTTCCTTGAGTGCGCTGTTCACATCCGGCCGCGATATCGTTAGCGCTGGAAACAGCCCAAAGAGAATTCCTGTAAACAGTGACAACGCTATCGCGAAAACCAGTAGGCGCCAATCTACGCCGATGAAAACATCGCTCTCTCCAATACGTGGAATACTGCCAGGGTTGATCGCTAAAAGTACGCGTACTCCGGTCAGCCCGATCCCCACTCCCAGAGTG
>QHZW01000120.1 GCA_003224815.1 Acidobacteriota bacterium | reverse complement strand
ACCGGCAATTTCCCTGCAAGTTGCTGGCGGCAAATTGACCTGCGACGAATCGCAGACGAATTGAGCCCCAATTCCGGTGTCCTGCCGATAGCGCGTCACCATGCCAGAAAGAAAGTCCACAACATGCCGGGGATCGAAATCGAGCGGCTCGAGTTGATGGATCAGGTTGCGCACATTCGCGGCTTCACTCTGCACCAACTGCTGGACTTCCAACAATTCAGTTTCGCGCTCTTCTGGCGATGCCCCGGTTCGAGTACGTAACGCATATAGCCGAAAGGCGATCGCGTGCAATGACTGGACAACACCATCGTGCAGTTCGCGTGAAACGCGGGCGCGCTCAACGGCTGCTGCACGGGAACGAAGACGGCGAAGCAGGTACACGTTATACACCGAAGGTGCGACCAAGTTGGCGACGTCCTGGAGGAAACGCAACTGGGTTTCTGCCCGGCCGCCGAGTGTCGGTTCAAAAAGCAGCAAGCGCGCGGAAACTTCGGGCGCTGCCGAAATCGCGCAAGCCAGCAGCCACTGGAACGGATGCCGCTCCACAAATCTTTCGGCCAGATAACACTCGCGATCGCGGGTCCGAACCCCATTTTTATCCAGAGTCAACGAGCTTGACGTCTTCCGGTTGTGCCAGGCCGCGCCTGCAGCATCTTCAGCCATGACGCATAAGTATTCCTGTTGCTCAGCTTCGTCCAGTTGCTTCCACGTGAAAACCACATTTCCAGTCTTGGAGAGTTTCTCAACTCGCCACAGCATTACCAGGTGAGCTTCGGATTCGCGAGTGATGACTAGGAGCTCACGTCCGCCAAACAGATCCAGCAACTCCTGCATCACTGTCTGGACGGTCCCTTTGAGTCCGGCTTCGAGCCGCACCGTCGCCGAAATTTTCGAAATACTCAATGCTTCGGCAGCACGGCGCTTTTCTGATTCGGCAATGTATCCGATCAGAAACGAAAAGATGACCAAATAAACCGAACGCATTACGAAGCCGCCGACCGAGGGCAATCCCACAACTATCGCCAGCGAAGTGCGCGCTCGCGCGATGCTGTCCAGGGCCATGGTGAAGACGACAGCCACCGACGTCATCGAAAAGAATGGGCTTTCGGCAGGGCTACCGAAAAGACTCATGATCGCTGCCCACAAAATATCGGCGATATGGACGGCCACGGAAAATCTGGGGGAAATCTCGCTACGGAGGTAAACGAGTGTCAAAAGCCCAAGCGAATGCGCCAGGTAAACACAAAGAATTGCGAGGGCAATTCCCCGTGGATAAGCCACCGCTGGATTCAGCCACAAAAGAAGGAGCGAACTGAACGCCAAAACGGCGCGTACCGAAGCAAGAACGCGCTCCATCCCGATCAGAGTGTTTCGCCCCCGCGGCAAAGCGAGCCGGCGGCTGACGATATCAAGGACTGAAGGGACGGCCCGCATCGCGCCGATTATAGATCGAATCAGCTCGTAAGCAGTTGCGCTTTTTACGTCAACGCCGAGCGAAAACTCGGCTTGATGAGCAATTTGCGCCATCTCGGTAGCCGATGTTGCCGCGAAGCGGCGTTGGCCCGATCTGTTGCAACTTAAGTTGTAATCGAGCCTGCAACTTTCGCGGAATTGACCGCAGACTCGCATGAACCATACGGTGAGAGTAAGCAGCGGGGGCGCGGGGATTTGCGCTTGCGCGGAGCTCCGTCGCGCTGCTCCTTCGTCACTGTTCGGGCTGGTTTCGATTAGTCTCCGGATCAGCCCGATTCTTTTTAAGCTCCGGCCCGACTCTCCTATCTGACGTAGGGATTTTCCTGTAGAGAGCGTCTAGGAAACTGTGAATAAGATGTTTGTCTTGTGGAAGATAACGTTTACCTGACGGTCTAAAGTTCCTGGACGCGAGATTGCAGCTGAGCGGCTATTTGGTCAGGCTCGTCTTGCGGATTAAACCTAAGTGGGAGGCCAATCCTAACTTTTACTTGATACGGTCTCGCCATCTTCCGTCCGGCCTGCTTTAACTCAAACAGGCCATAAATTCTCATCGGAACCACCGGAATCCTCAGATTACGAACCAGCAACCCTATGCCGGAGCGGAAAGGATTCATTCGGCCGTCTGTGGTGTGTCGTCCTTCGGGAAAGACCAGGATGCTGTAACCGCGATCCACCGATTCCCCGGCAAAGGCAAAACTCTCACGAAATCCGGCCTGGCGCGGAAGGGGAAAAAGGTTTAGTAGAGAAACTCCTAGAAACCATTCAACGCGGTCAAAAATGCGGAGAAACAGATTTCGCTCTGGAGCCGGGGTGCGTAGTGCTTCAAGCGCCTCGCCACCAGCAGCAGTGGCGAGCATATGTCGAATGCGGGCTGGCAGGCTGGTCAGAATGAATCCAACATCGACATCGCCGATATGGTTGGAAATCACCAGCACCGGACCTTTCACATTACGGAGATTTTCTCGTCCTTCGATTCTTGGCCACCCCAGAATAAAAACTGCAGGGCGCAGAAGAAGATAGTGCACGATAAAGCGCGCCCACGTTGTCGGCCAGCGCTGCGCCCAGGCGGGATAGTGATACTCCGCGCGCGCTCCAGAGTCGCCTTTCAGCATCCGTTCCAAATCGCCCACTGTGCTGACGGAGGAGAAGCGCGTTTCGCCTAAATCCACCTGATAACGGTCTTCGAGTGCACTCATCAATTCAACGCGATCAAGCGAACTGAGACTGAGGTCGGAATCGAGGCGGGCAGTGGACGAAAGCTGTTGCGGCGAGCGCTTCGTAATCTGAGCGATCAGCTGCGATATCCCGCTGCTCGGAACTTCTGATGGCGAGCCCCGGTTCAGCATCTTTTGCACAGCTTCGGCGACTTCTGCGCGGCGGGGCTTCTGAGTAGAGGTCCGCGGAAAATCTTCGTCGGGCCAGACCACCCACCGGCGAATGCGTTGATACTCGGCGAGCTTCTGGTTCGCGCGATCCACAATCTGGGCGGGACCAGCATCGCCAGTTTTGAGAATTAGCGCCGCACAAGCTTCCGCGTTTCCTCCGGCAGCAAGGGCCACAACTACACAGTCCTTGATTTCAGGTTGAACTTTGATAGCACCTTCAAGGTCCTCGGGATATACATTCATCCCTGCGGGGGTGACGATCAGATCCTTCTTTCTTCCCTTGAAAAAGAGATTGCCTGCCGCATCCAGTTTGCCGATGTCACCAGTGTGATACCAACCCTCGTCGGTCGAAACTGGCCGGAGTGCCCCCTCGCTCCAGTATCCCGCCGCAACCCCGGCGCCTCGAACGAGAATTTCGCCGTCTGGCGCAAGCTTTACTTCGCGACCGGCAAGAACTTTCCCAATTGAGCCCTGCCCGACTTTGAAGGGATGATTGACACTGATGACGGACGTCGTTTCCGTTAGACCATACCCTTGAACCACAGCAAATCCCAATCGTTGCCAGAACTCTTCGGTTTCGCGGTCTAGCGCTGCGCCTCCGGAAATGAACGCCCAAAATTTCCAGCCGAGTTGGCGATGAATGCTGCGAAATATCCACCAACGCCGGAGGAAGCGCCCCCTTGAAGCTTCGCGGTAATCCCTTCTGAATTTCTCGAGTTTGCCAGCATCCTCCAGATCACGCTCGATTTTGGTTCGTAGCGACTGAAGCACTCGCGGCACCGAGACCAGCACCGAAATCCGTTCTCGATGAATCGTGGCGACGACCTCAGTCGGTTTAAGACTGTCTTGAAAGAAAATCGAGCCGGAGAGCATAGAAGGAAGGTACATACCGAGGAATTGCCCGAAGACGTGACTCAAAGGAAGCAGGTTCAAAAACCTGATGGGATGTACGAAGCGTTCATACTTGAGATACGGCCGCATCTGCTCCTCCAGAGGCGACACATTGGCAAGCACATTGCCATGCGAGATGACCACCCCTTTGGGTTCAGCGGTGGTGCCGGAAGTGAAGACGATCTCCAGTGCGTCCTGAGATCCCACCTTTTCTGATTCGAGCATCGCTGGCGAGTGCCGACTGACTTCCGCATGCAGGTCTTCAAAAAAAATGCCTGGAGTATTCGGCTGGGAATGCTCGCGAGAACAAACTAAAAGGCGCGCTAAAACCTGATGAAAAATACGCAGCGCGAAATCCGGTGCAGCCGCGTCGTCAATGGGAACTACGATCACTCCGCGATTGGCGCATCCGAAAAAGGCGCTCACCCAAGCCGCCGAATTTGGCCCCCACAGAACGATGCGGTCGCCTTTTTTAATTCCGCGAGCATTCAATTCGCGGGCAAACCTGTACGCAGTCCCCGCGACCTCGCCATAGCTCGATTTCACCGTGCGATAGCCGACACGTTCAGCGTAGGCCGTCTCGCGGCCCAGGCGTTCGAAATCTTGCAGATAATCGGCGATGCTGTTGCGCACCACAAGTACAAGCCTAAATCATTCAGTTCATTGACTAGTCGAGAGGCTGAGTTTTGTACAAGCTCTTGCGCTTAAAACGATTTCTGGCCCAGGATGCCGCCGTCCAAGAAATCTCAGGTGTCCAGCCCCGTCCGGCAAGTTCTTGTCGAGAGGATCACCCTTATGAGTTTCTTAGCGTGGAAAATTCTGCGTAGGATGCCAAAGCCTCTGGTGTTTATCGGCCTGATATTTGTGTTGGCAGATGTTGCCCGCGACTAACTGATTTCGCAATGCCGTGCTATTTATCCAAGAGACTCTGCGAACACTCCGGCTTCAAGACTCGATCCTCTACCCACTCGTACACTCCCTCCCGGTAACCCTTAGTAACCATACGATTCTGGCTGTTGAGCCGTAGAATGACCATGTCCGAATGGCCATTCCAGGATTGCTCCAGGTATCGCCGACAGGATGGTCATTCGTTTTGCCGGTAAATCCGGAAAGCACGGAGCTGGAGTCCGCAATCTTATGGCGTTTGGTTTCGGTTTCAACAAACAGAAAGTCCTCAGCGCTGCGGAGAAGTGTGTCCAGCAGGGTAAGTTGCAGAATGCGATCTCCGAGTACGAAAAAATTCTGAAACATGATGCCAAGGACCTGACCGTGTTGAATACGGTGGGCGATCTGCATTCAAGACTCGGCGATGTTGAAAAGGCCTCGGACTGCTTCAAACGTGTAGGCGATGCCTATGCCGCGCAGGGGTTCACCGTCAAAGCCATTGCCATGTACAAGAAGCTGAGCAAGCTCAAAGCTTCCATGGAATGCGTGCTGCGTCTGGCCGAGTTGTATACCCAGCAGGGACTTTTTAATGATGCCCGCACGCAGTATCTGCAAGTGGCGGAAGAGTTCCTGAAGACCAACCAGCTCGATCAAGCCGTCAAGATCTTCGAAAAGACGCTGGAGATGGATCCCGAGAATGTCGCCATGCGCACCAAGCTGGCTGAAGTTTACATTCGTCTAGGAAAGAAACCGGAAGCATGGCAGATTCTGACCGCCGCCGCTGAGACCCTTCGATCCAAAGGACAGCTTGCAGCTGCGGATGAAATTCTGCAGCGGATGCTCAAGCTGGAGCCCGGCAGCAGTTATGCTCTACTGCTTCGCGGACGGGCCGCGCTCGATTCAGGAGATGCAAAGGCGGCCATCGAGTGCCTAAGCCGGATCGCCGACCTGGATAACAATCCCGACGCATTGCGGGCTCTGTTCAAGGCAAATCTCCGGACGAAGAATTTTGCGGAAGCTGGCACACTCGCCTCGAAGCTGACCAATGTGCACGATGATGGCGCCGCCATCGGTGAACTCGCAGCCGCTCTGATCGAAGCCCAACAATATCGCGAAGCGCTGAAAGTCTATGACGAACATGCCGATCGCTTGCTGCGCAATGATCCCGCTAAGCTCATCGAGGCGCTGCGGCCAATCATCGGCCATGTCAAGGAAGATACTGAGGCGCTGGAAAAACTGCTCGTCCTCGAGCAAAAGGCTGGCGAGAACACGCACGTAACCGAGATCTACGAATTATTGGCGCATGCATACGTGCAGTCCGAAGATCTGGAAAAGGCACGCGAATATTATTTGAAGCTCATGCAGCTGGAGCCGGCAAATCAGATGCATGCGCAAAATTATCAGCAGGTGCTCGAAAAGCAAGGCACCGAGCACAGCAGCGTATCGCAGTTGATTACAGCGGAAGAAGGCGCGGTCCTGGCGGACGAACTGGAAGCCACGGCGCCATTCATCGATCAGCGGTATGACGATGAACTTGCATTGGCGGTTCGTTCGGCGATGACCGATGCCGAACTATTCATCTCGTACAACATGCCGGCCAAGGCGCTGCCGCCCCTGCTTTCAGCTCTGCCCAAAGCGCCTCGCGATTTGCGCCTGAACCAGAAGCTCGCGGCTCTGCACACACGTGCCGCAAGGTTCGGGGAAGCGGCAGTGTGCTGCCGCACGTTGCAAAGTGTTTATCACGATGCCGGTCACGCCGAAGAAGCGGCGCGCTATGGAGACCTGGCTGCCAAATATGAGGAGCGCAGCGGAGGAGCGTCGCCGAAGACGCCATTGGCGCAAACGCAGCCATCTGTTACCGCGGCGGCACAGATCCAAAGCTCCCCAGCGGTTCACAACTCTGGCGCGCCCGAGTTTGAGATTTCTGGCCCCGCGTTTGCAAACGAGCCTCAAGAAGCGATCAGCGAGTCGCCGGTATCACAACCCGGAGCTGTCGCACATACGAAACCTGCTCCGGTTCAGAAGTCCGGAACCAAGAGCGGTTTGTTTTTCCATGCGGCGACGCCTGTACCAACAGCTCCTGTCTCAGCGCCCACTGAAACATTGCCGCGTGAAGTCTCTGCCGAAACTGGGATTGCTCAGGTTTCCGAACTTGCCGCAAGCCCCGAAACCCATGTAGGCCCCGAAGTCGATCTCTCAAGCGAATGGGAGCAGGACTTTACCGTCGAGACTCCCGCAGGCCAGGACGTTTCAGAGTCTGCGAGCAACTCTCAATTCGAGGAGCTGGCCTCTGAACCGGAAAATCAATTGCAGGTTCAACCCCAGGATTCCACCCCTCCCGCCGTGCCGAGTCTCGACGAGGCAATGGAGGAAGTACGCTTCTATCTCGGGCAGGGAATGATCGAGCAGGCGGAACAGGTATTGGTCCGGCTCGAAGCGGTCGCGCCGGGATCGCCGGAACTTGCAGTGTTACGGCTCGGCGTGGAGTCATCGAAACAAAGTGTCATGCCGCAACTAGAAATGGAAGTTTCCATTGACGAGAACCAGACCCATGACATGGCCGAGGTAGACGAGGAAGTAGCGACTTCGGTCCAGCAACAGCCCTGGCCGCAGCAGCGCCCGGTACTTCAGGAGATGGTTTCGAGCATCGAACAATCTCTCGGCGACAGCTTTTTGGGTTCGCAAGGCGAAGCGGCCCATGTACCCGCTGTTCCAGAAATATCCGAACCCGCCACGCCGGAAATGACCGCTGTTGGCGCTCATGAATTTCGTTCCGGCACGCTCGATGATTTCGTTTCCGATCTTGAGGCTTCGCTTGGTACGGACTTTTTGCCGAGCACTCAGCCGGTCCGTGAAGAAAGCGCACCAATTACCGCAGCTTCGGCTAGCGCACCAATTACCGCAGCTTCGGCTATGGCGCCGGCCGCGAACGTGCCGGTCCATTATGAGGTTGCGATGGCAGCCGCAGCTTCGGCAGTTCAGAGCGCGCATCTTACACCATCAATTTCGCCAATTAATACCGACGGCGGGACACACTACATCGAGACTCGTCCCGCGGCAAGCGCAGTCGCGTGCGGCCCCGACCCAGTAGTTGGCGTCGATCTCTCCGACATGTTCGGCGAGCTGAAGCATGAGCTTGAAGAAGGCAACGCCAACGCAGACGAAGATCCTGAAACGCATTACAACCTGGGTGTTGCTTTCCGTGAGATGGGTTTGCTTGACGAGGCAATCGGCGAATTCCAAAAAGTATGCCAGGCAGCAGACCGCGGGCATACCTTCTCGCAACTGATGCAAACCTATACCTGGTTGGCCCAGTGCTTCCTCGATAAGGGAGTGCCTGAAGCGGCCGTGCGTTGGTATGAACGCGCCTTGAAGCTTCCGAAACTTGATGCAGAAACCCGTACCGCGTTGCATTACGAGCTCGCATCTTCCTTCGAACATGCCGGTGATCGGAGTGCCGCACTCACCAACTTCCTCGAGGTATACAGCAACAACATCGATTATCGTGACGTAGCGGAGCGGATCAAGGCCCTGAGGACGTAAAATACCCCGATGGGAGTGAATCCTGCTGGCTGTTTGCGCAGCCCAAAACTGCGGAGAACTGCGTGACCGCCGATCCGAAGACTGTCTCGTCAGTTTCCGAAGAAAACTCGTCGCCTACCCTGGTTCACGAATCTCCATCGAACGAGGCTGCCGCCAAAACGTCGCGAAATGACCACAGCGTATGGCTGCTACGCTTACGCGCACTGCTGCTGGTGACTTTGTGTGCGACGTTTGGCGTGTTGCTGGTAATTCTGCCGTGGACCCCTAAATGGACAGACAATCCCCTGCTGCTCACTTCGCCTGGCCTCCGTGCGTTCGTCAGTAATGGGTTTGTAAGGGGCGTCGCCAGCGGACTTGGTTTGCTGGATTTATGGCTAGGATTCTGGGAAGCCATTCACTATCACGAACACCCTGTGAGCACACGATGAGCACGAATCACGGTGAAAGCGCGCCGCTGGCGTATGAGAATCCTCAGTTTCTAAACAGCCCAGACGGGCGGATTTTGAGGATTATGTCGGAATACACCGAGCCGCTGGCCCGTTTCCGGCGCGAGCAAATACAGGATACGGTGGTTTTTTTCGGATCGGCGCGATTTTTGAGCTCGGAAGATGCCAGTCACGTTCTCGATCAACTCCCTTCCGGCGCAGACGAGTCTATACGAAAGGCCGCGCAAGCCAGCATCGACATGGCGCGCTACTACGAAGATGCGCGGCGGATGGCGTACCTCTTGAGCGAGTGGGCGGCGCAGATTCCAGCTCGCCGAAAACGGTTTGTGGTCACAACCGGCGGCGGCCCGGGGATTATGGAAGCTGCGAATCGGGGAGCGAGAGAGGCGGGCTCGAAAACCATAGGACTCAACATCCGCCTGCCGTTTGAGCAGTACCCGAATGCTTATATCACGCCTTCGCTGAATTTCGACTTTCACTACTTCTTCATGCGGAAGTTCTGGTTCGCGTATTTGGCGAAAGCCCTGGTCATCTTTCCGGGCGGATTCGGAACGATGGACGAGTTGTTCGAGATATTAACTCTGGCGCAAACCCAGAAGCTCGCCAAAAAAATTCTGGTCGTAATTTACGGGCGTCAGTATTGGGACCGGCTGATCAATTTTCAGGCAATGATCGATGCGGGAGCCATTTCGGCCTCTGATCTGGACTTGTTCAAATTGGTCGATTCTCCGGAAGAAGGCTTCGAATTTCTGAAAGACGGGCTGACGAAATATCACCTTGGTCCCGATCGACCGCGCAGAGTCGGCGAAGTGGTGCCGGAAATCGCCAAGACGAATCCGTAAAAACGCTCTGAGAACTGCGCCCTTGCTCCTCTGCTACATCACCGATCGAACTCAACTTGGCGAAGACGAGTCACACCGCCGGTTGAAGTTACTCGAGAAAATCAAAGCAGCAGTCGAGTACGAGGTTGATTACATTCAAGTTCGCGAAACGGACCTTGCGATACGTGAGTTGGAGTCCCTGGCACGCGATGCTGTGCATATTTTGCGCCAATCTTCAACGAGCAGAACCAAGTTGCTCATCAATTCGCGCGTGGATGTTGCGATGTCAGTATGCGCCGACGGCATCCACTTGCGCTCAAACGATATCTCTCCGGTAGACGTGCGAAAGGCATGCCGAGCTGCGGGCAATGAGCGGCCCCCGGTGATTGGGGTTTCTTGCCACACAGGAGCGGATGTCGCGAAAGCGGCCGAAGCGGGCGCTGATTTTGCAGTTTTCGGTCCGGTGTTTGAAAAGAAGGACTCGCCCGATTTCATTGTCCGCGGGATTGATCGGCTGCATTCGGCCTGCGAGTACAGCATTCCGGTGCTCGCGTTAGGCGGAGTGACACATGAAAATGCTGCACTTTGCTTGAAGGCGGGAGCGAAAGGCGTTGCGGGGATTCGTTTGTTTCAGGAGGGAGATATGGCAGAGACGATTGCGAGACTCTGACGCATATCTCGAGAAAACCAAACTGACTAGAAATACCGACGTGAGATCACGCACGCGGCGAAAGCATCGTTAGTATTTCTTCCAACCCGTGGCGGATTCTCCGAAGCTCAGCCGTTGAGTGCGACGGAAACGGGAGCGGCGCCTGGTTCTTCGCATTCAAAGATTCCGCTCGCAATTGCTGGCGCGCGCCGGCGATGGTGAAGCCTTCCTCATAAAGCAGGAAGAACATATGCAGGCAGCTTGCAAAGAGACGAAACTTCTCCGATCCGGAAGTACAGCTTCTCCGGAATGACGATCTCGTTTTTCGATCCGGACTTGGCTTTCGGCTTTAAATGAGTGCTCATGCTGACCCCGGAAGAAGAAGCGCGAATTCTTAACAGCGTTTCTAGCACGATACCGCATGCGGAACAATAGCGCGCAATAAAAAACCTCTCGAGAGAGTCTGTTTCGAGAGGCCTTGCGAACTGTCTAGGCGAGTTTTTCTCGCCGTCATTGTCTTAGTGCTTTTTCTTTTTGGCAGCCTTTTTCTTCGCTGGCATCTATTTTCCCTCCTGGACGATTTTCCCTTTCGAACATCGTTACTCAGGGCCCGTACTGCAGATGCATGCCGACATTTTGTGTCCGCAGCATCTCTGACTCAAGATATTGCGGACTCTTAACACGGTTGTCAACAAAAACTTGCATTGTGAACAGGTTAGCTTCTTGAGGCAGGGGAGAAAGGCAGAAGGAAGAAGTGCAGATTGAAGAAGTGAATTGAAGAGTTCAATGTCTGCTCTCGTCACTTCTGAGTTCTAACTTCTTCCTTCCGACTTCTAAAACGCATCTGTGCTCAGGGTGTAGAATTTTGAGTTTTGTTCCGTGAGCAGAATGCCAAATATTATGCAGGCAGTTTTGAAAGCGAGTTCCGCCCCCGGCGCCGAGATCCGCGAGGTTAAGGTTCCTCAGTTCGGACGCTCGGAAGTTCTGGTGAAGGTCAAGGTCGCGTCCATCTGCGGCACCGATCTGCACATTTACGAGTGGGACCGATGGGCACAACGGCGGATCCATCCTCCTTTGATTCCTGGCCATGAATTCTGTGGTGAAGTTGTCGCCTTTGGCGACGAAGTGAGCAGCGTGAAGGAAGGCGATTTTGTTTCGGCGGAAATGCACGTTGCCTGCGGCAAGTGCCTGCAATGCCGGACGGGCGAAGCGCACATCTGCCACAACGTCCGAATCATCGGCGTGGACTCAGATGGGGCATTCGCCGAGTATGTCGTCATTCCCGAATCGAACATCTGGAAGCTCGATCCGGCCATTCCGCAGGAATACGCCAGCATTCTTGATCCACTTGGGAATGCGGTCCATTCGGTGCTGGCGGGCGAGATTGCAGCGAAAACAGTAGCCATCACCGGATGCGGGCCGATTGGATTGTTCTCAATTGCGGTGGCGCGAGCGGTGGGTGCAGCGCAGGTTTTCGCAATCGAGGTGAACGAGCACCGTAGGAAAATTGCTGCCGAGATGAAGGCGGACCTGGTGCTTGATCCGTCGTCACAGAATGTGCCGAACGCAATTCTAGAGCACAGCGGCGGGCTCGGCGTCGACGTGGTGCTCGAGATGGCTGGCCATCCACAATCCATTCGCACCGCTTTCGACATTGTGCGCAGAGGTGGTCGCATTTCCCTTCTGGGATTGACATCCAAGCCGATCTCGCTGAATTTCTCCGAAGACATTATTTTTAAGGGCATCACTGTTCAGGGTATCAATGGCCGCCGCATGTATCAGACTTGGTACCAAATGACGGCGTTGCTGAAGGCCGGCAAACTTGATTTGCATCCGGTGATCACAGACAGGATTGCAATGAAGGACTTCTCAAGCGCTATGGAACGGCTGAAGAGAGGCGAGGCAAGCAAGATTTTGATCTATCCCAATGGGGCGAGGTGATCAAGCCCCCGCAGGCATTTTCACGATTTTCTTCTGGATCGCGTACGTCACCAGTTGGGCTTTGTTGTGGATGTTCAGTTTGCGCATGAGGTTAAACTTGTGCGCTTCCACGGTCTTAACACTCAAGCCTAGAATTCCGGCGATCTGCCGGACAGAGTTTCCTTCCGCCAACATTTTGATCACTTCGCGTTCGCGGGGCGTAAGGGTCGATCCTCGTGCGACTCCAGAAGTCGAACGTGAGCGGAAATCGTCCACCAGTTTTCCCAGCACCTGTGGACTCAGATATTTTCTGCCTGCGCTCACATCGCGTACCGCTCCGATCAGCCGCGGTGCAGGAGCATCTTTCAAAATGTACCCGGAAGCTCCGGCGTCGAGGCACTGCAAAAGATACTCCTCGTCTTCGTACATCGTCAGGAAAATCACGCGGCGGCCGGGCAGCTCGCGAGTGATGCGACGCGATGCCTCAAAACTGGAAAGCCCCGGCATTCCGATATCCATGAGAATGACGTCGGGCTTGAGGAAATGCGCCCGCTCAATTGCCTCTGACGCGTCACGAGCCTCGCCCACCACTTCAATGCCGGGCTCGCTTTCGAGCAGGCGGCGCAAACCCTCACGGAACAGTGTGTGGTCGTCAACAATCAAACATCGAATGGCCATGATTCGTTTTTCCCGGTGTCAGGCAGCTGAAGCGCGTCTCAGGGGCTTGCCTGTTCCCGAGCGACTTCCGTGGTCCTCCAGTTGAAAGACAATTCGAACCCGTGTTCCCTTACCTGGGTTCGAGCGAATATTCATCGACCCGCCCAGCGCCGTCGCACGCTCCCGCATGCCTTTGAGCCCGAAGCCGCGATCTTGTGCGGTGCGTGGTGAAAACCCGATCCCATCATCTTCCACCTCAAGCGCAAGCTTGCTGCTGTTGAACGTGAGCTTCACTTTGAAATTACTCGCGTGTGAGTGTTTTGCGACGTTACTAAGCGCCTCCTGTACCGAACGGTACACAACGACCTGCACATCTGAATCCAACTCCCCTATGTCCTCCGGCAACTCCAATTGCGAGTGAATTCCGGTGTGCCTGGCCAAAAGCTGAGCCTGCTTGCGGATGGCAGTGATCAAGCCCAACTCTTCAAGCACTCGAGGCGACAACCTCGCAATAGTCCTTCGCAGGCCATCGATGGTGCGGTCTAGCAACGCAAGTGATTCCTGTATGCGTGCTTTCTGGCCGTGCAATTCGCGCGTGATTCGGCGGCGCTCCTCCTCTTGCGCCTGGAGCAACTGCCGCGAGAGATCGGAAACTTCTCCGGCTTCAGCGCTATGCGCTTTCGCCCCAGTTTTGGAACGCACCCATCACCTCGCCAGATCGCAGCAACCACCCGCCTGAGACACCTGCACGCCTCATCCGAGTACAGCACGCCCGGACACCTGCCGATAGATACCGCGCCGATGTTTGATGAGCACCGGAGTTCCGGGTTTGCCCGGCCCATCGGCTACAAT
The DNA here is from genome assembly GCA_003224815.1 of Acidobacteriota bacterium. Classification (GTDB taxonomy): domain Bacteria; phylum Acidobacteriota; class Terriglobia; order Terriglobales; family Acidobacteriaceae; genus Gp1-AA145. The sequence continues at coordinate 937 of QHZW01000120.1, read as the reverse complement.
CCAGACAAGTGCTCAAATATTTCACTTCTGGAGAGTCGCACGGAGAGGCACTGGTTGCCTTTCTTTCGGGCCTCCCTGCTGGGCTGGAGGTCTCACCGGAGTTCGTGAACCATGAGCTCTGGCGCAGGCAACAGGGCTATGGGCGCGGTGGCCGGATGAAGATTGAGCGCGACACCGTGCGGATTTTGTCCGGAGTTCGGCATGGAAAGACCATCGCTTCGCCGATATCTGTGTTGATCGAGAACCGCGATTGGAAGAACTGGCAGGCGCAGCTTCCGATTGAAGCTGGGAATCCAGAGTTGCACAAGCGAGTAGCCTCTCCCAGACCGGGTCATGCGGATCTGGCGGGGGCGCTGAAGTACAACTTTCCTGAAGCACGATATGTGCTGGAGCGGGCATCGGCGAGGGAGTCGGCGGCGCGAGTGGCGATTGGAGCCTTGGCAAAGTTGCTGCTTCGGGAACTCGGGATTGAAGTTCTCAGTCATGTCGTAGCAGTGGGTGCGGCGCAGTTGTACGAGGAAGTCCCGTGGGACAAAATCCAGCAGAGCTGCGCACGCGAAGAAGTGCTGCTGAACTGTGCCGATCCTGAGTTCGAACAGAAGATGAAGCAAGAAGTGGACAAAGTCTTACGCACAGGCGATTCGGTCGGCGGAGTTTTTGAAGTGGTGGGTCACAATGTACCACCGGGGCTGGGGACTTATGTGCAATGGGATGACCGACTGGACGCGCAGCTTGCGGCGGCGGTGATGTCACTGCAGGCGGTGAAGGCAGTGGAGATCGGAACGGGAGTCACGGCGGCGTACTCGCCAGGATCGAAGGTACATGACGAGATTGGGTACGAAGCCACTTCGGGCCCGACGAAGTTCTCACGCAGCCGCAATAATGCTGGAGGTATTGAAGGCGGGGTCTCTAACGGGCAGGAAATTCGCGTGCGAGG
>QHZW01000446.1 GCA_003224815.1 Acidobacteriota bacterium | reverse complement strand
CAGTTCCGCAGAAAAGACCCGCTCCCGGCCTAGGCTAGCTTCCATGAGTGCGAAGACACGCTCCCAGTCCGAGCGCAGCCCACCACGTTTTCATCGCGAGATTTTCACACAACAGGGAATACTTGTTTCATTTACAGTATCCAGTTCACCCGGAGGCCAACGTGGACAATCAGCTTCAGTCTTCAGGTAAGCCGCTTTCTCGACGCCAATTCATTGCAGAAAGCACGGCCGCTGCCGTCGGTTTCTCCATCGTTCCGCGCCGCGTGCTGGGCGGGCCTGGATACGTTTCTCCCAGCGACAAGATCAACATGGCATTTATTGGCGTGGGCGCGCAGGGTTTCCGCGTGATGTTGCACTTCCTGAGCGAGCCCGACGTGCAGGCGGTCGCTGTCTGCGATGTGACCCAGAGTGCCGCGAATTATCCGCAATGGGACACGCAAGAATTCTGCAAATCAGTCCGCAAACTGCTCAGCGTCGATTCCGGCTGGGACTGGCTGAGCCCCGATCAGCCGCTCCAGTTGAGCCATACGTTGCACGTGACCAGCGGTGTGGCCGGACGCGAGCCAGCGCAAAAAGTTGTGAATGGGTACTACGCGACGCTGCAGCGCTCGGGGCAATACAAAGGATGCGCTGCTTATGTTGACTTCCGCGAACTGCTCGAAAAACAGAAAGACCTCGATGCGGTGGTTGTCTGCACTCCTGACAATCTTCACGCGACCGCGTCCATTGCGGCGATGAAAAGGGGCAAGCACGTCTTCTGTCAGAAGCCGCTGACGCACACGATCTATGAAGCGCGACGCATGGCTGAAGTGGCGAAGGAAACCGGAGTCGCGACGCAGATCGCCGTCGCTAACCAGGCCTCGGAAGACACGCGCCTGCTCTGTGAATGGATATGGGCAGGCGCGATCGGCCCGGTCCGGCAGGTACAGAACTGGTCGAGCCGCCCGTTTTGGCTGCAAGGCATCGAGCGCCCGAAGGATCAAGATCCCGTGCCCGCCGGGCTCGCTTGGGACCTGTGGCTCGGCCCGGCGCCGGAACGCCCATTCAATCATATTTATTTGCCGTTTTCCTGGCGCGGATGGACCGATTTCGGCTGCGGCGCGCTGGGCGATATGGGATCCTACAGCTTTGACACAATCTTTCGCGTGCTGAAGCTCGAGGCGCCGTCGGCGGTGGAAGCGAGCTCGAGCAATCGCTACGATGAAACTTACCCGCTGGCTTCGATTGTGCGCTACGAGTTTCCCACGAGAGGCGACATGCCTCCGGTCACGTTCACCTGGTACGACGGGGGACTGATGCCGGCGCGTCCCGAGGAGCTGGCAGAAAATGTTTCCTTTCAGGGCGGCAACGAAAATGACGAAGGCCTGCTGTTCATCGGCGATCACGGCAAAATTCTCTGTGGATTTAATGGCGAAAATCCGCGCCTGATTCCGGAAGAGAAGATGCGGAGCTTCGTGCTGCCGCCGAAGACGCTGCCTCGCTCTGCCGGAAATGAACGCGAGTGGCTCGATGCCTGCAAGGGCGGCAAGAACAAGCCCGGAGGAAATTTTGAATTTGAGGGATTGGTCACTGAGACGCTGCTGTTGGGTAATGTCGCCTGCTGCACGGGAGAGCGTCTGCACTGGGACCGCGCGAACCTGAAAGTCAGTTCCGCAGCCGGTCAGAAGTTTGTACAACCGGAGCGACGCAAAGGATGGGAGCTGTAACCGAACGATCAATCAGGAGGCAAATCATGTCCGATATTTCTCGCAGAGACTTCGCTAAGAAAGCCACTGGCGCCGCCGCTGGCTTCACGCTGGCCACCGCACTTGAGCTTCACGCCAATCCGCTCGGCTTTCCCATCGGATGCCAGACCTGGCCGGTGCGCGACATGATCGCCAAAGACTTTCCCGGAACGATTAAGACGCTGGCCCGGGCTGGATTCCAGACCGTCGAACTTTGCTCGCCCGTCGGTTACGCCGATTCGGGATTTGCGGGACTTACCAAATACAAAGGCAGCGAGCTGAAAAAGATCCTCAACGACGCTGGCGTCGCCTGCTTCAGCTCGCACTTCGGGATCGAGGAACTGCGCAAAGATCAGGAAGACCGCATCGCCTGGGCGAAAGACGTCGGCCTGACGCAAATGCTGGTGCCAAGCCTCAATGGCCCGAAGAATCCGACGCTCGACGACGTGAAACGCTCGGCCGATGAATACAACAAGATGGGCGAAAAGGCCGGGCGGGCGGGTATTCAGCAGGGCCTTCACAATGAAGATTTCGAGCTCTCGAAAGTCGGTGGCCAGCGCACCTACGACGTGCTCTTTGGCCTGCTCGATCCCGAGCTGGTGAAGTTCCAATTCCAGGTCTCAACCATCTCCGACGGATACGACGCCGCACAATACTTCATGAAGTATCCGGGCCGCTTCATCTCCATGCACCTGCAAGGCTGGGATTCGAACACGAGAAAGATTGTCGCTGTGGGACAAGGCACGTTGGACTGGAAGAAAATTTTCACCGCCGCTAAGACTGGCGGTGTGAAGAACTACTTCGTGGAGATGGACCTTGAAAAGATGAGGGCAAGCGTCCCGTACTTGCGCAAGTTGCAGGTGTGAAGGTGTTTGATTGTTCTCTGATTTG
>QHZW01000445.1 GCA_003224815.1 Acidobacteriota bacterium | reverse complement strand
CAGGTCTTCGAAGCGCTCGTGAATCGGGCACTCTTTCACCATCATGATCTTGCCGTCCTGCTCAATGATGGTGGCTTTAATCTCGCCAACTTTTTCGTTGATCAGAACTTCGTGTGGCAGGTGTCCGTCGAGAATCTGCTGACGGATTTCGGGCACGCACTTGGGGCACAGGGAGTCAGTCGCGCGCGGCCAACCGAGCGGCGGCTTTGACTTCTGATACGACTTGAGCAGAGGCTTGTCGGACCACTTCGGCGTCGGCGATGGATTCGGCTTGATCCGGTTCACGCGATCAAATACCGCCCAAACGCCCTTGGCTCCAATCGTAACTGCCTTCTCAACGTACTTAACTGGCTTGTGCATGTGCTTTCTCGACCTTTCCCCAGCAGGGATGTGGGATCGTCGTCGGACCTCGGTTGTCAGTCGTCGGCAAAATCGAACTCGACTTTGCTTTTGAGAGCCGACGACCGAGAGCCGAAGACGCTTTTCTCTTTATGTATCCTATTGACCCGTTTGCCCGTTTACACCGTTTTGACAATGAGCGGGCAAAATTCGCCATTAAACGGGTGAAACTCGCAGTGGGCGGAGCTAAGTGATTGAAGGGATTAGGATATCCTTGTAGCTCGGACATTCTTGTCCGAGCAGGTGTTCGAAGATTATGGTCGGACAGGAATGTCCGACCCACACGGTTCTTGCTCTATCCACAGCCAGCGGTAGTCTTCAGGTTTTTGTACCTGTCCTCGTCTCACGGGATTTTGCCGAATGTATTCCAGCTTATCTCCCAAGCTTTCTTGGGAGCGTATGACGTGATCGAACGATTCCTCTTGCCACACAGGCCCGGAACTAGCTTGAACTTTGTTGACGGCTCGCGCCGATGCTCCTTTTAATGATTTCAAAATTGCCGGTAGGCCGAACACCCATCGTTCCTCGTCGCAAAGAGGAGTTAGAAGAAGATGCACGTGTTCAGGCATCACGACCGCTGCGTGCAGACGAAACCGATAATTGTTGCCTTTCAAAATGCATTGGAGAATTGCATCGCGAGCTTCCGCGGAGAATGGCTCACCTCGATAGTTCTTGCAAAAAGTGATGAACACCGCGCTTCCTGCCTTCAGGTAATGCGGCACCATGCGTCGGTACGCGTACATCCGGGCCAGAGGCATGCGTTTGGAATGAATGTGCTTGTGTGGCATGGCTTGTGTGGCTCGGACATTCTTGTCCAAGGCTTTTGATTTTGCGGTTGTCCGACACGACTTGTCTGTGACGAATGAACATCAAGCCTGTGGGAACTCCCGGCCTTTGGTCGGACAGGAATGTCCGACCCACATGGGCTCAGGGGGAAGCTCTGAGCGGAGTCGAAGGGCTCGGGGAATCTCCGATCGTGAACACGGGCATGTAATAATCTCAGCATCTTGTCGGACAGGAATGTCCGACCCACACCACATTTGCTGTAAGCGAGGGCAGATGAAACTTTTCGCTGGCAGAGGCTGGGGACGTTGGCTGCGGCCGCTCATGATCTGGGCGGCTCTTGCTTTTTTCGGAGCAACACAACTCGAAACCGTCGCGGCGCAGGAACACGGCTCTGATGATGGCCTGACCGCGAAAGTGCTCGCGCTCGAAACCCTCTGGAACCAAGCCGAACTCGCCAAAGACACGCAATCGCTCGACCACCTGCTGGCCGATACATTTCTCTATGTGGACATAGACGGCAGCAGCATCCGCAACAAAGGCGACTTCATTCACAGCGTCACTGATCGCACCGAACATATTGAGAGCATTCGCAGTGAATCCATGCTGAGCCGGGTTTACGGAGACACCGTGATTGTGACCGGCGTTTACCACGAGAAGGGAACCTTGAACGGCAAACCTTATTATCACCACGGAAGATTTACCGACACTTGGGTGAAACAAGGCAGCGGCTGGATGTGCGCCGCCAGTCAGTCCACGCTGATACAGAAGTAGGGCTTGGAGTGAAGCGGGTTCCTTGTGTCCCACCCCTTGGAAAAACCGCGAAGCCTGCGCACGCCGCAATCACTGTAATGAGGCTGTTCCCGAGGAGTTGACAAAGCGGTTTTCTGTCATCGGAAAGCAGGTTCCTCCTCGCTATGCTCGTCGGAATGACATCTCCTAAAATAAGATCTAAACTTGGTCAAATCAATGAATGATGATGTCATTCCGAGTAGCTTTGGCTACGAGGAACCTGCTTTTCGTCGAATGCTTTTCGGGAACTTGGCCGATATGCGAGTTCTATTCGCTTACGCCAAACCCGCGGCCAAGTCCTCCCACACGTCGGATTATTTTCGACAATCAGAGCAATTTTCTTCTCGCGCCGCCTTTGATCTCGGTCTCACGGGCGATTGCGTAACCGACCGATTCAAACGTCTGAAACCAGACAAGCCGACTGACTTTGTATTTCTGAGTGAAACTTCCACGTTCGCCTCTCTTGTGACGCAGCACTCGCGACATAAGGCCTCCGGTCACACCGACATACAGCACACGGCTCTTGCTCGCCGTTATGTAAACGAAGTAACGGCATTTGCGCGGCATCATCATGTTTGTACGGTGTTCTCCTTTTGACCCGCAGTGATGAACATCACGCGAACCTGGCTGATTGCTTGTGGAAAGATTTGTTTCGGCTTAATGGAAAAGCAGGTTCCTCGTAGGAAAGCTACTCGGAATGACATCTCTTTAAAAATAGAATCAATGACAATGTCATTCCGAACGGCTTCGGCCGTGAGGAATCTGCTTTTAGTTTGTGGCTTTCCCAGCCTGTGGGCGGATATACGACTACCCACATTCTCTGATGCTCTCAAGCTGCTCCCGCAATCCAATCCAGTAGAAAGCCGGAAACCTTCCCAGGAAGCTGCTCGGTGGCGGCGCGGCCAGGGAAGCGTTGCTGGCGCAGGCTGGCATCGATCCCAACGATCGCGTTTTCGATCTGGGCTGCGGAACCGGCACGATGGCTGTCATTATTAAGAAGCAGTTTCCGCAGGTAGAAGTCGTGGGACTTGATCCTGATCCGAGGGCTCTTGCCCGCGCGTGTAAGAAAGCGGCACGTGAGTCGCTCACCATCCAGTTCGACCAGGGCTTCGGCGACCAGCTTCCTTATCCGGCGGCGTCATTCGACCGCGCACTCTCTTCGTTCATGTTTCACCATCTTCCCGCCGAGGAGAAAGGGAAGACTCTGCGCGAAGTGCATCGCGTGCTCAAGCCGGGCGGCGAGTTTCACATGGCGGACTTCGAAGGTCCCGAAGACCGCAAGCAGGGATTCTTCGGGCGTCTTCTGCTCTCGCACGCTCACCTTAAGGACAACTCTGCTGCCAACGTCATCGCGCTGATGAAGGATGCCGGATTCGCCGATGCCGCGAAGGTCGGCCGCCGGACCAAGCTGTTCGGCGCCGTGGCGTACTACCGTGCCATGAAGTGACGGGATCACTTCTCGCGGAGGCAGCGAGACGTGGGGCACCCGGCTGCCCCAACCTTTGCGGTTTTCAAACGGTGTGAACATCGACAACGGCACGGACGGGAAGGGCATCCTTCGACACTCCCTCAGGACAGGCTCCTTCGACTTCGGGAGGCTGTCCCACCCTGTCGCACAAAATGCGACGAGGGTGGGACAACCCCTATGTTGAGTTACTCGTTCACTTCCGTGAAAACGACCTTCACCATAAGAACTGGACGAGTGCGCCCAATACAATGACAAATACGGAGGCGGCGATGGCGAACAGGCTTAAGACTACGTGTTGCATCGTGGGTGGCGGGCCGGCGGGGGTGATGCTTGGATATCTGCTGGCACGTAAAGGCGTAAACGTCACCGTGCTAGAAAAGCACAAAGATTTCTTTCGCGACTTCCGCGGAGACACGGTCCATCCCTCGACATTGGAATTGATGTACGAGCTGGGAGTTCTGGACGAGTTCCTGGCGGTGCCGCATCAGGAGCTACAGTCGATCAGCGGCGTGGTCGGCGGCTATAGCTTTAAGGTCGCGGATTTCACTCGCGTTCCCACGCATTGCAAGTTCGTCGCGCTGATGCCGCAGTGGGACTTCTTGAATTTTCTTTCGGAGCGGGCGCGGGAATTTGGCGGCTTCGAGCTTCGCATGGAGCATGAGGC
>QHZW01000119.1:11308-16847 GCA_003224815.1 Acidobacteriota bacterium | reverse complement strand
TCGGCTGTCGCGCGACTCCGATGATTGGCGATACCATCGTTTCCATGAGTCCACGCACGCGGTCCGGCCACGAAACCCGCTCTTTAGCCTCCGCCGGAAGCACTCCGCTGGTGCGCAACAGAATGTTCGTCATCAGCTCAGCCGGAGGCTCAACCTCCTGCAGAGACTTCAGCCAGCTTCGGCCGGCTTCGGCCTCCTGCAAAAGCGGCCCACAAACGCCGCACAGGCGTGCGTGGCCTTCAAATGCCGTCAGCCTTTCGCCCGCGAGGGTTCCGTCAATGGCCTGGCTTAGCAGAGCATCAAACTCTGAGCACTGCATTCCGTTATGTCCTTGACCTGCCATCACATCACCTGCCTATATATACGTTGTAAGAGGCGCGCAAGTTCCGCGCGACCTCGGTTAATCCTCGACTTCACGGTGCCTTCGGGAACTCGAAGCACCGTAGCAATTTCGCGATAGTCCATATCCTGTAAGTCCCTTAGAATCACTGCCTCCCGGAGTTCGGGGGAAAGCTTCTGCAACGCCTGATGAACCGCCTCGCTGATTTCGCGGCTTTGTACGCCGGCATCCGGCGTAGGCCCTTGATCCGGAATCCGCTCCGAAAGCGGCATTGCATCTTCGTGCTCAGAAGGCGTGGCCTCGAGCGAGTCAGTGATGCGCTCGTTCTTAGTCTTACGAAAGTGGTCCACCAGCAGGTTACGCGTCATGGTTGTAACCCATGTCATAAACGCGCCGCGCTCGACGTCGTACGTGTTCAGTGTGCGATACATTTTGATAAATACCTCTTGCGTCAAGTCCTCGGCGTCGTTCGCTGATCCTGCAAACCTATAGCAGATGTTGTAAATACGCCGATGATATTTTTGGACGATCTCCTCCCAGGCAGCCGCATCGCCGGCAACGCAGCGACGGACCAGCAGAGCAGCCACTTGGGCATCTTCCAACTTATGCTCCCCGGGAGAAATGGCGGATTAGGACAACGCTGATTTTACTGTGAGACCAGCCCAACCGACTCGCAAGTAAGATACGCGTAAGCGGCTCAATAAGTTCAGGGTGGACTGGTTAGCACGCAGCGGAGGTTCGCACGTTGTGGTGATAAGAGATCACAGCTTTGCCGGAGCGATGACTGACGTGGCCCACTCCATCATCGGCCGCGATTCGCGGCAATCAAGGCACGTGGTCACGTCGTAGCGGGCGCTGCATCCGGGACAGGACGCGCCGGTCTGAAAGGTGTCAAATGACGTGCTGCATTGCCGGCATTTCCAGAACTCGCCCAAAGGCGGCGCAGAGTGGCAACGTGGACAGGCAAACCCATCACGACGCGGAATCTTCGCGATCTTCAGCAGCGCCCGTGCCTGTTGCAAGCCTCTCCAGCAATTGAGGAGCATGAATACTGCAATTGCGGCGAACCACACGTCGCGGATCCAAAATGCGAGCCCGACAAAGCCAATCACTCCCACAAATCCCAGAATGGTGGCGACGAGCAGGCTACGTGCTCGTCCAAGAACGAACCACAACAGGCTGCGAAGGATTTGGCCGCCGTCGAGCGGGTAGATCGGCAGCATGTTGAAGACAAAAAGACCGATGTCGATGCTCAGGACGGCGCGAATGAGCCGGTATTCGTCCGGCATCGTGACCGCCAGATTCGCCGATCTCGCAAACATGTAAAGAGCGAACAAGATTGGCGCCAGCGCCACATTCACTAGCGGTCCGGCAGCGATGCTCCAAAGCGTGGCTCCCGGCCGAGCTGGCGGATCGACATACGCGACACCCCCCAGTGGCCAAAGCACGATGCGGTTGGCTCTGCCTCCTACTTGGCGGCAGGCCAGCGAATGCCCGAACTCGTGCGTCATCACGATCAGGAATAGCGCCAAATATTCGAGAATGTTCCAGGTTATCGACGAGTAGCGGGCGTTGCGGGACTGAATCTCATAAGCCGCAACAAAGAACCACGACCAATGCAGAAAGACATCAATCCCTTTGAACTTGAACAGATGGATGGAACCCTGCCGTGAAGTGGGCATTTGCGAGTGTTATAACACAGCTAGCTGGTGAACCGGCGATCAGACACGCCATCTGTGAGCCGGATTCAGATCAGACGTGCTACGTCCCAAACCTCTCGGCAGCGCGCGCTTTGGCTTTGGCAGCTTCTTCTTCCCGGTTCTTCGGCGCCGCACTCGTTTCGAGCGAACTGAGCAGGCGGACGGCACAGCTGGTTATTTCGTCAACTGCTGCCTCAAATTGCGCTTCATTGGCCTTTGAAGGCTTGGTAAATCCACTGATTTTACGCACGAACTGAAGCGATGCTGCGCGAGTCTCGGCTTCCGTTACCGGCGGATCGAAGTTGAACAGTGTTTTTATATTGCGGCACATGGCTGATAATCCCGGCGATCCGTCAGCAGGCCCGTAAACACGGTCCGCGACGATCGCGAACTATATATTTTATCAAGGGAATAGCGGCCGCTGGAGCTGCCTGCAACAAATTAAAAATAATTCTGCCCACTCGTGTCGATTTAATTGCTGGTCGTTCGACGAACTTCTCACTGAAATGACGAAGTTCAACGAAGAACTAGTGAAAGCCGGAGTGATGTTGGCGGGTGAAGGTCTGACACCAACCTCGAAGGGTAAGCGCGTCAAATTTTCCGGCACGCAGCGCACCATCGTCGACGGCCCTTTCACCGAGTCAAAGGAATTGATTGCCGGATTCTGGCTGTGGCAAGTGCGCTCCATGGACGAAGCGGTCGAGTGGATAAAGCGTGCCCCATTTGGCGGAGGAGTCGAAATCGAACTCCGGCCGATATTCGAAGCCGAAGACTTCGGCGCCGAACTCACACCCGAACTCCGGGAGAAGGAGCAGCGCATCCGTGAGCAGATTGCGAAGAAAAAATAAGACCCGCCGTGTCGATTTCTCACTCGGTCATTCGACGTACTCATAGAAGGGCTGATCGGCTTCACCGTAGCCCTCAAAACCTAAATAACTCAGAGGAGCATTGGTCATGAAATTTCTGTGCATTTACAAACCCAGCAAGCCCGAAGGAACAACTCCCACGCAGGAGGAGATGGTCAAAATGGGTCAGCTGATCGAAGAGTTCACCAACTCAGGCATCCTGATTTCCACGGAGGGATGTTTACCGAGCGCTAAGGGTGCCCGCGTGCGGATGTCGGGCGGAAAATTCACTGTCACTGACGGCCCGTTCACCGAAGCCAAGGAAATTGTGGGTGGTTTCGCCCTTATCCGCGCTAAATCAAAGGAAGAGGCAATCGAGCACACAAAAAAGTTCCTTAAGGTCGCTGGTGACGGCGAATCGGAGATACGGCAGATCTTCGAAGCTGGTGATATCACACCGGAATACTTCGGCGAAAAGGCGACTGCAGACTGGAAGTAAATAAACCTGGATCGGCGGCGGTTACCGAGGCCGGCAAACTCTAAACGCTCGCGGGCCGCCGTTTTTTTCATCTTTTTCGAAAGGGAGACGCACTCATGCAAAAAATAACTACATTTTTATGGTTTGATAATCAGGCTGAGGAAGCCGCTAATTTCTACACCTCAATCTTCAAGAACTCGAAAATCAAAAAGATCAGCCGCTACAGTGATGCCGGGCCGGGGCCGAAAGGCTCGGTGATGGTGGTGACCTTCGAGTTGGAAGGACAACAATTCACTGCCCTGAACGGCGGACCGGTCTTCTCTTTCACGCCGGCAATTTCACTCATGGTGAACTGCGAGACTCAGGCAGAAGTGGATGAATTGTGGGAGAAGCTTTCGGTGGGTGGCAAGAAAGACAGGTGCGGCTGGTTGAAAGATAAGTACGGATTGTCGTGGCAGATTACGCCAATAAGGTTGGGTGAACTGATGAGCGATCCCGATCCGAAGAAGGCCAATCGAGTGATGCAGGCCATGCTGCAAATGGACAAGATCGATATCGCAAAACTCGAGCAGGCCTATCAACAGGCCGCATAGACCAGCTCGAACTTGCGGAGGCAGAATAAAAATGTTGTGATCGTTGCTGATGACAAGCAACGATATACAACGGGTGATTGATGCGGTGTGGCGGATGGAATCGCCCAAGATCATCGCCGCGCTCACCCGAATCGTCTGTGACGTGGGCGTCGCCGAAGATCTCGCTCAAGACGCGCTCGTCTCTGCGCTCGAGCAGTGGCCCGGAGAAGGTGCGCCGGCCAATCCGGGCGCGTGGCTGATGACGGCAGCCAAGCACCGCGCCATCGACTACTTCCGGCGGTCACAACTGCTGGATCGCAAACATGAAGAGCCGACGACCTGCTGCGCCTGCTCTTCATCGCGTGCCATCCTGTCCTCTCGATGGAAGCACGCGCTGCGCTTACGTTACGACTGCTGGGCGGCCTGACAACCGACGAGATTGCACGCGCCTTTCTGGTGCCAGAGCCGACAATCGCGCAACGTATCGTCCGCGCAAAACGGACGCTGGCAGAAAAGCGCGTTCCGTTCGAAGTTCCCCGTGGAGACGAACTGACATCGAGGATTTCGTCTGTTCTCGCCGTAATCTATCTGATCTTCAACGAAGGCTACTCCGCAACCGCTGGCGACAACTGGATGCGCCCCGCGCTTTGCGAAGACGCGCTTCGCCTCGGAAGGACCCTCGCCGAACTTACACCGCGAGAACCGGAGGTTCATGGACTCGTCGCTTTGATGGAGATTCAGGCATCGCGTTCTCGCGCACGCACAGGTCCGTCCGGCGAGCCGGTGCTCCTTTTCGATCAGAATCGTGCCCATTGGGACCAGCTTCTGATTCATCGCGGACTTGCAGCTCTTGAGCGAGCCGAAAAGCTAAACGGCACTCGTGGAGCTTACGCTCTTCAGGCAGCAATTGCCGCTTGCCACGCACGTGCCTTCATGCCAGAAGGTACTGATTGGAACCGCATCGTCTCACTCTATACAGAGTTGGCGGCGGTTTCGCCGTCCCCCATCGTTGATCTGAATCGGGCAGTAGCTGTTTCAATGGCATCGGGCCCTGCTGCCGGACTGGCGCTAATCAATTCAATTACGTCAGACCCGGCGCTGAAGTCGTACCATCTTTTGCCAGCAGTTCGTGGCGACATGCTATTCAAGCTCGAGCGATTCGGCGAGGCAGCGGAGGAGTTCCAAAGGGCCGCATCGCTCACGCGGAATACTCGCGAACGCGAGTTGCTCCTCTCGCGCGCTGCAGAATGCGAACGCGTGATCACCCGCTGAACTCTTGTCGACCGAGGTAAAACGAGCTTCAACCTCGGCCACAATGGTGTACCATCTCCTACCGATATGACTTGCTCTCGACTGATTAGCACGCTCTTTCTTCTAAGCTGCTGTCTTGGGGCGCAAACGCAAGCGCCGCGCCCCATCGTGCTTCATGCCGCTCGCTTGCTGGAAATTGAAACTGGCCGCATCATCACGCCGGGCGAAGTGTTGGTCATGGGCGACAAGATCAAAGAAGTTGGCACCACCGTCAACCATCCCGCAGTCGCACAGGTGATCAATCTTGGTAACCGCACCTTGATGCCGGGATTGATCGACGCGCATATACATCT
>QHZW01000119.1:0-11200 GCA_003224815.1 Acidobacteriota bacterium | reverse complement strand
ATGGGCACCGAAGGCGCCGAATCTGCTGACACGGCGGTACGCGACGCCATTAACAGCGGCGAGCTTCTCGGGCCGCGGCTCCGCATCAGCGGCAACGCCGTCAGTATTCTTAGTGGGCACGAAGACGCTATCGGCTACAACCCCGCGCAACATATTCTCCCGAATGCAACCTACGCAAATGGGACCGACGAACTGGTCAAGGTAATTCGTGAGCAGTTCAAAGAAGGCGCAGACTTCATCAAAATTTACGAGACGGGGCCAGACTCGATCCGTGATGGGCAGCTATCCACACCTTATCAATACAGTGAAGCAGAGCTAAGCGCAGCCGTTCAAGAGGCAGCACGGGTTGGCAAGCACATTGCCGTGCATGCGACCGGCGAGCCTGGAACCCTGTATGCGGTACGGGCCGGAGTCGAATCAGTTGACCACGCTTATCAGCTTAGTGATGAAACCATGCGGCTGATGAAAGAGAAACGCATTTTCGCAGTACCGACATTCACAATTTCAGAATATTTCGGTGTGCATCCGCTGACCCCAGGAACTGAGGAGCGTGAGCAGCAATTGCTCGCTCTTCACGTTAAGGAATTTCGTAAACAGCTTGCAGCGGGCGTTCCGATTGCCATGGGGTCGGACGTTGGCCCATTTCCGCATGGCACGCAGGCGCGCGAACTCGTCCTGATGGTCAAGTATGGCATGACGCCACTCGCGGCGCTCCAAGCCGACCTGATCAATGGCGCCAAGCTGCTCGACTGGGAAGGGCAGATCGGTGAGCTGAAGTCCGGCTACTTCGCGGACGTGATTGCCGTGCCCGGCAATCCGCTCGAGGATATCGCCGCCACCCAGCATGTTGAGTTCGTGATGAAAGGCGGCGTGATCTATAAGCCGCTTCAGTAATTCGGGTGGCGAGCCTACGGCCTTGCGTCTGGCAGGTTCACGAATTCCGTGTGTACCTTCCCATCAGGGCTGATACTGTGCATCGCGAATCCGAGTTCTCCTCCCATCGGTAGCCAACTGGTCGCAGGCGCTACATGCCACGTGATCCCATCTTTTTCGAATACCCGGCCAATGTGCCAGTGCCCCACAAGCATGTCTTTGATTCCAAGGTCATGCAAGGCTTTCATCTCCTGTGAACGATATGGATCGTTGATGACCCAATAGGGCTTGGAGTCACGAGGAAAGTCTCCGTCGCGAAAAACCGGAATGTGCTGCACGCCGATCACGATATGCGACGGCGACTCATCTTTATGCTTTCTTTTTTTATCTTCTTTCTTGCCGGGGTCTGCCGCTCCCTGGCTCTCGAGCCATGAAATCATGCGCTCAGATTCCTCCTGGGTCTCTGGCGGAAGAGGTTGTGGCGTCCTCGCGTCAAACACATCGATGTTCGCCAGCAACTCTGAGTCAATCACAATGAAAGTAACGTCTTTCACCTGAAATGAGTAGTAGTCCTTGCCAAACCCCTTACGGTAACGATCCACGTCATGGCTGTGAACGTCGTGATTGCCGGGCGCGTAATAGAGTGGCGCCTTCAACCCCGCTAATATCGAGCGCGCCTCTTGCCACGCTTGAAGGCTTTCGCCGATATCGCCCGACAGAATGACGGCATCAGGACGCCGGTCGTTGATCATCTGTACGGCCTGACGCAGATTGTCTGCGGCATGAGGGGCATGCTTCTTCTCGCCGATGTGCGTATCGCTGAGTTGCGCGATCGTGACCTGCGCGGCTGACGGAACAGCTAGAAGGAATGCTGAAAAAAGGAAAGCGGCAAAATTACGCAGCCGAAAAAATGAAAAGGTGTGCACGTCCATGCACACCTAGAAGCAAAACGCTGTTCTGGGGTTGTTTCCGCGATCAGAACAGCTTCAATTTTAGTGCTGTGGTGGCGGAGGCAATTGTTCGGGCGTGAGAATAGCTTTGATCCTCGGTGTTCCGGCCTGCCGGATCGCAAGTACCTTTTGCTGCTTCTGCTCCATGCTGATTGAGTTATCGTCGCGCACCGCGGATATCTGCTTGTTCTCGTCATCTACCACCGTAGCAATCTTCTGCTTCTGATCTGGCGTAAGCTGCAACTCATCATCCACTGAAGCACCCCCGCCGGATTGCGCGTTGTGTTGCGATCCAGACGTTGTCCCTGCTTGAGGACTCGAAGTCGCGGGAGGAGTTTGGGCTGGCGGTGCGGACTGCTCCGGGGCGGCACTAGGTTGAGAGCTGCTCGGCGGAGGCGCTGAAGTCTGGGCAACGGCACCAATACTCACAATTAGCGCCAGGGCTGCACCCAGAGATATGGATACTAATTCGGATTTCTTAGGAATTCCCATTTTGCTCCTTTGCCGACGAGTGGACGAGATTTCGGTCTGGTGAGCCAGCTACTTCCAACGCGGGCGCAACAAGGCTCCTAAGATGTGACCTTCTCATCGAGGGTTGGCCGCAGGCAGGATGCAAAAGGAACTAACGAATTCAGAGTTCCATCGGGTAAAGCTCGTCCACGTAACACCACACCCAACTCTCCCCCGGTTCTGCGGAGCGAACCAGCGGGTGAGTTGTTGCACGGAAGTGTTTCGTCGCATGTTTGTTCTTAGAGGAATCGCAGCAACCTACATGACCACAACTAAGACATAAGCGCAGGTGCACCCACCTGTCCCCGGTTTTCAAGCACTCTTCACAAACGTGCGTATGAGTACTTTTAACTTTTATCTGATCGAGATGAGAGCAGTTCTCAGCCATGCCACGTCCTTTCTAAAGCTGCGCGGTCCCACCTGGCCAAATCGGCTCCGGCGGCATAGGTTTGTTGCGCAAATTGTAAAATTTCCTCACGCGGCGATTTCGCGCGGCGAACATGGTCGTACATCAGAAAGTATTCGTGCATCTGGTCAGAGTAAAAGCCCGAACCGTTCGCCAGTTGGGCACCAAATCCCGCCGGTTCCGGCGCCATATACGTGTAAAACGCCGGACCTTTCATCTCTCCGCCTCCGGGCCACCAGCCGAGACTGCTGCACTCGTGCGAATACGCTTCGCTGGTAATGATTCCCTTTCGCGGCGGCGCCTTTCGGCCGCTGAAGCGAGTGCAGCAAAAATCAAAGCTGCCCCAAAAAAAATGTACAGGACTGCACTTGCCTATGAATTTCGCGCGAAATTCCTGAAACACCCGCTCTGCCGAAAGCAGAATTCGCCAGAAGCGGTTTGCGTATTCGGGATCGTAAGACGCGTGGGTCTCGTCCTGATCGAGCGGAATCGGATCGGCAATTTCCTGCGGCTTGGGATTTATACGGGTGTCCACCCCAAGGCTGCGTAGAACTTCAAACAATTCGCGGTAGAACACGGCAACCGATTTCGGCGCCAGCTGCACCGCACGGCCTTCCCCGGACGATGATCGCACTTCGAGTTGGTGCTCGCCGAAATTAAACTGAATTTCGAAAGACGACTTCCCGTACGGAACAGGCGAGGTAGTCAGACCGCGGCCATTGACGTAAAGCGCTACATTCCACCAATGATTTTGTTTTGGCGTAAGCCCCAGGCGGATCTTGCCAACGATTTGCGTCCACATGTGGAGCGTGCGATAGGTATCTTCCCACGCTGCAAGGGGCAATTCAGGCCACGGTTCCGCATTCGCGCGCATAGTTTTTGATTATGCACTCAAACAACGGATTCTGCTTTGGTCGGCTACTTCGGTGGAGATGTCATCTCCATGGCCCAAATCGCAGCGGGTCGCATGTACATTGATGCGCGGTAATGCCCGGTGATGTCCCAAGCTTCAGGCGTACGGAACCAATAGCCCTGCGTTTCATAAGTGGTGTGATAGACGCCCCAGGCCGTACGATATCCTTCGTTTTTCAATCCATCACTCAGCATGAGCGCAGCCACGCCAAAGCTCGTGCCTGTCCAGACTTCCTGTACCTGCTCGTTTGTAGTAACGAGACTCCCGTCAGGTGCAATGCCATTTACTGCGCCCATTTCTCCGTTGTGAAATTTCATCACGTTCAGATCGAAGATCGTCTTCAGCGCCTTTTTCTGCATATCTTGCGGAACCAGGTCGCCAAGTCCCGTCATATTCGCATACCACTGGCCGGCAAGTTGGTCCGCCTGAACATTGTCGCGATACTCGCTTAGAGTGTCGTAGCGGAAGTAATCTCCCGACCAGAGCTTATCGACATAAGTCTTCTGTCCTTTGGCAAACCAGTCGTGATATTTGTTCACGGCTGTGTTATCGCCGAGAACTCGCGCCATCTCTTCCGCTGCGCGCAATGCAGCCAACCACAATCCGCCACAATACGCGCTTTCGCCGTGCACAATCCATTCGTCATATGTCTGGTCAGGGTAATTATCGTCCTGCGGCAAGCCGTCTCCAGTGCGATCGTACTGCCGCAAATGCTCGAGCGCCTCTTGCACTGCCGGCCAGGTGTAACGGAGGAAAGCGGTGTCTCTCTTACCTGTGAAGACGTAATCCTTGTAGATCATCAACACGAACTTGCTGTTCAGATCTTTCCAGTCGTTTGTGTTCTGCCAACTGAAAGCATTAGGCAGCATGAACGGATCTTCTTGCGGGACCCCGAGATCGTGCGGCACCGCGCCTTTCGCCTTTCTCAGCCTAAATTGCAGCGCTCCAGTCTGCTGTGTCTTCCAGACCCACGCGTACTTCTCCGTCTGATTCTCAGGCACCGTATCTGCAAACTGCCGCATGATCTGCTTATCCAGATCAGGCCAAAATTTAGTCAGGGGCATGTCGCCGTAAAAAAGAACGTCGAGCGTCGAGTGAAAGGGATAATCGAAGCACTCCATGAACGAAAACGTGTGCGGAGTTTTGGGCGAAGAGCCTACACGCCGGCCCCAGAAGGAACCGCCATCGGTAAGTATGTAGAGTTCGTTGAACAACTGACCCCGATACCACAGGGGTTTCGAGTCATCTTTTACATAAGGCGACTGCCAGGCATCGATCTCGTCGCTCCATTTATCTGCATTGGCCAACGCGTCTTTTGCAATCTTCAATGCATTTGTTCCGGCGGTGCCGTAGAAATCCGTGTAGTGCCTGTACCATTTACGCCCGCTGCCGAACTGGGTCACTGGCATGTCCCAGGCGATGGTCATTGGAATAACGCGTTTCTCTCCGGGCTTAAGAGTGAAACGCACCGCGATGGCTGCCGCGAGGTTTTCTCCGCTACTCACCCATGAGCGGTCGTTGTTCGATAAGCGTCCATCTTTTGAAAACGGCTCCCACACGTCTTTCGCGTTCTCGGGCACGAAGGTCGTTTGGTACGAGATCTCGACACCCGGGGATTCAACTGACGCGATCGCCCACTGTCCGTCAAACTCGTCCCGCACACTGTTGTGCGGCCGTGTGCGATCAAATACGATGCCCTTCACTCGCCCTTCACCTCCCCCTGCTTCGCTTGCGAATCGATTGAAGTTGCCATGATCGAGCGAACCCTTCATGTTCGGCCCGAAATCACGGAAACAGCCAAGCATGTTCGTCCACGAGAGAAGGACGGAAACAGTAACGGGCTTGTCGGTCGGATTTTCTGCATGCCAGCGATAAACAGCAACCGGATAGCTGCTCTCGCGGTAGTTGTCGGGTAGCACTGGCGAGAACTGCTCGAGCACAACGTGTGCAGGAAATTTCTCCCATCGGTAGTCGTACCAGGATTTCGGATAGAGAGCGTAATAGTCACCCGCGCCGACTGGGTAATCCCATTTCCACGAACTCAGAGAGCCGTCATCGGGATGAGCAGACGTGAGCACTTGTGCTACAGGCTCTCCGCCCTCCTGCCGCTGAAACATCGCAAATTCGTTGGTCCAGACCGTCTGATATTTGTGAACACCGCTCTTGATATGCCAGCGGGCGAAATCGCCGCGATAGGTTCGCGAGAATGTCCCGGCACCGAAGCCACCCACAGGAGCGCCTTGCCAGTAGCCATCGTCGATCATACCGGCCGACGCCAATGCAGGCTTTCGCCCACCTGGGTTCTCAAGTGGCTGCCCGAGGGGCCGCTTCCAGGCGGCATTGGGGATGAGGTCTCCAGCTGAGGAATACGAACTAATTGCAACCACCCAAAAAAAGGAGAGCAGCAGACGCGCAAGGATTCTCATCGGCCCTTTCGGAGCACAGTAATTTAGACGGTCTTGGAGCTAAGTTGTTTGGAAAAACGTTATTGTAAATGCTTCCGCCAGGATTACAAGCCCCCATTATCCGAAGCAGAGGATCGGGTTGAGGGTCGGTTAAGGAGTCGGTCGAAGACCGGGCCTGTTCATCCCAACCGGGAATTTAGGGTTCGTTCGGCGAACCGGGATCGGAGGCTCACTTATGGGCTTTGGCGTCGGCGACACCGTTGCCGGGGTGCCCTGCGGCACTTGTAACTTCATCGCCGGATCGCCAAACAAGATGAATGTCTTCTTCACATCCTGATCGGCAATACTGGACTTGGCGCCAAGTACTGCATCTCCCAACGCGACATTCGAGCCGGCAAACAACGTCTTGGCCAGCGTGCGATCCATCGCAAACTGGGGATCAGGCGCGGTCAGCCCTGAAGATGCCCAAACCGCCACCGCGCCTCCTTTAGGCGAAAGCATGAGCGCTTCCGCCATACTCTGGGTGTACACATCATGAAAGAACCCGTTGAGGCAATTCATGATCACAAACAGCGGAAGCTTATTGCCATTGGTCAGCGACGCCGCTTGGGTGCTGTCGAACAGCCCTCCGCTCGACCACACTTCCACCGATCCGTGACCGTTGTAGTTAACCAGCAGTTGGCCGTTATTGATGCCATCGACAAGGGTCTGTCTTGCGGCCGCAGTCCCCAGCATACCAGCGAACACATCGGTCGAGGTAATGTTTTGCGGAAGAAGCTGCTGCACCGCCTGCGATTGTTGCGCAAAGCTCATAGACGGATCGTCTGCGTCTGCCACCATCAACGCGCGGCTGTTCCAGTCCGAAGGTGTGCCCTGAGCGTACGACAATATCTTCGAAACCATGCCTCGTGCATCGTCAGGGCTTCGGGCCGGAAGGCGCCCGGTCGCGATCTTTGCCGTGCCGTTGTTGTCAAAATCCGAGAACCAGTCGTCGGAGGCGGTCATCAGCTCGGCAGTTGCGATGATCTTGGTGGGAACAAAATCGAACGAACCGAGGCCCAAGTAGTCTCGCGGATCAACAGACGCGTCTCCCAGCAGCAAGCGATATTTCTGATGGTTCTTCCACGTATCGGTCGCGGTCGTCAGAAAATCGCGGATTGCGTAGGGTGTATGTTCACCGAAATTAAATTCGTCGTAAACATCATCTACGCTCACGACGGCGACCGACTTGTCATCACTTTGGTGAAACGAGGCGAGCGGTTGTGCCTGCGATGCGAACTGAGGTGCAGTCAGAATCAAATATTCCCCTCCCGCCTGAGCAGAATGCAGATTTGTTGGGTGATGAAGAACCAGCGCGGTGGGAACAGCAAACTGCGATTCAGCAAGCGCAAATAGGGTATGCAGTCCGGGCGTTGTCCACGGGATCGTCGCCGTTAAGCTAAACCCGCCGTTCTCGGATAGAAACTCGTGCCTGACCTCGCGCGGGTGGAGCGGATCGGTGACGTCAATCAAACGTCGCGCCGGATGTATAAATCCGCCAATGCTCACCGATTCTCCAGCACCAGCGGTGAATTTGAGCATGTCAGACTCTGCCGTGAAAGAGTGCGGGAAGCTCAGGTCGATCGTGTCCACCAGACTTAAGTCGTTTTCGCCTTGTTGCGCGACAAATGTAATCGTATTGCTACCGTTCGTCAGCACGCCACTGGGAATTTGAAATTCGGCTCGGCCCTGATTCTGGTTGGCGAAATTGAGTTCGCCTAATGTCGCCCCATTCAGCACGACTGTGACGGTGTGCGCTTGGCTATCAGTGACGCCCTGCAATGTGACTGCCAATTTTCCCTCGCCAGCAGCAAGGTTCGCGATGCTCACTGTCTCCGATTCAGCCACCGAAGACACCAACGGGCCGAAGAAATCGTCGATGTCTTCGCGAAGCAGTGTGGCAAAGTAAGTTGTGCGCGGCTTGAGCTCTACTGTTTGGAGGAAACTTTGTGCTTGCGGACCGGCGCTGCCAGCATCGCCGGAATGCCCAATCCTCAGCCCGGGTCCCCGTCCCTCCGTCAGCCAATAAACGCGCTGTCCGGAGTAAGGCGTATCGATTGCAGTGCCATAAAACTCAATCGCTGATTGCGAGCCGAATCGCTCCGCACCCGTAATTTTGATGGGTTGCTCGATACCCTCAGCATAGAGATGCAGGAACTTTGGATTTACATTGGCACCAAAGCCTGCTGCAGCCAACTGCGGCTGAGTCACCCGGTACCAATCTTCGTGATCCACGTAGATTTTTACCGCAGGTGATGCGGCAAGCTTGAATCCGAATTCCTTAGAAACCGCGTTGGGCTTTGGATTGGCCAATACCTGGCGAACACGTGCGGTCGGCGGCGTGGATGCTGTGATTGCAACATCGGATCCCGAGGCGAGTTTTGCCTGGGTCGCCAAGTCTTGAATCATCGCGGAACGTGCTATTGCGACGGCACTCGCATTTGCGGCGATATTTGCGGCCAAAGACTCAGACGAGATTGGTCCGTGCAAGGTGCGCGTCCCATTCAGGTCAACGTCCTCGATCCAGTACGACGCGTCTGCGTTTGGCGAATTGTCTATCCAGCGATATGTCTTGGCCGCGTGCTGTTCGACCGTGTCCCGCATCAGCAATGCAGAGCCAGCGATCAGCGAAGAATTCAATCTTATTTTTTCGCCATTCACATCGCGATACACGTTGAAGCCGAGATTGTGTAACTCCCCGCCGCTATTCCATGAAAGCAACGTTCCCCTGGAACTTGATGTCGCGGTAAACGAATTTAGCCGCACAGAGTTGGGGAATTCAATCGTGCTGGCGAACGTCGCCGTATTGTTGGTCAGATCGGGGTCGGTTACACCTACTGGACTTACCAAAGCAGTGTTCACCGCCAACGACGGCGTGATAGCTGTGGTCACAATGGTCACAGTCGCCGTTGCACCACTCGCCATCGCCCCGATTGTGCACGAAACGGTTCCAGCTACCTGAGAACAACCGCCGCTATTGCTGCCATTAACCCAACTGGACGATACGTAGCTGACCTGAGTCGGCAAGCTGTCAACAACTAGCACGCCTAGAGCGTTCTGCAAGCCATTGTTGGTGACGGTAAGCGTGTAAGTAAGCGTCGTGTTCTGCAAGACTGGATTAGGAGACCCTACCTTGGTGATGGAAAGGTCTGCCCCCAAGGCGCGAATGGAAATAACGCCGATCGTCCATGCAGTGCTACCGCTCAGGTTTTCGGAGATCGTGGCGGTAGGCGAAGTTCCAGTTTTTGACGAAGCAACACCCGTCGCGTCCTGCCCGGTGTTGCCGGACTTGGTATTCCATCGCGAGGTCTGACCAGCCGGACTGGTGACCGTCACTGTGCCCGCAACGCATAAGGTATCCAATACAAAATCCGCGCCTGAACTTGAAACAGAAGCGGATGGACTTGCGGAACTCCCGGAAGCGGCCGTCGATGAGCGTAGGGGCGAGGTCTGGTCAACACCCGTGAAGGTGATAACGCCTGCAACCACGCCTAATTTATTGTTATTGGAGCCGGTCTTATTCCCCTGGATCGTGATGTTCGCGGTGACGGCGTTAGGCGCAAGCAGTTGCCACATTTCCACCCGTCTGGCAGCCGTCTCCAGGACTGTAGCCGCAATCTTTGTCAAGGACTGAGTCCCATAGGTAATACTCGAAACAGAGCTGGAGGCATTGTTTCCCTGGGTACTGATAGAAACGCCTACTATCATTAGACGATTTGTCCCGACCGGAACAACGTAATTGGAGATGGTGGCAAACGTGACTGCGCCAGTGCCTGTGACCTGCGCGATCCCAGTCGTCGGAGTGCCCGAAACTACGACCTGCGCCCGCAGCCCGAGACATGTCAGAAAATACAAGCCTGCGAGAACGAGCATCGAGCGAATCGGCATTCGCCTTCGCACTTCCGCCAGAAAGAACCTCATGCGCGCAGCGACGCTCGAAACTGAAATCTCCTGCCCGGTGCGTACGCACTGTTTAGAGACCACTCTGCCCACGATCTGCCCCCTCGAGACTTCGCCGTCCGTATGCATGCCTGCGTCTCCGCGAGTGATGAACGCCTCACCCTTTTTTTGCAAGATTCTGTGTGCCTTGAACCCACCAGCTTTTCGAAACAGCACGATGTCGCCGACTTTGAGCTTGCGTTTGCCGACAGGTTCTACCTGCAGAACATCTCCATCCTGAATCAACGGGACCATACTTCGTCCCTTCGCCTGAAATCGAAATGTAATCGCGGAAGCCGACAGCTGTTGCGCCAAGTGCGCGAAGGCCGAAGTCTCGACCCGGTGTTCAACAATCAGCGACATGATTGAACTCGAGAATTGCATCCACGGCGCTAGCATCGGGTACAAAAGAAAATTCGTAGCAAGGCGCAATCGCAACTACTCGATCGAGGAACTCAATCGTGCGTTCCAGTCCTGCCGAGCTGTGAAACGGGGGAAAAGAGCGGGCAAACAGCTCGCCGACGGCACGCGATGGAGACAATTCAGTGAATTCATTGTCCTCACCGTGCTGCAGGATGAAGATGCTGTTGATGCGGGATTTGCCGGGTGAGGCGAACCAACCCTCTCCATGCCAGGGCGTTCCGTGCATCCACAATTCGCCGTTCTCAATTCGCAGAATGATTCGATCGTCACTAAGAATTTCTGGACCGCGGCGCGACTGCCAAAGGCGCGCGGTTGTGCTCTTTCCCGCGCCAGAATGGCCGAGAAGCAGGTGGCCCCCAGTTTGGGAGTCAATCAAACCGCAACCATGTACTTCGACGCCCAAGCCGTGCGCCGTCAGATAGTTCGTGATCAGGAGTTCGTCAGCCGGATATTCGAGCGGGAAAATTGGCCAGTGCGCTTCGAGAGCCTCACCGCTCAGCAGCAACTGGCCACGTGTAAACGTTGGGTTGACGATGAGGCGCTTATAAGGATGCGGGTTGATAGCCTCGCTGGAAAAATCAAAAATAAAATCGCGCCGGTCGCGCCAAAGGCTCCACGTGGCCTCTGAATCAAAGATCGGTATGCCCGGATACGACCCAACCTTGCCGACCCAATCAATGTCTATTGTGATATCTGTCACAGGGACCGAGCGGCAAAACTGTTTTAGTCCCGGACTGAGCCA
>QHZW01000444.1 GCA_003224815.1 Acidobacteriota bacterium | reverse complement strand
CAATGTCCAGAGGCGTAACCCGCTGTCCCACGATCACCACTTTAGATGGAGGATTTAGCATCACGTACTCGAAACATGCACCTCCTATTTGATTTCGTTCTTATTACGAATGACGTTTTGGACTTCGCCTCTACCGCCTTCTTCATGGACGCGACACTTCGCTTTTGCTTGACCTTGGGATCGCTAGAAGGCGCAGTGGAGCTCGGGTGAAGACCTGCTCGATTTGACCACAGGGCGAATGACGTCATTGGCTGAACGGGCAGCAAGGTGTCATGCGGCACTTTGGAAACACGGCGAGTAGTAGGGCATGAGTGGAGGGGTGAGAACGGTGATAGATCGAACGGTGATAGATCCACGGGGCAGTCGGGATTAGAAATTGTAGCCGACTATCAATCGAAAAACTGGGGCAGGTCGCGACCACAAGCTCGTCTTTGCCTCCACAAATGTCCCCCGCCGGGATTGCAGTCCGAACAAGAGATTAAGACCGGCATCGAAATCGAAGTTGCCGAAATCGATATTTCTGCCTGCCTGAAAATTCTGGTGAATGAAGGTGAGAGCAGGTCCCGCACCGACGTATGGCGACCAATCCCTGCGCTCTGACGACCTCGGAAAGCGGTAGATACCTTCAAGGTTTAAGGCTATAAGGTCCGTGACTTCACCGAAATCGAACTCAGCGCTTGGGCGAAAGAAAACGCGGGAGCTGAAAATGGGACCCATTTGAGAGTGCACGCCAAACATGAAGAGTTCGGGATCGAACGCAGCTCCGGCCCTCACACCGAGCCGCCAGCGGCGGGCTTCACTTTTGATGTTGCTCTCCACATTGCGGACCGACTCTGGAATCGGCGCTGCATCGGCACCAGTCGTGCGCTGCTGATCTTTTGGTGCGGCTTCTAAGGTTATAACTCTGGTCGCCAGGCGACTACCTGTTTCCATGCCGGGCCGTGACTCGACCCGAATGCGCGTACCGAGGGGTAGCGACTGCGGTTTGTCGGTGTATCGGTTGAACGTAAATAGGTAAAACTGATTGTCTGACGTTCTTACGACGAAGGTTTGCCGAGTTGTTGAAGCGACTGTACCTTCAATCGTGCCCTCATTCTGAGCTTGCGCTGATTGTGTGTTCTCTTGGGAGACGGACGGAACTGACAGAAGCGGGAAGAAAATAAGTGCAATAAGTAAACCGCGTCTATGCAAGATTACAGAGTTCTTGATTGACATTTGCCTCACCTTTCTTTGTATGAGTTGTGAGTTGGATGCGGAATCAAAAAGTGAAGAAACAAAGGTAGAGACATAAATCGAAAGCTGGCCAGGGCTGGATTAGCGCAAGGATACGGTTACCTCAAGAGAGCCACGCACGTTGCCACGCATCTGCTCACATACGAGCAACCTGCAGGGTTCGCGAATGAGCGTTGAGTGCTGTTGCCTCGGCGCATGAGCTTGAGCAGTGATTTACATACAAAGCGGCCTATCAGTTGCAAATAACAAGCTAAGCCCCGCTCATAAGTACGACGCATCACCCCTCACAATCCGTTAACAATGACAAACCGACTTGCGGCAGCAACCGCAATCCGGGCTTTATCCATCTCAGGCGGTGGATGATCTTGGGAAAGCGAGGTCTGATCGTTGAAAGTTGCGCTAATCGCGGCTCCATTTATTTCTGTGCCTCCTGCGGACTATGGCGGCACGGAGCTGTTCGTAGCGCATCTAGCGGAGGGTCTTAGCAGAGAAGGCGTACAGGTAATTGTTTACGCCAATGGCGAATCAACGGTTCAGACGGAACTTCGTTCCATCTATCCACGCTCAGAATGGCCCATCAAGATCGCAGAGAACGCTTGGCTTCGGGAACTGAATCATGAGAGCTGGGCTGTTCACGATGCAGCCAGAGAATGCGACATCATTCATGTGCAATCTGCTCCCGCCGTCACGGTGTCACGCTTTGCAAAACAGCCCGTTGTGCTAACTCTGCACGGCCCGCATGAGGCAGCGCTGAGTGAACTTTACAGCTTTTATCCCGACGTTCATTACGTTTCCATCAGCGATGCTCAGTGCAAACAGGAGACTATGCCGAATATGCGCACCATCCATCACGGCATTGATCTGAGCCGATATCGGCTGGTTGAGAAAAAACAGCAGTATCTGAGCTTTATCGGGCGCATAGCGCCGATCAAAGGCACTCACTTAGCGATTGATGTCACTAGGCGCACCGGAATTCCCCTGAAAATCGCAGGTGAGGTTCAACCCGTCAACCGTGAGTATTTCGAAAGGAAAATTAAACCTGAGATCGACGTCAGCCTTGTCGAGTATATCGGTCCAGCCGATCTCGAAGCCAAGAACGAGCTCTTGGGAAACTCCATGGCAATGCTATTCCCAATTCGATGGAACGAACCTTTTGGCTTGGTGATGGTCGAGGCGATGGCTTGCGGTACGCCGGTTCTATCCATGCCCGGAGGCTCTGTCCCAGAAATTGTGCAGGACGGAATCTCAGGTTACATCTGCAGATCGGTTAGAGACATGGCCAAGAGAGTTCGAGAGTTGAACTTCGACCCCGCCGCAATCTGAAGATACGTTGAGGGAAACTTCTCGATTAACCGTATGGTGAGTGGATACCTTTCCCTCTACAACGAGGCTGTCGCTCA
>QHZW01000118.1 GCA_003224815.1 Acidobacteriota bacterium | reverse complement strand
ATTTTGCAAAACAATAGCTTCAAATAGCGAAGCCATCAGTTCGTCGGGCGGCGTGCCCACTTTCTGCAGGCTGTTGATATCGGTCTCGGCGAAGACGCCGCACTTGCCAGCAACCTTGTGCAGCTTGATTCCGTGGTAGCCCTGCTCCCCGAGTTGCACAGTGGGAATCTTCAATTTGGCGTTGATCTTATCGATGACTGCGCCCGTGCCTCCGGCGCACTTGTCGTTCATGGAAGGAATTTTTTTCTTGCGGCCAGTCTCTGCGTCGTCTTTGAAGACAATGATCTTGGCGTCCTGCCCGCCGAGCTCGATGACTGAATACACTTCGGGATGAAGCTTTTCGACCGCGAGCGAAACGGCAGTCACTTCCTGCACGAACTTGGCGCCGATCTGTTCCGCAATTCCGCCGCCGCCCGAGCCGGTGAGGAACATACGAGTGTTATGACTGTTCACGCCCGTTTCAGCCTCGATACGCTTCAAAAATTCCAGCGTCTTCTCTGGCTGCTTGGTCTCGTGCCGCTGGTAATCCTGCCACAAGATCTGATCTGTCGCCGCGTCAACCACGATGGCTTTCACCGTGGTTGAACCGACGTCGAGGCCAACGAAAAAGCTGGTGACGTGATCGTGTGGCTTCTGCGCGGGCTTTGGGATGCTCGGTTTGGGCTCGAGTCCGGAGATTTGAATCAGCGCTGGACCTTTGTGGTCGTGCATTAAGTCCTCAGTCGCGGGAACTGCTTCATTCACCCGCACACGCGACTTCTTCCAGGAGCGCGTGTCTTTGTCGATGCGATCGCTCACGTGCAAGATGAACTGTGCTGCAGTTCCGGCAATACCTTCGCGGTGCGGCACGTGATAGAACGGCCGTTTCAGCTCCGGATGGTCATTGATGTACTCGCGAATTTCCGCCATGCTCTTGCCGGTCGACTTCAGGCACTGCTCGAATTCGGCTTTGGCTTTGACTTTGGCCTCTCCAAGGGCCATCTGCACCCGGCTGTGAGCGTTGACCTCGCCCTCGCCGGAAGTTTCAATCGGCAGGAAGATCATGTCTTTGAATTTATTGATTACCGCCGACTGAACTCCATCCGATTGCGACGATGGCATGCACCCGAACGGTTTCAGCGCCAGCACCATGTGCGCAAGTTTGTGAATCGTGTAATAAACGTTCTTGCCCACTTCAAGGTGTCCTTCTCCGCCGCGCGCCAGTTGGTTGTAGAAGGGATTCGCCAGCGCTGCAAGTTCTTCCTGCGGAGCAAGGTGGTGGGTGATTCCGCCCATTTTCTCGGCAGTGCGGTGGTAGAAGAAATTCCACATCTTCTGGCCGGCGCCGATTCCCCACAGCTTCTTCCGCAAGCCAATGTAGTTAGCAAACTGCTTCTTGACCTCGTACCAGGCCGGATTCTTGTACGGCTGATTCACTGGCCACTTTACTTTCGCATGGGTCTTTGCCTGGTACATGAGATATGCGACCCAAGTCGCGATTGGCTCAACCAGTACTTGAGATCCCTCACGCTCGAGGAAGTCGAACATGTGGAAGTTGCCATCGCCCTCGGTGATCTGTGCCCAGAACTCGCCGGTGATTTTCACAGTTGGCTTCACGCGCGTGCGGTCCACTTCAATCGAGTTGATTCGTTCGCGGGCATTTGCAAGAGCATTGAGATAGTCCTTGCCCCACATGTGCTCGTGCCACTTGCCAAACACGTTGAACGTATTGCGAAGAATCTTGTTGCTCTTTACCTTCGGCTTCAGCCACTCGGGCGCGCTTTGCTCGATTTCGAAAGCTTTGCGATTTCGCAAGTCCTCGCATAAGCCATCGACCATCTCGCGGAAGACGCGGTCGGTTTCGCCCGGAGTTACCTCGTAGGGACGAATCTGGTAGATGAGATCGTTGATCACGTCGCCCAGGTGCATGGCGTTCAGCATTCCAAAACCGAAATCAACAGTAAACTTCAATCCGGGCTCGCCAGAAGCAGCTTTGATTCCATCGCTGTCCTTGAACAGCAGCACACGGAAGCCATCGAAGCCGGCGTTTTTCAGCGCGAATCGATATTCGGCTTCGTACATTCCGAAACGGCAGGGGCCGCATGAACCAGCGGTGAAGAAGACATAGTCGTCGAGGATCTTCTCGCGCGGAATGCCTTCCTTCTCCAGGAATTGGAGATACTGCACCAGGTTTCCGACGGTGAAATACGTCGGATTGCACTGGCCGTTGTTGCCATATTCCTTGCCGGTCTGAAAAGCGGCAACATTCGGCACCGGGAGCTTTTCGCACGTGTAGCCGCAGCCCTGGAAGACCGCACGAATCAGATCCTCGTGCTTCCAGGTGAAGCCGCCAAACAAGATTGTCGTATGCGGTCGCTGGTCCGCGGTAAACGCCCGCTCTACGGGACGATGGAAATGTTTGGGCTCATCGAGGCCAGCAATCTTGCGCAGGCGCGCACGCTCGGCTTCCAGACGCTGCTTGATTTCAGAATCGCTTTCAATTTGGACGAGATTCGTCGCCATATCTTCCTCCGGCGGTAATTGAAGTAGGCAATTTATTGAATGAACAAATAGGTGGAGAAGCAGTCACTGCGAACGGCGCGCAATTGTACGGAGACGAAAGCGTGAAACGAGATGAGATCTCGCTGTGCTCAAAAGTTCTCGACAACCACATCCGAAACTCCACAGAGGGTTAGGAGGTTCGAAGTCTTACACCGGCGGAACTGCTTCGGGGAGTTCCGTTGGCGCCGGATTTAGCGAGGGGTCACTTAATAAATAATAAAACTGCACTCTTGTTCTATCCCGCCGATTTGTGGTCCAAGCGGTACAGAAACCTTTTCTAGCAGAACGAGTTTCCTAATTCAAGGCCTTAGATGGAGAAAAATCTCAGCAGCAGTTTACAAAGAAATAATTTCTGCGTAGGCTTGGTTTCCGCGCTCGGTGACGATTTGATCGGAACCCAATCGAATCGTCTGTAAAGGATTGAAGATCGGCCTCTTACAACAAGAGCCGTCGCGGAGACAGCAAAATTATTGCCAGACCACACTGTCATGAGGACATGCTATGCATCGCTGGACAGCAGCTCTGTTTTTCGTATTTTTTCTACCAAGTGTGGGTATAGCGCAGACGAGTGAGAGTGTCAGAACCCACTCGCTTCCAGATGTCCTGCAACTGCGGGACGGATGGTCTCTGCAGAATTCCTGCAAAGTGGAGCAAAAAGGAGAACTCATTTCCACGCCGGAATTTGCGCCGACAGGCTGGTACACGGTGAGCGTGCCGACGACAGTAGTCGGGGCTCTGGTGAAACAGAAAGTCTATCCCGACCCGATGTTCGGCATGAATTTGCGTGGATTTCCGGGGGTGACTTATCCGATCGGGAAGAATTTTTCCGAACTGGAGATGCGGCAAGACAGTCCATTCATGGTGCCGTGGTGGTATCGCAAGACCTTCACTTTGCCTGAGAGTTATCGCGGCAAGACTATCTGGCTGAGTTTCGGCGGCATAAATTATCGCGCCAACATTTTTCTCAACGGGAAACAAATCGCCGGTTACGACGATGTGGCCGGCGCATGGCGAACGTATGAATTCAACGTGACCGATGCTGCTCTCCCTGGAAGAACGAACGTGCTCGCCGTCCAAGTCTTTTCTCCCAAAGAAGACAGCTTGGCGATCACGTTTGTGGATTGGTATCCGTCGCCGCCAGACAAGAATATGGGATTGTTTCGCGGAGTTGAGATCAGGACCAGCGGACCCGTCGCGGTGCGCTATCCTGCCGTGCTTTCGAAACTTGATTCGGACGGCAAAGCTCACCTTACTGTGACTACTCTGTTGAAGAACGCCTCGAATCAGTCAATCAAGGGCGTTTTGAAGGGACGCATCGAACAAGCAGAGTTCTCGCAGGAAGTGGAGCTCGGGCCTAATCAATCGAAGGATATTAGCTTTGATCCTGCAAACGTTCAGCAATTGAATTTCGATAATCCACGGCTGTGGTGGCCCGCACAGATGGGTAAGCCCGAGCTTTACAAGCTGAGCATGTCTTTCGAAAGCGATGGCCATATCTCCGATGCTGCTAAAACCAGTTTCGGAATCCGCGAGGTCACGTCGCAGCTGAACGACAACGGCAAACGGATGTTTTCCATCAACGGCAAACACATCCTGGTTCGGGGCGGCGGATGGGGGCCTGACATGATGCTGCGCGAAAACTCCAAACGCCTGCGCGATGAATTCAATTACGTCCAGGACATGGGACTGAACACGATTCGATTGGAAGGCAAGCTGGAGACGAAGGAGTTCTTCGATCTCGCGGACGAGCGCGGAATTCTGGTCATGGCCGGCTGGTGCTGCTGCGATGCATGGGAGCACTGGTCAACTTGGCAGCCGGAGAATTTCAAGATTGCGGAGCAATCGTTGCGGGATCAGATCTACCGATTGCGCAGCCATCCCAGCCTGCTGGTCTGGCTGAATGGCAGCGACAATCCACCTCCAGCGGAAGTGGAGCAGACATATTTACGGGCAGAGCAGGAACTGCAGTGGCCTAATCCCGTGATTTCATCTGCGACAGGAAAGCCGACCACGGTCAGTGGAAACAGCGGTGTAAAGATGAGCGGGCCTTATGAATATGTCGCGCCAGGGTATTGGATGGAGGACTCGCTAGGCGCGAATCATCCTCAGGAATGCAACCCCGGCGGCTGCGGCGGCGGCTACGGTTTCAATACCGAGACCAGCCCCGGGCCGGCCGTGCCTCCCATTGAAAGCGTGAAGATGATGTTGCCGAAAGAGCATTGGTGGCCGATTG
Source organism: Acidobacteriota bacterium (assembly GCA_003224815.1). Taxonomy (GTDB): domain Bacteria; phylum Acidobacteriota; class Terriglobia; order Terriglobales; family Acidobacteriaceae; genus Gp1-AA145. Next base: position 5,281 of record QHZW01000118.1, on the reverse strand, counting down.
ATGATTGGTGGAACTTTCACGCAGGCGGCGGAGAGTTCTCAAACATACATGTCTTCACCGATGCGCTGGATGCGCGCTATGGGACGGCAAAAGACCTCGATGACTACACGACGAAGGCACAGCTTCAGGCTTATGAAGGCATTCGCGCAATGTTCGAGGCCTACAGCCGCAATAAGTACACCTCCGGGGGCGTGATTCAGTGGATGCTGAACAATGGTTGGCCATCGATGATATGGCATTTGTATGATTATTATTTGCGCCCAGGCGGAGGCTACTTCGGAGCCAAGACCGCGCTGCAGCAAATCGATCCCGTCTATGGATACGACGACCGGTCGATCTCAATCGTGAATAGCCAATACAGAGACGGCAAGGGACTGCGCGTGAGCACAAGAGTCCTGAATCTCGACATGAGCGAGAAGTTCTCGAACGAGAGCACCATTGATGTGCCCGGAGATGGAGTGGCAAAGGTCATTACTCTTCCAGAAATCGATGGCCTCAGCCCGACGTATTTCGTTGCATTGCGAGTCTCGGACGAGAGTGGAAAGCTGGTTGGAGAGAATTTCTACTGGCTTTCAACCAAACCCGAAACTCTGGACTGGGCGAAGTCGAACTGGTACACCACGCCGACGATCTCGTACGCCGACTTCACGGCGCTTGGTCAATTGCCAAAGGTCAACTTGAACGTGTCGGTGCGAAACGAGAAGAAAGGCGAAGACGAAGTCACGCGTATTATGGTCGAAAATCCGACAAAGAGCCTGGCGTTCTTTGTCCGTTTGAAGGTTGATAAAGGAAAAGGCGGAGATGAAATCCTGCCGGTGCTCTGGCAGGACAATTACATTTCACTGTTGCCGGGAGAGAAGCGCGAGATCACAGCAAGCTATCGCGCAGCCGAGCTCGGGTCTGCTGCACCCTTCGTTGAAGTGAAAGGGTGGAATACCGAGTAGTCAATGGCGGCGTTTAGAGTGTCGGGCTGCCGTCTCCTAGGAGGGTTTCGCGCACGATCTTGACAGGCGGGAATCCTTGCTTCAGAAATGCGTCGTGGAATTCCTGCAGGCTGAAGGAGTTTCCCATCTTTTGTCTGTAATCATCGCGGAGCTTCGTGATTTCCAGCTTGCCCAGCGTATAAACAAGATAGGTGGGATCGCTGGTACCGCGTTTTGTCTCGACCTCGGCCACTGACTGCGGCTGATAACCTTCTTTTTGGAAGAACTGAATGGCTTCATCGAAACTCATTTTGCCGGTGTGCATGGAGATTCCAACGATGTAACGCGCGTCGCGCAGGAGCGCATCTTGTATCTGTCCGAGGCGGAGTTTCAGATCCCCGTTGCCATAGCCTTCATCGAGCATCATCTGCTCCGTGTAATGCGCCCAGCCCTCAGCGTTTGAGCCGCACCCGAGCAGCTTGCGGATTTTCGAAGGAGCAGCGGGGACCCACAGAAATTGGACATAGTGGCCGGGATAAACTTCATGCACTGCAACCGAGATCATTGTCGAACGGTTGAACTGCCCCATAAACGATTCGGTCCTCTCTTTGGTCCAATCTTTTTCAGGCAAGGTGACGTTGAAAAAAGCTTCCTTTGCAACTTTTTCGTATGGCCCGGGCGTGTCCATGGACGCAAAGGTCAGGGCGCGGGCGAAAGGCGGCGTTTCTTCTACGATGGGAGGCACGGGAGAAGGAATGGTTACGATGTGTTTGTCCATGATGAACTGCCGGATGCCGTTTAAATCATCCTTGAACGTTTGAAGCAGTTGATCGGGCTGTGGATGGTCGGCCTGAAGTTCCTCCCGGACTTGCTCCGCACTTTTCTTTGGGTCAACCTGCGCGGCAACGCGCTTGAATACTTCCTGGTTGCGGTGCAGATCGTCATAACCGATCTGCAACAGGCGATCAATGGGGATATCCACCATCTCGTCGTATAGAAGCTTCTTCTGATAATTTTCGGTGCCAATGCGGAAGTCGCCGTTTGAAACAGGCAGGAGCGTTTGCTTTAAGAACTTTTCGTAATCGTGGAGCGCGGCGATTACCGCGGCGTTGCTGTTGTGAAATTCAGCAAGCAATTTCTGGTCTTTGACGTCGGTAAATGCCTCCGGTACATCCTTCTGGAAAAACCCCACAATGCCGGGTAGCTGCTGGATTGCGACTTCTGTATAGATATGAGGTGGGTTCTTAAGGTTCTCCTTTCCCGCTGCCAGGAATGCGGGCATTTTGTTCTCGCGATCGATCAATGATCGCAATCGCTGTTCTGGCGGTGCAAATTTCCGCGACATGATTACAAAAGCGCTTTGTGTCAGGCCGCTGGAGTAGTGGTCCGGGTTCTTTTCCCACCGACGTATGTTCTGCAATTCGAGAAGAGCGGCTTTGAGATCGTTTACGAGGAGTTGATAGTCTTGGCGTTCCTCAGAGGACAACGACTTGGTATCGAACGCGTCAAGGCGAGTCAGGTATTTGTTCGCGAGCGCGATCTGATTTTCGATACCTTTGCGCGAGTAATCTTCGAGTTCTGAGTCGTGCTGATGGAATCCAGCTGCAGTGGCTTGCGTCGGATTCAAGGTATAGAAGTCATCAAAAAAGCTGTCCACTAGTTGGTTCCAATTGGAGCTGTTGCGGGTTTTCGCGTCAGTGCTCATCTTCGCAAATGATGGAAGGGAAATTGAAAGTGACAATATAACCAGCAGCAGTGTCTTCATGGTTTCTCCAATAGAAACCATTTAACTTATCACTAAAGAACAAGCAAGAACACACGACTCGTACTCAAATCGGGTGTTGCTAAGGAATGAGCGATTACTCGAATTGAAGAACGACAATTTCCGGATTTGAGCCGAGACGGAGCGGCGGGCCCCAGGTTCCAGCGCCGCTGGAGGTAAAGACCTGCATTTTTCCGATGCGGCTTAGGCCATAGACAAACTGCCGGTAGATGCGGCGTGCCATCCAGCTCCATGGGATGAACTGACCGAGATGTGTGTGGCCGGATAACTGAAGAGACACACCGGCAGCTTCCGCAATTTCTGGATAGTCAGGTGCGTGCGTCAGAAGAATGCTCGCGCGATCGCGATCAAGTTGCACGCTGCGCAAGGCAGAGGCCAAATGTCCACCTTGAGTCGCGTTTCGATAGGGAATGCCCACAATCTGCAACCCATCCACCTCCACTTTTTCGTTACTGAGTACGCGAACTCCGGCGGCTTGGATCGCCTTCAGGTATTTGCTGTCATCGCCAAATTGCTCATGGTTTCCTGCGACGAAATAAACGCCGCCGGGAGCGGTCAGCCTGCTGAGTGGCTCGGCTGACCGGCCTGCGTCGATAGCTGTCCCGTCATACAGATCCCCGGCGATGAAGATTACATCCGGCTGTTCTCTAAGAATCTTCGCAATCACGCGCCGCAGGAAACCGCCGTTGCGCACGTGTCCCAGATGGACGTCACTGATGAGCGCGGCCCGGCGCCCGCTCCACTGTGCCGGCAAATTGGCGAGGCGCACTGTTGCCCGCGTAACCCGAGTCCAGCTTGCGTTGAAAACGCCGGAAAGCCCGATTACCGCTGAAAACGCGAACAACGCCTCCACTGTTTGATGAAAATTCAGGTTAATTCCGGACATATGTGCCAGCCCGAAGACGATCCACGAGCCAATCGCTCCTATAAACAGGAAAGACAAAAGCCCCAGCCAAACCGCAGCAGCCCTGTAAAAAGCGCGAACAAAAGCATTGGTGTAACGAAATGCCAGCAGGGAAGCGGTAACAAAGCTTACCGAAAGAATTCCAGTAGCCGTCTTGAGCTCGAGCGAACCGTGAGAACTGGTCAGGCCGGGCGAAAATGCCCAGGTTTCATACAGGAAGAAATGACCCAAGAACAGAATGGACTGAATGGTTGCGATGAAGAAAATTAGTCTTCTACGAAGGCGCATGTACCATTAGATTCAGCATTGCTGCGTTCGGATTTATTGCCGTGTATGGGTGATTGGACTATCCGCCGAATGCTCGGACCGAGACCCCTGCCGCGGTGAGGCGCTCTCTGATAGCCCCGGCGAGCAATGCCGCGTTCGGCGTATCTGAGTGAAGGCAGAGCGTTTCAGCAGAAATCGGGAGTTGGGAACCCGCAACCGTGATTACGCTTTTGTTGAGTGCGATGGCCGTTGCCTGGGCGGCTGCATCTTCGGGTGATTCGAGCAAGGCCCCTGCCAGCTTGCGATCACGCAAGCTCCCGTCGGCTTCGTAGGCCCGGTCCGCGAACGCTTCCGCCGCTGTCGGCAGTCCCGCCTGCCTATAGATTTCCAGACATGGCGCGCCAGCCTGTCCCACAACGATCATGCGCGAATCAATGCCGAGCACCGCGCGGCACAATGCTCGCGCGACCTCTGCATCGTGGTTGCAAGCATGGTACAGAGCGCCGTGGGGCTTAACGTGAGCGACGGGCATTTCCAAATGCCGCGCAATCGCAACCAGTTCATTGATCTGGTCGGAAATTGAGCGTTCAAGCTCGGCGATTGGAATATCGAGGGCGGTGCGTCCAAAGCCGACCCGATCGGGATAACTGGGGTGAGCGCCGATAGCAACGTTGTTCTTACGCGCAAGTTCGAGGGTCTGTTGCATCGTGCTCATATCGCCGGCGTGGCCGCCGCATGCAACGTTTGCAGAGGTGATGTGACGCATCAGGTCCGCATCGCTGCCATCGGCGAGACGTTCAGGCGACTCTCCGAGATCGGCGTTCAGGTCAATTGTGAGAATGCTCATGTAGCGGCAGCCCTAAAGCGGTGCAAAGCGCTGCACCATCATTCCACGATCATTGCGCGAACGCTTCACGCAAAACGTCCTCCTGATTTCGTAGCCTCTCAGCTGCTTCGACAATACTTGTGAGCTTGAACCGCACTTCATCGCCTGGCCGCAGCTGCCCGATTCGCGGAAAATGACTCGCAATAACATTGGCTATTTTCGGATAACCACCGGTGGTCTGCTGATCGACGAAAAGAATAATCGGAAGACCATCGGGTGGGACTTGAATGGCCCCGAGTGGAATTCCCTCGGTTACGAGTTCGTCACTTCGGTTGGCGGCGAGTGGCTGACCCGAAAGGCGCAGACCTGACCGATTCGATTGGCTCGTCACGGTGAATGGCTGTTCATAGAATTGTCTGGTTGCTTCGTGATCGAACCAGTCTGACTGGAGCGAAGGAGTCACCAAGATCATGCCTTCGCGTCTCCGCAACAAGGCAGCAGTTGCTGAAGAAAGCTTGCGAGCGTCTTTGGCGTGATGTTTGCCTATTGGGAGACTGTCGCCCGATTGCAAAGCTCGA
>QHZW01000443.1 GCA_003224815.1 Acidobacteriota bacterium | reverse complement strand
CGCTGTATTCCAGAATTCCGATCGCAGCGTGGAAGATCGCATAGAAAACTGGCGAGCAACATCCTACGCGGGCGGTCCCGATCATCTGCTGCTTCAGGGGAAGTGCAAGCTCCCCAACCTCAATGCCAAGATTTTCGCCGAGGTTGAGTATCGGGTGGCTGCACCGCGCGTCATCCGCAAGCAAATCCGGCTACGCCAAGTTGATCTTGACCAGATGTTCTTTCAGGTGAGTAATTGGCTGCAGCCGCTGGATGCCCCCGCATCTTTCTGGAGCTTCGATCAGGCCAACTGCAAGGGCGGCGCCCTGCGCGAATACTTTCCTGCGGCAGGATTTCGAACCATGAAAGGAGTCACGGTCGGATTGCTCACCGACTCGGGTTACCGCAATCAATGGAGCCGTATTATTCGACGCGACGCAAAACCCGTGAAACCAGCGCCCCACCACATTCCCGACCCTAACCTTTATTATGCGTGCCGCAACTCGGATCGCGGACAGCATCGTTTCTTCCTAAAGCAGACGTTCGGCGAAGCCCTTGTATTCGAAGAACAGAACCCGAGCACCCACATAGCATTGCCCGGAGTTGCGGGCTGGCACAAAACGGGCGACTTCTGCGCCCAAGAACAAGATGCAACCATAAGCTTGTCAATCCGTGGCTCCGATGCCAAGGCGATCATTCCATTTGCCGCGAAAGATGCTGAGGTTTACTCCTTTTTTTTCAAGTATCGTTCGTCTGAAGCCTTCTCCTTCCAAGTCTGCGACGTCGACGAGGAGCTTCGCCCACTTGACAACATTACGCTCTATAACGATCGCATTCCCAAATCACCTAACGAATGGTCAGAGTTTCATACTGAGGTATGCTTCCCGTCTCTCCGAGGTGAGCGGGCCGCGTTGCTCATTTCGAATGCGGAATCCGAGCAGGCAACCACGACACAAAGCTCAAGAGAGCAACTAAAAATTGAGCTGCGGGATCTGGGGCTTTACCGCGTGGCGACACACTCGGAACCCTATCACTGCCTGCCGATGGGTCAAGCTGACATAAAGACTTCTTTCATCTTTGTGGACGAAGGCGTTCCCGACACACTGCGCGGTTATCGCCTCGCTAGCCAACGCTATCTTGCGGACGGTCTCGGCTTCAAGGGAAGGGACGCGGAGAAGGCGCTGTACTCTGACCTGATGATGCTCTGCTGGTCAAGCGCGGCAAAACCGGAACCCATCGTGGCGCCGAGCATATGGTATTCAGCGGCTGGCGAAATGTACATGCGTGACAGTTTCTATGCACTCAACGGCGTGCACAAGCGCGAGCTAAACGAACGAGTTTTCGACCTGTGGGCGGCGAACCAGGGTGAAGACGGCGCAATCAATACATTGATTGAGCCTTATATGGCCAATCTGGAGCGCAAGTCGAACGACTCCACCCCGTTGTGGCTCATGTGGGCGCTTCAGAATCGCAAACGCTTTGGGACAACTTTGCCCACGGCCAAAATCCGAAAGGCCGCTGAATATTGTCTGCGAACCTACGACCGGAATCATAACGGGACTTGCTGGGCACAGTTCGTGATGGGTCAGCTCGATGTGATCTCCTATCCAGAAGGGACGATAGATCTGTGCGAAAACCAGGGAATACTCGCAGTAACGCTGCGCGTAATTAAGGCGCTGGAAATTCCTGGAGTGAGTGATCAGATTCCAGACGATTACATCGAGCAAGCCGAGAGGATTTACAAATCGTATTACGATCCCGAGCTGAAATTCCTCTTGCCTGCCCGCAATATTAGGGATGCAATCGGTTTCGCTGAGATCTTTCCCGAGTTTCTGTCTCTATGGCTGTTTGGGCGCAAGATCCTGACTGATGAGATGGTGCTCAGGCATCTGGAACGCATTCCTGTCCTGCTGCCTCACAAGGGTGCTCCGCATCCGGCAGCGGGAGGCACGGTGCGGCCGATCTTTATCGGCCTGACAAAGGAAGGCAGAGGTTGGGATTACTTCACGGAAACGTGGCATCCGATGATCAGCAAAGAGCATGCTGCTCACTACGCTGATCACAATATGGATGGGATCTACTACAACGGTGGGAGCTGGATGCGAATCGAGATATGCGGCTACATCACAGGAAAGCTGCATGGCTGGACGAAAGCCGACCAGGCCATCGAAAACCGACTCTGGGCCGAAATCAATCTCTCTCCTGACTTTCCCACCAGCCAGGAATATCTTGCTACGGACCGGAATCACCCATTTTTCGGCTACCACCGCGTGTTTGCGTGGAACGCATTCGTCTTGAGGGCGTTGGAAATGGCGGGATTGCGATCGCCTGAGATGGACCCTGATTATTCGAAATGACTGCGCAAATCCTGAGTGACTTTGCACGCGCGAGTTTTACACGCCGATCGTAAGAGACGCAAGTGGCTCGTTTAGCGTTATTATCACCATTCAGCGTTTATGAAGCAGTTTTCGATCGAGCTTACGCGGTCCGCGATCGGCACCGTTCAATGGTTTCTCATCTTGCTCGCCAGCGCTTCTCAGTTCCTGGGTGGACAGACGCCGGCGATGCCAGCAAGTAAGTCAGTCAACGCGCATTTTAGTGCCGCCCAACAGGCACAGCGCCAGAACGACTACCCCACCGCCGAGCGTGAATACCACGAAGTTCTTGCTGTTGCGCCGGAATTCGCGGAAGCGCACATGAACTTGGGTCTGGTTTATCAGCTGCAGAACCGTGTTGGGGACGCGATGACTGAGTTCCGCCGGGCGCTTAAGATCAAGCCTGGCCTGACAGGCGCCAATTTTTTTCTGGGCGTGGATTATTGCAGGCTGGGTGACGGCACTGCGGCTTTGCCTCATCTGCGTGCAGCGGTAAGTGCAAATCCGCAGCGGCCGGAGACCTGGTTATGGCTGGCAACAGCACAACAGATG
>QHZW01000442.1 GCA_003224815.1 Acidobacteriota bacterium | reverse complement strand
GTTGCTGACGATACCATTTTGATCAATGCTAACGAAAATGTTACGGGCGCCCCACACGCGTCCACCGCCGGCAACCGCCCCGTATCCCAAGCCCGCGAATCCTCCAACCGCCCATTTTGAACTTTCCCATCTTCCCCAAAAGAAGTCCGCTTGGCTGGTGTGAGTGTCGATTGGAGTCAGCTTCTTCGCTACCTCATCCCTTGCGGTTGAGCCAGCCTTGAGGAATGTGAAATCCAGATTTTGTACGTTTCCCGAAATGTCCTTTGTTTGGGTCGGCAGGCGTACTGGAACAATCACACATCCACTGCTTACCAGAATGAATGCCGCCGCAAGCGGGCATGCGATCGCGTGCAACAAAATTATCTGCGGCCGAGAATGCACTCGCAGAAGCACGCTTATCCTCGCACTCCGCGTGGTTGTGAGGTCCTCATGCGATCCATCACGGGACCACGACCGTAAGAAGTGCTGGGGAGATCCCCGCTTGGAATGGAGAACCAGCCATAGCAGAGAGCGCTCCCGTATTGCCGTCGATCGTGTACGCTCTGACGGCCTTAGCCTGGGGATCCGATGCGTAAAGAAAAAAGGTTCCGTTACCGGTCGTGTACGGAGCTACTGTCACGCCCCCGATCGAAGTTCCAGAAGCATAGGGAGAGCCGTTTACGGGAGTTAAAATTCCGGTATTGTCATCTGCGGTGAATGCGGAAATCGTGCCGTCCTGAACATTAGCTGTGAAAAGAAAAGCTTGAAAGCCAACGCTCGTCACTGGCGCAAGCGCCATGTATAGCGGGTCACTACCAGTTGCGAATGAGGAACCGGGCAGCGTGGTAAGGACGCCGGTGGTTGGATCGATCGCAAACGCTACGATCTTGTTATTCGGGTTGGCCGAGCCGGCAAGCGCGACATAAAGAAAATTGTTGTTTACCACCATTGCCGACGGTCCGGGAAAGGACCCGGCGGAGCCGGTAGGAAATGGCGAGCCTGCGATTGGGGTAAGTGCCCCTGTGTTGAAATCGATGTTATAGGCCGAAATTCCCCCAGCGGAATCATTGTTGTTGCTCACGTACAGAAATTTGCCCTGGGAGCCCGCTTGCACCGCTTGAACTGGTGTGTTTCCTGCTGAAAAAGGCGAGCCCGGAACAGATGTGAGCGTCCCGCCGGCTGAGTTGTAGGCAAAGCCAGCGACTGTGCCGGCGTTGAGATCGGTAGCATACAAATATGAGCCAGCGGAGACAAAACTAGACAAACCGCCCGCACCCGGAGGTGTGCCTCCCAGGGAGAATGGAGAGCCCGCGATTGCGGTGAGTCCGCCTGTGCTTGAATTGACGGAGAAGCCATCTACTGCATCGTTCAAGAAATCGGAGACATATAAATGACCAAGCGTGTTGCTCGCAACCATACCGGTGCCTTGGTTCGGTCCTGCCATTGTCACTGGTGTACCCAAAGCACCCGTGGATGGGTTAATACTGAACGCAGAAATATGATCAGCGCTGGTGGCGTAAAGAAATTCAGGATTCGGCGAACAGTTGGTGCTGCAGGAGGGTGGGCTGATCTGGATGTTGGTTTTGCCCATGCAGCCAGCCAGCATCAAAGTAATTGCCACCGCCACAGAAATAGAAAAACCGCGCCGGGCGGCTTTAAGTCGCATATCTAATCTCCTCTTCCATTCGCTCCAGGTTTCCAGCGCTCTGAAACGAGCGTGGACTGAACAGCCCCGCATGCCCGTTACATGTGCCTTCGTCCTTGACCAGCTTCTTCACGCCACAGTCGCGCAGCCCTGAGTGTTAGCGAAGGTTAGCTGTAATTATTCTTCACTGCCCCCGACCATGACGTTGTCGAAGGTCGCCTCCATGTCGTCCACCAACATCTGTGTACCGATACAATTTGGAGTGAAAACTGCTACCTGCAATGATTTGAACGGCGCAGCCGCAATCGTCGTATCCGAGATGGCGTAAGGCATGGATGCTTGCGCAACGGCCCCACTTGCCAAGTCAGTCCAAGCCGCAACAAACTGGTGAGTTTTCTGGTGCCAGGTCAACCGTACAGCGATTTTCTGTCCTACCTTGACCGTCCCTAGATATACATTGTCAAAAAACTGTCCCTGCCAGTTCAGGAAAGCGATCACCGAGAGAACGTCCTGCGGATCAGTAGGAAGCCGGTTGAGTAGCACAAAGCCCTGTACATCATCGGACGGGTTACCACTACCGCTGTTGAAAAAACTTCCTTTGACCAACACCTGCGTACCTGAGTTAAAGTCTGCGCTGGCCGGACAACTCGCAGCGCCCGTGCGGCGAACCGTCAGCTGTGTGGCGATGTTTCTAATCTGAGAAGGGTTAGTAAAGAGAAGTTCTGACTCCCCATACTGATTGCCGGTATTTGAGTTGGTTGCCCCGTATCCACGCACCGCTAAGCGCAGTTGCCCGTTCTGAATTTCCCTGACGCATTCGAGTACGGTCCATGTGAAGCAAGGGCTCGAAGGCTGCCACTTGTTTGGGTTGAGGAACTGCCGGTTGAAGTTGTCGTAAAGAGTCAAGCCCGAGGTAGTCTGTGCGCCAACCGTTGCCGCCAGCGTTATGCAAAAGAGAAGGACAGCAATGCTGCGAGTCTTCATAGATATTTCCTTGTAAATTGAGTTTCGAGGTCCAAGAGAGCCGCGAGAGACAGCCCCGTCCGCTGCCGTGTGTGGAATAGTACCCGGAACTCTGGGATAAACAAGTGGCCTAAAAGACCAGTATTCAGGACATCAAAGGCAGTACAGGCCGGAAGTGCCCGTATAGGTGCTCCCATTCACTTGAGTTGTGGAGGTCACCGTCGATAATTGCAGCCCAGCTAGCGGAGCTGGTTGCGTGCAAGTCGCGACATTTCCATTCAGAGAAACCCACGAATAGTCAGTGTCGGACCACTGCACTTCGTTGATGGGTGACGAACTCAACGAACCGTCGCTGTATGTGATGTAGGCTGCAAACGAA
>QHZW01000117.1 GCA_003224815.1 Acidobacteriota bacterium | reverse complement strand
CAAGCTGGTCGTGACCATCTCCGGCTCGCCCGCCGGGGTTTCGGGCGCCGTCGCGTCTCATTATCAAACCTTGGCAGAACGATGGAAGACCCTGCAAAGCGTCGGTGCCATTGGCATGATCACGATCATGAATCCGGCGCTGGTCGAAATTCCCTGGGAACGCATTGCGCTCAACCGCAATCATCCTGCGATGGACCTTGACTATCCGGAATTCAATGAAACCGAAGGTGAGCAACTGAGTGTCTATGCCAACCCGGCTCATGCCGAACAATTTTTTGTCGGGTCAGGGCACACGTTCACCGAAATTGCGCAGCTTGCGAAGGAGCACAAGCCGTTGCCCCGGTTTCCGCTCACGGTTTCGCTCGAAGCCAAGACCAAAGTTGAGGCAAAGAAGGTGAAGTCAGCGAATCTGGTTGGCAAACTCGCTGGAAGCGATCCCACACTAAAAGACGAATATGTAGTGCTTTCTGCGCATCTCGATCACCTCGGTATCGCCGAACCTGTGAACGGCGATCGCATCTACAACGGCGCCATGGACAACGGCTCCGGCAGTGCACTGCTATTGGACATGGCAGCGAGCTTGCGCACAGATCCGGCCAAGCTGCGCCGCTCCGTGCTGTTTGTTCTGGTCACGGGTGAAGAGAAGGGATTGCTGGGATCGAAATATTTTGCTGCGCATCCGACGGTACCGACAAACTCGATGGTCGCGGACATCAATGTTGATATGTACCTGCCGATTATTCCGCTGAAGGTGTTCACGGTTTACGGTCTAGCCGAATCGGATTTAGGAGACCGGGTCAAACAAGCCGCACAATCGGTCGGCGTTCCGGTGCAGCCCGATCCCGAGCCGCAGCGCAACATCTTCATTCGGAGCGATCAGTACAACTTCATCCGCCACGGAATTCCGTCGTTGATGATTGACGTGGGTGCTGTTAAGGAGTCTGCGGAGGCGGCCACTCTGCGCGAATGGAGGCACACGCATTATCATGCGCCTTCCGATGACGTGGACCAGCCTGTAAACCTCGGTACCGAGGCGAAGTATGAAGAGATGATCCGCCGGCTGCTGATCAGTGTTGCTGATGACGACCACCGTCCCGAATGGAAGCCGGACAGCTTCTTCAAGAGGTATGCGCAGTAAACTTCTGGGCCGCTGATTTACGAGGATGAACGCGGATTCTTAGCTGCTTGTACCAGTTCGTTAGTTTCCGCCGGCATTCGTCTTCAACTCCCAAAGCCGGATGCGGAGGCTTCTTCCTTACGCGATCCATCGCTGTGAATCGGTGGACAGGAAGTTGTCTTAGACCCTACTTCGGGCTGTCCCGGTGCGCCACCTTCACCCGGTATCCGGATTTCTTCAGCCGCTTGGCCACGTCTTCGGCGATCATCACCGAGCGGTGCTGGCCGCCGGTGCAGCCGAACGAGATGGTCAGATAGCTCTTGCCTTCGTGAATATAGTGCGGCAGCAGATATACGAGCAGGTCCGAAATGCGCTGAATGAACTCCGCAGTCTGCGGGAACGAGCGGATGTATTTGGCGACTTTGGGGTGCCGCCCCGTCAGGGGACGAAACTCGGGCACAAAGTGCGGATTCGGCAGGAAACGGACATCGAAGACCAGGTCAGCATCGTCCGGCACGCCGTGGCGAAAGCCAAAGCTCACGCAGGACACCAGAATGTTTCGCCCCTTTTCCTTCTTCTGAAACAGCTCGTTGATGTGTGCCCGCAGCTCGTGAACATTGAACTTCGAAGTATCAATTACCAGGTCGGCTATGGCGCGAATGTGCCGCAACCGACGACGCTCCGCGGTGAGTGACGCCCTCACTGTAGAGTTCGTGCCCAACGGATGGGGACGCCGTGTCTCACTGTAGCGGCGCAGCAGAACGGAATCCGCCGCCTCGAGAAACACCATCCGAGTAGGGATTAGCCGTTTCACTGACTTGATAATTGCGGGCAGCTCTTCGAGTTGCCGGCCTTCCCGGACATCCACCACCAGCGCGGTGCGTTCGATTTCCGCCGAAGGGCCGACCAGTTCGGCGAAACGTGGAATAAAGCCGACGGGAAGATTATCGACGCAGTAGTAGCCGAGGTCTTCGAAGGCCTTCAGGACCGAGGCCTTTCCCGAGCCGCTCATTCCGGTGATGATGACCAGTTCGCGCCGGGCGCGGGCGTTTTTGGTCTTGCTTTTGGCTTTCCGGGCTAGGCTGTGGGCGGCGTCCTTGAGCTTATGGGTGATTCGCCGAGGTGCCATGCTGAGAAGATGCTAGCAGGCGGCAATTGGGAGCGGCAGTTAGTTGTTAGTGGCCAGTAGAGAAGGACAACTTCATGCCACGGATTTACGCGGATGAGCGCGGATCAAATGCGAGTTCGTTAGTGTGGCAATCTGAAACGACAGCCCAGAATCCAAAATTGCAGTAACGTCGAAAACGAATCCCCGTTTCCCCTCGACATTTATCCGCGAAATCCGCAGAGAGGGATTTGCTTCTGGTTGCAAGTGTCCCCTCACGCGCAGGCGTCGCGCCAGCCGGCAATCTCCTTCAGTCCTTCGGCGCGGGTCTGCTCAAACAAGCGCACGCGGTGGCGCGAGTGCTCGAATTCGTGGATGTCCGCCCACACTTCTGCCTGCCAGCCGTGATCGTGAATGGCCGACTCGCCACAGGTCGCGCAGCGGGTGTGCAGGCGCAGCACGAGCCGAGGCATGGAGCCTTCAGGTTCGAGTTCAATGAAGATGCAGCGAACTTCTTTGATGTCCTCGTTCTCGCCGATCAGGTGCTCGTAACGCAGCAGGTAACTGAAGCCCAGCTTGCCAGCCTCACGCTCGGCTTCTGCCCTCGTGTGAAACGGGCCGTATTCAGCCCGCAACTGTTCGGTGGAGTCGCAGGCCATCCAAAACGTCTCTTTGTAAGTCATTCAGTGCCCCGGGAATGTTTCGCCAATTTTCGTCAGTTGCGAACGGGAAACGCGAATTCCCGCGCTAGACTCAACTACAAAGCAATTCTGGTTCCTTCGCAGCCCCAATTAACTACTTACGTTCAAACGACTTAGAGTCGTTCGATTCAGCAGACTGCAATCCTTTGCAACCCTTTTCACAGTCTGGCTTCCCAACGTGCAAGGCGGGACGGCGAAAATCGGTGTCATGTGCCGGCAAGCACACTTCTCACTCGTCGAAACATGCCGCTCGCGGCGATCTGACTACCGCGAGCCCGCACGCTGCGCCAAAGCAGCGGGAGTGCTGATCACCTGCACCTTCTCTTCAATTTCGTTTTTAACGCCGGCCGGCGCACCCCAGGAAATTCCGCCATGCGCCGCGACATAGAGCGCCAGTTCCAGCCGGCTCCAGACCCCAAGTTTGTCGAAGATGTTACGCAGGTGATTCTTGATCACCTGTTCTGAAGTGCCAAACACAGCGGCGATTTCAGGATTGGTATGACCTTGCCACACCATAGTGGCCACTCGAACTTCGGTGCGGTTTAGCTGTTCATTGGGTGACATGATTCATGTGCTCCTTCTCAAAAATTGCGGTGGCGAGGATGACGCGTTTGCGGCCATGCTTAATTCCCGCGCGCAAAAACAGCGTTCGCAGGTGCTGTTTTACTGTGCGGGGGCTGATCTTGAGTTCTGCTGCGATCTCTTTGTTGCTGCAGCCCTCGACCAGCAGCTTCAGCACGTCCTGATCGCGGCGTGTAATCTTGATTTGCTCAAGGTTTAACATCGTTAAATCTCCTCATCGTCCCGTCGGGGCTCAATCGCCCAACGAACGGCTGACCACCAACGTTTGAGCACTTTATTCGCCAATTATTCGCCATCGCGGGTGTCACCACTACGGCTTGCGCTGAAAGTCGTGGGTATAGCGGTTGTGCCACAAGTTATTGCGGAGGCACTCGGGGACGTAGACGATACAGGAATGATCTCTAACGTGGGCGGTTGTGCCACAATGAAACTCGGAGTACCACTCTGGCAGGGCTGGGGGAAATCATGAATAGCGAGTGGCGAAAGCGCGCCTTGGTATTACTGTCCACTTTGCTGTTGTCGGCAGCATCGTTCGCCCAAACGAACGAAATTGCAACCGACGGTTCGTCGGCTCCGCTGACGCTAACTCTGAACGACGCTCTCATTCGCGCCCGCGCCAACGAGCCGCAATATCGCGCTGCCCTGACCCGGTACGGGGTGGCTCGGCAGGCAATGGTGCAGAGCCGCGCCGGCCTGCTGCCGAACGTCAACTACAACGCTCAGTTCCTCTACACCGAGGGCAACGGCACCAGCACAGGGAGATTCATCGGTGCAAACGGGGTACATGAATACGTCAGCCAAGGCAATGTGCACCAATCGCTCTCGCTGCAGAATATGGCCGAATACCGCCTGGCGCGTGCGCAGGAGGCGCTGGCCAAGGCTAATGCCGAGATTGCAACGCGTGGTTTAGCGGTCGCAGTGACCCAGGCCTATTACGGATTTGTTGTCGCCCAGCGCAAATACGGAATCGCGCAGCGCGCAGCTTCGGAAGCGCAGAA
This sequence comes from Acidobacteriota bacterium, assembly GCA_003224815.1. Taxonomy (GTDB): domain Bacteria; phylum Acidobacteriota; class Terriglobia; order Terriglobales; family Acidobacteriaceae; genus Gp1-AA145. Next base: position 5,813 of record QHZW01000117.1, on the reverse strand, counting down.
ATTTTTTGATATCACGCAGAAGCTCGAGCACGGCGGGGAAGTCGCCCACGCGGATGCGATAAAGTCGCAGCTGCAATTGCAACAGCAGCAGCGCGCTTTGCAGGACTCACAGCTCGAAATGGACCGCAGCCGCCTAGAGCTTGCTGTCATCATTTTCCCTGGTTTCAACGAAAACTTCACCACGGTAGACGACCTCCAAAACATCCAGCCGCTGCCGTCGTTTCAGGAGGCCGAGGCGCAGGCGGGACAGCAGAACCCGCAACTCGCCGCCGCTCTGGCCGCCATGCGGGCGGCCAACCAGGAGGTCGCCGTCGCATGGAACGGCTTCCTGCCCAGTCTCGGGCTGGACTATTTTTACGGTATCGATGCCAATAACTTCGGCGCCAACGGGTTCGAGATAGGTACCCGCCGCCCGGTGCGCAATCTTGGCTACGCCGCAGCCGCCAGATTGGACTTGCCCATCTGGAATTGGGGCGCTTCGCACAGCAAGCTGAAAAGCGCGCACCTCGAACGCGATCAGGCAAAGCTAGAGTTGAGCTTCGCGCAACGCAAAATGGTTGCTGACCTGAAAACTTTCTACAGCGAGGCACAGATTTCGCGCAGCGAACTCGATTCGCTGCGGAGTTCCGCTGATCTGTCAGCGGAGAGCCTGCGTCTGACCACGCTGCGTTACCAGGCGGGCGAGGCGACCGTTCTCGAAGTTGTGGACGCGCAGAATACGTTGACGCTCGCGCAGAACGCCCTTGGCGACGGGCAAGTGCGCTTCAGGGTTGCGCTGGCAAATCTTCAAACCTTAACTGGGACGTTTTAGCTTGACGAACTCCCAACCAAAGCCGAATCCACGATTTCGGCGCCGATACGCGCCCATACTGCTGATCGCACTTGCACTCGCGGCCTTGTGCGGCTGTTCGAGCGAATCCAAAGACGCCGAACAGCCGGTTCCGGTGCAAATTGTCGCCGTCCAAAAGACCACCTTACAGCAGACGATCGCGACTGACGCAGTATTGTTTCCTATTGCGCAATCGGCGCTGGTGCCGAAGATCAGCGCACCGGTGCAGAAGTTTTTCGTGAACCGTGGAAGCCGGGTGCGCACCGGACAGTTACTGGCTGTGCTAGAGAATCGTGACCTCGCCGCGGCGGCGCAGGAGAATAAAGGCGCGTACGACCAGGCGCAGGCAGCCTATACCCAGACTACGGGCGCAGACCTTCCGCAGGAGTTGCAGAAAGCGCAACTTGATGACCAGGCGGCTAAGGCGCAACTCGATGCAGCGCAGAAGGTTTATGACAGCCGCAAAGATTTGTTCACGCAAGGCGCGCTGCCGCGCAAAGAACTCGATCAGGCGGGTGTTGACCTGACCAATGCGCACAATCAGTATGAAATCGCAGAGAAGCACTTGCAGGCGCTGCATGCTATAGGCCAGCAGCAGACGCTCAAATCGGCGAAAGGCCAACTGGAATCGGCGCAAGGCAAGTACAACGGCGCGGCGGCGCAGCTTGGTTATTCGGAAATCCGTAGCCCCATCAGTGGTGTGGTAACGGACCGGCCGTTGTATCCGGGTGAAATGGCTGCTGCGGGCACGGCTTTGTTGACTGTCATGGACACATCGCAGGTCACGGCGCGCGCCCACATCCCGCAGCCGAGCGCAGCGCTGTTGAAGGTGGGAGATCCGGCCGGCGTGAGCGTGCCGGGAATTGATACTCCATTCACAGGCAAAGTTTCTCTCGTCAGTCCGGCGCTCGACCCTGGCAGCACAACCGTCGAAGTCTGGGTGCAATTAAGAAATTCCCGCGGACAACTGAAGCCGGGTACAAGCGTGCAGCTTTCCATGGTCGCGCGGTCGGTGCCTGAGGCGCTAGCGATTCCGGCTGCAGCATTGCTCACGGCGCAGGATGGGACAACCTCAGTCATGGCGGCGGGCAGCGACGGGCGAGCGCATCAAAAACAGGTGAAGACCGGAATTCGCGAGCAGGACCGCGTGCAAATCCTCGAGGGGCTTTCGGCGGATGAGCGTGTAGTGGGCTCCGGAGCCTACGGACTGCCTGACAACAGCAAGATTACGGAAGCCTCATCGCCCGGAGCAGCCAAAGACGGCGCGGCGAAAGATGAAAAGGAGTAGGAGGAGCGAGTGAACCGTCCCGAATCTGCCTACTGGTTCGCGCGTCACGCCAAGCCGCTTGTCTTTCTCATCCTGACCATCGCGGCGCTGGGCGGATATCTCGCGTTCAATATCCCGGTTGCAGTTTTCCCGACCACGAATTTTCCTCGTATCCTCCTGGCCGTTGATAACGGCGTGATGCCAATTGACCAGATGATGGTCACGATCACGCGCCCGCTGGAGGAAGCGGTCAACAGCGTGCCGGGGCTAGAAGAAGTGCGATCTAACACTAGCCGCGGCTCGGCTGAGATTGATCTCTTCTTCAACTGGAATGTGGACATGTTTCAGACGCTGCAATACGTGAATGCGGCCATCTCACGCGTGCAGCCGGAACTTCCCTCAACCACCACCATTGACACTCGCCGCATGACCTTTGCCAGCTTTCCCATCATAGGTTACAGCCTGACCTCGGACACGGCGCCGCAGACGCGGCTGTGGGAAATGGCAACTTATGAGATCAAGCCGCGATTAAACCGGCTCAACGGCGTTGCCAGCGTGATTGTGCTAGGAGGAGAGGAGCCGGAGTTCCACGTCGAGCCTGACCCCGCGAAGCTGTTGACCGCGGGAGTGACGGTCACGGACATTCTCGATGCCATCAAGCGCACGAACCTGGTTGATTCTCCTGGGCTGTTCGAGCAGAACCATCAACTCGTGCTGGGCCTCATCAGCGGACAAGTGCACAGCCCCGAACAGCTGGCCAGTGTAGTCGTGAGGACAACATCCGCGGGGATTCCGGTGCGAATCGGCGATATTGCCAGCGTGGTTCCCGAAGTAAAGCCGGTTTACAAGATCGTGACTGCGAACGGAAAGCCGGCGGTGCTGCTCAACATCAATCGCCAGCCGGACAGCAACACCAAGGAAGTGGCGGATGAGGCGCACCAGGAAGTTGAAAAAATTCGCGCCGGCTTGCCTGCGGGCGTAAAAATCCAAGCCTTTTACGACCAATCGCAGCTCGTCACCGATTCGATCGCAAGCGTGCGCGACGCAATCCTGATTGGCGTGATCCTGGCTTCCATCATCCTGGTCGTCTTTTTGCATGACTGGGGGACTTCGGTGGTTGCCGGACTGGTCATTCCAGTCACGGTTCTGATCACGTTCGTTGTCTTGAAAGTATTGGGCGAGAGCTTCGAGCTGATGACACTGGGCGGGCTGGCGGCCGCGGTCGGGCTGGTGATTGATGACGCCATCGTCGTGGTCGAGAATATCGTGCTGCATCGTGATGCCGGACAGGGGAAGCTTGAGGCGGTTCGCAGCGCACTGCACGAGATCACCGCTCCGCTGATTGGCTCGACCGTAACTCCGGTGGTTGTGTTCCTGCCTTTGATTTCAATTACCGGCGTGACCGGTACCTTCTTTCGCGCACTGGCCGTGACCTTGGGCGTTTCGTTATTTACATCGCTTGCACTGGCTTTGACTTGGACCCCCACCTTGAGCAGTTACTTCATCCGCAAGAATGCGCCTGAGTCACGCAACGGGGATGAAGAAGAATCATTTGACAGGTTGCTGGCGGCGGAAGAGGCATCGCTTGGAAGTCGTTTCCGCAAAATTATCGAGTTCCATCAGAACTGGTTGCGCCGAGCGCTCGAAAAGCCTCTTTGGTTGGCTGGAGTCAGTGTTCTACTCATAGTTAGCTCCTATGTTTGTTACCGATTTTCGGGGAACGATCTGTTGCCTGCGATGGACGAGGGCGACTTTACGCTGGACTATCTAACTCCAGCCGGCAGTTCGCTCTCAGATACCAACCGCATGGTGCTGCATATGGAACAGATTATTAATTCTGTTCCCGAGGTCGAAAGCAGCTCACGGCGCACGGGAGCGGAACTTGGTCCGCTGGCGGTGACGGAAGCCAATCGCGGCGACATTCTGGTTAAGCTCAAGAAGAAGCGCAGCCGAAGCATCGACGAAATCATCGAAGAAGTCCGGGGAAAGGTCCGCCGACAGGAGCCGGCGGTAGACATCGAGTTCGTGCAGATCCTGCAGGACATGATCGGTGATCTGCAAGGAGAGCGCGAACCGATTCAGATCAAACTGTTTTCCGATAATCCGCTGGAAGCCGAAGAGTGGGCGCCGAAAATCGCCGACGCAATCAGGAAGATTGACGGAGTGGTGGACGTTCTGGATGGCGTAGAGAACACGATCAGCGGCCCGGCGTTATCATTCCAGGTTGATCCTGTCGTGGCCGCACGCGCTGGATTTACTCCGGAAGAAGTTGCGACCGATGCGGCCGCTTTGGTCGAAGGCGAACCTGCAGTAACGCCAGTAATTTCCAATGATCGCGTATACACGGTGCGCGTCCGATTCCCCAAAAGCAACCGAGCTTCTTTCGAATCCGTTCGCGACACCCTGTTGACGAGCAGCAGCGGCCGCACCGCAACTCTCGGCGCGCTGGCAACAATCACTCAGCTTCCTGGCCAAACTGAAATTCATCGCGAGAACCTGCTGCGAGTCGTGATGGTGACCGGGCGCACCGAGGGGACCGATCTCGGCAGTGCCATGGATGCCGTGCAGAAGGTTGTGATCGGCCTGCATATCCCTCCAAGTATTCGCGTGGTTTATGGTGGCACCTATAAAGAGGAACAGAAATCGTTCCGCGATTTGGTTTTCGTGCTGGCGTTGGCAATTGTGCTGGTATTCGTCGTGCTCCTGTTTGAGTTCCGCACGTTCGCGGCGCCAGTAGCGATTCTTGCCTCAGCCCTGCTTTCAACATCGGGAGTTTTCGTCGCATTACTGGTCACCCATACCACCTTTAACGTTTCCTCTTTTATGGGAATGATTATGGTCGTCGGCATCGTAGCCAAGAACGGCATTCTCCTGCTCGATGCCGATGCGCGGATGCGCGCAACCGGAGCTTCGGCGCGCGAAGCGATGCTTCAGGCCAGCCGCCGTCGACTGCGGCCCATCGTCATGACAGCGCTGGCAACCATTGCGGGAATGCTGCCTCTGGCATTCGCCATTGGAGCCGGATCGCAGATGCTGCAACCGCTCGCCATTGCGGTTATCGGCGGGATACTGGTCTCGATGGTGCTGTCGCTGATCATCACACCGGCCGTGCATTTCTACCTCAGTCACGAAGAGGGCACGCCGGTAGCGGCGCGAGAAGAAGCGCCCGTACATTAAACCTGTACATTAAAATAGAGACTGCTTGAAAAAAGTCACCGCCATCTATCCCGGTTCGTTTGATCCGCCGACCAACGGCCATCTCGATTTAATCGAGCGCGGAAGTAAGATCTTTGACGAGCTGGTCGTGGCGATACTGCGCAACGCAGAAAAGACGCCGCTGTTCAGTCTGGGTGAGCGCCGCAATATGCTCGAGGATTTGACTTCGGGCTTCAAGAACGTGCGTGTGGATACCTTCGACGGCCTTACCGTGGACTATGCCGCGAAGGTCAAAGCGAGCGCTGTTTTACGCGGCATACGCGCGCTGAGTGACTACGAATACGAATTGCAGATGGCGCTGATGAACCGCAAGTTGCGTCCGAATCTTGAAACCGTCTTCATGATGCCGGCTGAAAAATATTCTTATCTCAGCTCGCGGCTGGTGCGCGAAGTTGGGCGCCTAGGCGGGAACATCTCCGGCCTGGTGCCGGAACTGGTCGAACGACGGCTGAAAGAGAAACTTGATCCGGCGTTCAAACTCGCCGTTGGGAAAGCGAAATC
>QHZW01000404.1 GCA_003224815.1 Acidobacteriota bacterium | reverse complement strand
CCAACAGGTAACTTCCGAGTAATACACCAGCCAACGTGAGCATCAGATGATTCAACCGATAGGCAACTATTGCGAGCTACTGCGACTGTTTTAGCTGTAAGCCATTCTTGGACAACAAAATAGAAATTATCGCAATGTCTGCCGGAGTGACACCGCTGATGCGCGCCGCTTGGCCAAGCGAGGTTGGACGCAAGGCTGCTAATTTCTGTCTGGCCTCAGCACGGAGTCCCGCAATCTGGCCATAATCAAGCCCGTCCGGGATAATTTGGTTCTGCCTGCATTCGAGCTTTCTATTCTGTTCGGATTGCCGTGTGGCATAGCCCTCGTACTTGAAATCTGTCTCGACTAATTCCCAGATCGCTACCGGCACAAAGGAGTGGATCTCGCGAGGCAGGCTCCGCACAGTAAAATCCGGCCGCTTAAATAGTTGCGAAATTGGAATTCCGCTCAGCTTCGTCCCAGTGGCTATCAATCGGGCTTGCTCAAGGAGGCGTAATTTCTCTTGAAAACGAGCGTAGCGGGCCTCCTTGACCAATCCCGCAGTAAATGCACTTTCAGTCAAGCGCTGATCAGCGTTGTCGTGCCGCAGAAAAAGTCGATCCTCAGCGCGGCTTGTAAACATGCGATATGGCTCTTCTGTTCCTTTCGTGACCAAATCGTCTATCAGGACCCCGGTGTAAGCTTGTGTCCTAGCGAGGACAAATGGCGGCCGGCCTTGAACTTTTAAAGCAGCATTGGCTCCAGCAATCAAGCCTTGAGCTGCTGCCTCTTCGTACCCCGAGCTACCGTTAACTTGGCCGGCAAAATACAGACCGGCCACCAGCTTGGTTTCCAACGTGGGAAAAAGCTGGGTCGGAGGGAAATAATCGTATTCGACAGCATAGCCTGGCCGCATGATCTGTGCACGTTCTAAGGCTGGGATCGAATGCAGAAATTCCAATTGTATCTCATATGGCAAACTGGTCGAGATTCCGTTTACATAATACTCGCTTGTGTGGCGTCCTTCCGGTTCGAGAAAGAGTTGATGCGACGCCTTGTCCGAAAATTTGACGACTTTGTCTTCAATAGAAGGGCAGTATCGGGGTCCAGTCCCCTTGATGCGCCCGGCGTAGAGCGGCGATCGGTCGAGGTTTGCCCGAATGATATCATGCGTCTGCCGCGTCGTGTTCGTAATCCAACATGGCATTTGTTCCACGTGGAACTTACCGTTTCGAAAAAAGTTCAGTGTGAAAATCTCATCATTCGAGTGACTAGCGATTTCGTCATGCTGAAATCCGAAGGTAGGCGGGGGGTCTTCTCCTGACTGAATTTGACACCGAGAAAAGTCAATCGAGCGCGCATTAAGTCGGCACGGCGTCCCCGTTTTAAAGCGCCCTAGTTTGAAGCCAAGTTGCTGGAGACTCATGCTCAGCGTCGAACTCACGTCAGTCATCCGCCCTCCAGGTTTGGTGCTCTCCCCGACATGCAGCAGACCGCGCAAGAATGTCCCGGAGGTGATAACAACGCTGCGCGCGACCATTCTTAACCCAAAGTCGGTCTCGAGACGAATCGTTCTTGTCCCATCGATAAGGATTCGGGAAACAGTCGCTTGCTTAAGATCAAGATTATCCGCCCGCTCTAAAATCGCTTTGAGGCGAAACTGGTAGGCTTTTTTGTCGCACTGTACTCTTGGAGCCCGAACAGATGGACCTTTGCTACGATTAAGCATGCGAAATTGAATGCCCGTTGCATCGGCATTGATGCCCATGACCCCACCCATGGCGTCGATCTCACGAACAATATGCCCTTTGGCTAGTCCGCCAATAGCAGGATTGCACGACATTTGACCAATCGTGTCCAGATTTTGGGTCAACATCAACGTCCGACAACCGATTCGAGCGGCCGCGAGTGCGGCTTCGATTCCCGCGTGGCCGCTACCGACCACCACGACGTCATACTCCGTTGGCGGCTTGAACATAATAATCGTAACTACTTATTTATAACCGACTTATCTATCATTCGTCCTTGGATACCATCTTCGCATCTCTCGCCAGTCGGCCTCGCCGAGGCCTGCGATGTCTGAATCGCCCGATACGCCACGCGACCGAGTACGACCAGCAGCAACGCCGTTGTAATAAACGCTCCCCCCCAGATCCAGTACTCGATCATGCGTGGATAACTTTTGCCACGCATGATGCGCACTGCAAATTGCCCTAGCGTCCCTACGTAAGCATACAAAAAAATACCCGGTAATCTTCCGATGGAAGCCCACAGCATATAGGTCCCAAATCGAATTCGTGTAAGGCCATAAAAGTAATTCAGGAGGCTCGTAGGAAAAAGTGGATGCAACTGACTCAGAAGAATGATCTTCCAGCTCTCGCGTTCCACGGCGGGGCCCAACGCGCGGAGTGTTGGATTACCTGAAAGTTTTCGCTGAAACCACGGCCTGGCGATCGACCGGCTCAGAGCAAACGAAATTGCGGTCGCTACGATGTTACCTGCAAACACGATAAAAAATCCCCACCACAAACCGAAGAAAAAACCGCCACCTACAGCAAGGATGCCGCCCGGAAGCAGAAGGATATTACAGAGTGCAAAAAGCAGCGGATAGCACATCGCTGCCCAAGCGCCCAAGCTCATCGCGCGCTGCTGCAGCGTCTCGATAAAATTGGCGACAGGAACGAAGCGCGACAGCGCAATGGCCAGCGCAATCGCTAGCACCAGCGCCCCAACCTGATAGCAAATCGCGCGGCTGACCTTGGACATTCCGGGATTGTGCGCGTTTCACAGGCTTCGTGCAAATTCGTCAGCTTGAAACCGCCGGTGATCGTTTTGCTCAACTAGACGCTCGAAGCTTCTGCGCCCCGATGACGCGGAATGCCAAGGCTATCAAAAATAACCCTCGTAGCGTCCGAGCGATTGAGTGTATAGAAATGAATACCCGCGACATCGTTATCCAGAAGATCGTGGCATTGATCCAATGCATAATGAATCCCGACGCGCCTGAC
>QHZW01000116.1 GCA_003224815.1 Acidobacteriota bacterium | reverse complement strand
TTAATTGGTTCCGCGTCGAAGCCGCGACGAACTCTGCTTTCCTACGATGTCTGGTCTAACCAGCACGCCGAAGTGAAGGCAGATCGTCCACGCCCGGACTGCGGGACATGTGTGGAGCACGAATTTGTACACTTGAAGGGGGAAGGACGTCCTCATATCACATTATGCGGACGAAATTCGGTGCAGATTCATGAACACGCCCGACCCATGGATTTATCTGAGGTCAGCCAACGTCTGGAAAGTCACGGCCAGGTGCGGCACAACAACTTTGTACTCAGGTTCCAGAAGCATCCATACGAGATCACCCTGTTCCCTGACGGGCGCGCGATCATCAAAGGCACGACCGATACCTCCGTCGCGCGCAGCCTGTACGCCCGCTATATCGGCAGTTGATCTGGACAATCCTGCTGCGCTATTTCCGCAATCGTTTGCACCTCGCGCTCACGAGTGATTTTTCATCAGCCAGATTTCCACCCCTCCAGCGGAAAAGAACAGGAAAACTCTCGGACAACCTTGCGCCGTATCCAGCTTGGCATGCGAACTGCATTGCGACTTGCAGCTAGTTCGTCCCCAGGAGGGTAGGATGCGTCTCTTAACTGTTCTTTGTGTGACTTTGCTCTTTTCCGGATTGGCTTTGGCCCAAGTACCAGTGCGTGGTTGGCCAGGAGCCTATGGACCGTATGTCCCGCTTGTCACCACTCCAGAAGTTTCTCTGCAAACCGCATCGCCGGCTTCGGTCGGTGCCAGCAATGCGACCTATGGGCTCGAAGCCGGAGCCCGCAATTCGACCCTTGAAACCATGAATGCTAATTCCAGCTCAAACTATACCGAGCCGGTCTGGTATTCGGGCGGTGGCGCTCCGGTCATTTCGCCGGAGGTTTCGTTGGAACCGCGTCCTATTCACGCTAATCGCGAAATGCACATCATGATGGAAGAGCATCATGGCGAGCACGCGGAAGCAGCTGCCCGCCAATGGACTTTTATGGGCGCGTCTGAGATGGAGACTCCGATCGAGACTTCGGCGGCCAAGTCAGCACGTCACGCGACCCGCACCATCACGAATGACGATATTGACCGGGTGAATCAGAACACCGGTACCGTGAAGTACGACGGAAAAACGGAAAAGATTCAGTAGTCGCACTCGGAAGCTGAATCTTGCTCTAACACCAAAGGCACGAAGTCACACGAAGAATGTTCCGCGCTGCACTTCGTGCCCTTATGCTTGAACTAACTCAGCGCTGCACCACGCTGTCGAGCGTCGTGAAGAACTCAGGATAAGAGATCACCGCCGCATCTGCGCCTCTGATCTCAGTCTCACCTTCGGCGCGTAACGCCGCAATTGCAAATGCCATTGCAATCCGATGATCGCCGAACGAATCGAGCGTCGCCCCATGCAATTTTTGTCCACCTGCAATCCGCAACCCGTCGTCGAATTCCTCGACCGTTGCGCCCATCGCACGAAGGTTTGTAGCGACGGATGCAATCCGATCGGATTCCTTTACCCGCAGCTCGCGCGCATCCCGGATTTCGATCCCATCCGCTGTGTACGGAGCAATCGCCGCCAGTACGGGGATCTCATCGATCAGCGCAGCGCTGTCGCCGCCAGCCACTCTGGCGCCTCTGAGAGTTCCTCCCTGAACTTGCAGTGTTCCCATCAATTCGCCATGTTGCTCCAGTAGGTCAGTCATTGTGATCTTCATTCCGAGTCCGATCAGAAAATCCAACAGGCGAGCGCGTGTAGGGTTCAGCAGCAAGCCCCGAATCACCAGATCTGAATCCGCGAATAATCCGGCGGCGCACAGAAAAAAAGCGGCGCTGGAGATGTCGCCGGGAATTGTTGCCTCAATCGCATGCAGTCGCTGACCACCCGCAATGCTTACCTCACGCATCTGACGATCGATCGTCGCTCCAAAAGCTTGAAGCGCGAGTTCGCCGTGATCGCGCGTCTGAATCGGCTCCTCCACCCGCGTAACACCATCAGCATAGAGTCCCGCGAATAGTAATGAAGTCTTTACCTGCGCGCTGGCAACCCGCAGCGGGTAATCGATTGGCTTGAGCCTTCTCCCGCGTACTCGGAGCGGAAGCCGGCTCCCGTCATGCGATTCGATCGTCGCACCCATCATCTCCAGGGGCTTAATGATGCGTGCCATTGGGCGACGTGAAAGCGACTCATCGCCAATCAATTCACTCGTGAAGTCTTGACCTGCAAGAATCCCGCTGAGCATGCGGACAGTGGAGCCGGAATTTCCGCAATCCAGCGGTTCTTGCGGCTTGCGCAGTTTTGCGCCGGAACCTTGAATAACTACTGAGGGTCCATTTCGTTCCCACTGCACACCCAGGCACTGCATGCAATCAAGCGTGCTGGCGCAATCAGCGCCGGTAGAGAAGTTTTCGAGTTTGCTCGTTCCTTCCGCAATGCCGCCCAGCATCGCGTAGCGGTGGGAAATGGATTTATCGCCCGGCAGACGCATCGATCCTGACAAGCTCTTCGCGGGCCGAACGACCACTGAATTTTCAATCATGTTCTACTCACTATATTAGAAACAGCCAACCGAATGGTCGGACGCTGCCCTTCTGGCGCTCCTCTGTATACACTTTTGCACATTGACAAACGCCTGCTTGGGGCAGCAGAATGCGCGTCTGTTGCGGCTTTCGTCCTATTTCAGAATTGCTCCTCCATTCGACCACTCGTCCTGCAAGTTTTTGCCGAGGGAAATCAATTCAAGGAGAGAAACATGAAAGTACGTCCCATTACGTTAGGCGTTCTTCTGCTTACCACGTCTTGCCTCTTGGGAAGCGCGATGGCCCAGGATGCACAGATCGCGCCCGGCAGTGAACGTCCCATGTTCACGCGCTTTCGCGGTCAATTACATACACCCAAGAACGCCGTCGAGGCCGCCACAACACCTTTGAAAACCTGGAATGGATCATTCACATTCAGCGGCACAACCTATAAGTACAACATGGTAGGAACCGCGCCCTCCACTGGTTCCTCGACAACTGTCCAGGTCAAAATTATCCCCATTAAGATTGTCATCACCGGCAAGGGCCCCGGCGCGACCACCACGACCTTCGACCCTGCCCATGTGCTTTCAAACGGGAAGTCTGTCACCACGAATACGGTGCAGTCGCCGCTTTTCTCTGCCATTCCCTTCAGTTCAGGCGGGGTCAGCATGGGCACAACTCAATACATTGACGCCTATCAGCGCGCCAACTTTTGGGGAACAGTCTCCAGCCACACGGGATATCACGTGCTACTTGGCGGGCCAACCGTTCTCGCAGAGCAAACCCTCCGCCCTCCGTCGCGTTCCGGCAAGACTGGCGTGGTCTTTGGTTTCAATGCAGGATTGGTTGACATCAACTGGTTCGACTCTCAACTCCATACGCTGATAACTAATTTGGGCATTACCCCAAACACATTTCCAATTTTCCTGACCTACAACGTTTATCTCACCCAGAATAACTCCTGCTGCATCGGCGGCTATCACAGTTCAACCGGTCTGGCCAGCGCGCCGCAATCTTATGCGCACGCCACTTACGTGGGCCGCGCCGGTTCCTTCGCACAGGATGTATCAGCTTTATCGCACGAAATTGGCGAGTAGGCAGATGACCCGCTGGTCGTCAATAACGGCAACAACACGCCTTGCGGCATTCTGGAGAACGGCGACCCGCTTGAAAATAACTCAAATTTCGGCGGATTTCCTTACAAGGGAACGAATGGCTTCACATACAACCTGCAGGATCTTGTGACCCTGCCCTACTTCGGCGCGCCGCCCAGTACATCAGTTCATGGGGAATTCACCTTCCACGGCGAAGCCCTGACGGTATGTGAGAACGGTTCTTAAACTTTGCGCTTTGATGCGATAGCCCGCTCCGGAAGAGGCGGGCTTTTATCATGTTCGCAATGTTGAATCGAGAAATTGTCGAAGTAATTTCCCCACAGCTTCCGGTTGTTCCCACGGAGAATAGTGTCCCGCTTTGGCGACGACTCGCAACTGGCTCCCGGAGATATTTTGCTTCATCACCTCGGCTTCGGGAACGCCGGTCAGTGGGTCTTCATCCCCTGTGATGATCATCGTTTGCACGTTGATGGTTTTTAGCGTGGTCATCGAATCTGGCCGCTCCGCCATTCCGCGCTGCACTCCGGCCACATCTTCTGCGGACATCTTGCGCATCATCCGCAGCGCGCCTTCGACGAGATCCGGACGGGAGTGCCGAGTTGTCTCACTTAAGACCTTCAGCAACATGCTCTCGAAGAATGGCTCGGTGCCGTGTTCAAGCACGTCCCGCGCCGATTGCAGGCGCCCATTGCGAGCGTCACCTGTATCGGCGCCGGCTTTGGTATTGCATAGGACCAGAGCGCTCACGCGGTCCCGAAACCGCCGCCAGAATTCAAAAATCGCATATCCACCGATTGAGACGCCGACCAGCGGTGCGCGGTCAACTCCAGCTGCACTCATTACGCGTGCGATGTCGGCTGCGTGCTTCTCCATCGTTGCCGGCCCATAGCCAAGCCCAGATTCACCGTGGCCGCGCAGGTCAGGCATGATCAGGCGGTATCGGTACGACAGATATTTTGAAACAGGAAGCCAGAATTCATGATGGACAGGGAAAGGATGTAGCAGTACGACTGGCGAACCGCTTCCAGCGACATCATAGAAGATTTCGGCGTCGCCGCTCGTTATCTTCTCCATGGGGGAGATTATAGAGAGGAATTGTTTCGGACCGCCGGTTTACGGATTTGGAACCTGCTGGCCGCCTGCTGGCGCCTGTGCCTGTAGCAGATATGGCTCCTCCGGCATAACGATCCAGGCGATGAGATATCCAATGAAACCAACGCCAGTCGCGAAGGCCGTGATCAGCCACACCACTCGAACGATGGTGACATCAATATCAAAATACTCCGCCATTCCCAGGCATACTCCGGCGACTTTACGACCTTCTCGCGGACGAACCAGTCGTTTGCGGGCAATCACTCCGCCCACACGGGTTCCGCAGTATGCGCAGACATTGGCATCGTCCTGAATGGATTTTCCGCAGTAATTGCAGTACATGTTGCCTCCACAGCTGTTAGATACGTTTTGAGATGAACTCCGGTTCCCTAGCCGGGCCGCTCAGCTTCCCGGCGTAGGGCTCTTTCAATCGCTTTCGGGCAGTGTCGGCCAAAGCCGAACGCGAGTCAAGCGCCAGCGCAGCCTGGTATCGCTTCACAGCCTGATCGCGGTTATGTAGCAGGTCGTACATCTCGCCAGCGCTGACCGCCGCTTTCTGGGCGGTTTCACGATCAGGCTTGCTCACCTGAGACACAAGCTCGTAAGACCCGGCCGCTCCCGCATAATTCCTTTCGCTTCGCAATAAGTCGCCCAGTGCAACTGCCGCTACTTCGAAATTCAGACCGGCGTATTTTGCGCTCCGGCCGTCCTGCCAAACTCGACGATAAACCGCTTCTGCATCACGGTTCTGGCCCTTGGCCCGCAATAGATTTCCCTCTTCTAGCGCAAAAAGGACATTGTGCCGGTACTGCGGTTCGAGCGACCGAATGATTTGTAAAGCCTCATCGAAGCGCCGTTCGCGGCGCATGAATAAAACCAACACGATCTTGGCATCAACGCTGGTTTCCGAGTTTCCTGCGGCAGCTTCTTTCAGATATTGCAGGCCCTTATCTTTGCTGCCGCCTAGCCCCATCATGCTTGAGGCGGTTTTGACTCCCCATGGCAGGCTTCCAACAACATAATTGTGCGTGCCAACAATCAGCTTCGCATCCAGATATTGCGGATCCAGATCTAACACCTTCTCGTGATCGCGGCGCGCTCCAAGCGCGTTTCGTAAGGCCGAAAACCAAGCGTGTTCGATCAACGCAGTGTATGTCGCAAACTGCGCCCGAGTGACTCCCCTTGCGTACAGCGTGGCTACGTCCTTGGGATTCGCGTTCAGTCGGATCTCTTCGATGTTTTCAGCCTGCTGTACTAGAGACTTGATCTGATCGCAGACGTGCGGATCGGCCTGGCCGTGCTTAGTGTTGATGAAGCTGTCGTTGGCGTATTCCCCCGCGTTCAGAGCGCCGATTCGATAAAGCTCGCGAAACAGCACGGCCGTTAACAAATGGTTCAGAGCGTTCGGATCTCCGGGATGGCGCTGTGAAATTTGAGTGAATTCCTGGATGGAGTGCTCGTAATCCATGTCATAGAAGTGCTCAAAAGCAGCGGGATTCAGGGCATCAGGAGGGCGAAAGGACAAATTCTGTTGCGGAAACAGGGCGCCAGAGGTAAAGGCAACCAGAACAAGTAAGCGTAAGTTCACCAACAGAGGCAAGGGGAGTTCCTGACTTCAGTTTACCCGACAAGATTGGTTGGTGAGCAGGACGGCTAAAAACCCTGTCACAGGCCTCAAAATCCCGTTTGTAGCCCAAGAAACTTTGCATACCTTGCGTAAATCTTGCTCTGGGTGCCGCTTTCCCGCGTGCTCGCGGCAAAGGTAAGTAACAGAAATCATTGCAGTTGTGGATATGACGATTTGGTCACAGTTTTGCCTCCACACTGTCAAGGATTCCACCATGTCTGATCTGGTGCACGGTGCTCAACAAGAGTTCTGGCGTCCGCCTGTAATCCAGGACAACTCTTCCGCATTGGCCGAGGCATGCCGCCGCTGCGGGACTGAGTTCATGGTGGGTGCCGCGTTCTGTCACATTTGCGGCAATCTTCGTCACCGCTCGGGTGCCAGCCCCGCCACGAGTTGGCTACGGCATTTTGAACTATTCCGTAACCTGGAATTCGCGACCATTAAGCGCCGGTTCGGTCTTCCCCTCGCTCCCCTTTGCGCCTTTCTCGTCGGGACTGCGTTTCTGTTAGTCGCCTTGAGCGTGGGATTGCTGAATTCTGATTTTGAGGCCATCCAGCTCTGGCGCATTCAGTGGCTGATGGCGGCCTGTGCCGCATTCCTGGTCGGTATTCTGCTGAAAAGCCGCAAAGTGGAAAGCTAACCTCTTCCTGAAGCCAGCTTCTTGGTAAAACCTCCGGGGTGGTTTTTCATCCGGTACATGTGATTTACCGGATTGATGCCCTTCCCGACAGGATATCCATTTGCAATCGCAGCCGAAATGTATGCCTTCGAGAGCAATACTGCCTCTGCGAGTGGTCGGCCCTGCGCTAGATGGCACGTGATTGCGGTTGAAAAAGCGCATCCGGTGCCGTGAGTAAAATTCAGCTCCAGGCGCTCTGATTTGAATGTTTGCACGTCGCCGTTTGTGAAGCTCAGAAGATCAGCCGCAACATCCAAATGCCCGCCGGTCACGACGACATTCTTTGCCCCCATTTCGCGCAGCCGCGCCGCCGCTGCCGTCATGTCGTCAATGCTGATGACCTCAAGGCCGGTGAGGACGGATGCCTCCTCGGCGTTTGGAGTCGTAACCATGCACAGTGGCAAAAGCCCTTCGATCAGAATTTTCTTCGCTTCAACGTCCAGAAGCCTCGCTCCCGAAGTGGCGGAAACAATGGGATCGAGCACAATGTTAGGAAGTTGGGCTTTCGTAAGAAAATTGGCCACTTCCGCTGCAACTGGACCAGACCCTAGCATCCCAAGGTGCACGGCGGAGACCTTGGAGTCTTCGATAATGGCCTCCAGAATCTGGCGCAAAAGTTTGGGGTCGGTGGGCTCTGTGCGCATAACTCCCGCCGTGGATTGGACCGTCATAGCCGTAATCGCTGCCATACCGTAGCATCCGTGCGCAGCGATGGTTTTGATGTCGGCGGTGACACCAGCTCCTGACGACGGGTCAAAACCCGCAATCGTCAGGACCACAGGCGGACTTGTCAGCATAGAAGCGAATCTATCGGAAACCATGGCGCTTGCAAACTTCTTTGTAGTTCGGCCTGCGTGGACCACATGATTGAATCGGCCTGTCCGAGTGGACAGATTTGGCCTGTGAACAAATGCGGGCGGAATCTAGTCCTTCTGTAATCTCCGTTTTTCGCCTTGGCATGACACCTGCAACTTGCTGAATTTAGAATGGATAGAGCACGTTTAGCCCGTAAGTTGCTGAAAAAACTATTACGAAAAAATTGCTCTCTGCTCACGGGTGAGTGGGTTTACTGAATTCTAAATAGGTATGTGCTTGCTATTTCAGCAGCATACGTTGAAAAGCCCATAAAACAACTTGAGTTAAATTCAGTTTCTAATTCAACGTTTTCAGATGCTTAGAGTCCATCCGAGATGTTGACAGAGCCCTTCGCCGCTCGTAGCATTCGTGAACTGCGCTTACTTCGTGATTCGAGGAGGACGACTTTGACGATGGAGGGTATCTGATGCGGAGACGTATAGCTCAATGCCTGACAATGGCGTTTCTTGTCAGCTTGGGAGCGGCACAGCGGCCAAACATCCGAGGGTCGGCCAAATCAACGAAAACTGAGGCAGAGATTGAGACCTCAATGCGCCGGGCACTCGTGCCTCCGGCACCCGCCAACGTTCACCCATATCAAGTCGGCACCGCTTCATGGTACGGCCGGGATTTTGACGGGAAACCTACCGCAAGCGGCGAAACCTATAACATGTTCGAGCTGACGGCGGCGCATCCTACTCTACCGCTGGGAACCCTGGTAAAGATCACCAATCTTCGTAATCGCAGGGCGGTCGTCGTTCGCATTAATGATCGCGGGCCTGTCGTCGATGATCGAATTATTGACGTCTCGTATAGCGCCGCCAAGGTATTGAATTTCCAGTCCCGAGGAATTCAGCGGGTACGGCTGGATATAGTGCCACCGCGCAAGGCACCGGCGGCAATCGCGATGCTCGGCGAACCGGCGCTGGTACGCTAGTTCCAATTTTCCGATTACGCCACCCAGAAAATTCCCGTAAACTCAACAGGAATGATCCCTCCCTCCGAGCGACTTATTGTCGCGCTGGACGTCCCCTCAGCTTCCGAAGCGACCAAAATCGTAGTTAGCCTAGGCGAGACCGTCAAGTTTTATAAGGTCGGGATGCAACTCTACACCGCTGAAGGCCCTAAAATGGTCCGGGATTTGATCGCTTCCGGCAAGCTCGTCTTTCTAGATCTGAAATACCACGACATCCCAAACACCGTGGCTGCGGCTGTGCGCGGGGCCGTGCAACTTGGCGTCAGCATGCTGACAGTGCACGCGTCAGGCGGGACGAAAATGCTGAAGGCCGCTGTCGAAGCTTCGGGAGTCGGCACCTCAAAGGTCTCGACGAAGCTGGTCGCCATTACCGTACTCACCAGCAT
>QHZW01000403.1 GCA_003224815.1 Acidobacteriota bacterium | reverse complement strand
CTTCTGTCCAACATTCATCAGCATGAAGCAGCCGGTCCCATAGGTGTTCTTCGCCTCGCCGGGCTTGAAGCATGCCTGGCCCACTAGCGCCGCCTGCTGATCTCCGAGAACGCCTGCGATAAGAATGCCTCGCACCGGCTTGAGCGTCGCCTCTCCGTATGGCTCGCTGCTCGAAACAATCTTTGGCAGTACCTGAGCCGGTATATCGAAATCTTCAAGAATTTTTTGGTCCCACTGTAGTGAAGCCAGACTCATCAACTGCGTGCGGCTCGCGTTCGTCACGTCGCTGATGTGAACGCCACCGCTAGCTCCGCCTGTAAGCTTCCAGATCAGGAAGCTATCGATCGTCCCGCATAAGACCTCACCCTCTTCCGCCCGCGCCCGCAACTCCGGAACATTGTTAAGCAGCCAGCGAATTTTCAAGCCGCTGAAATACGTGGCGAGCGGAAGCCCAGTGGTGGCGCGATAGCGATCCTTACCTCCTTGCGCTGAGAACTGGGCAACATCGGCGGCCACGCGAGTGTCTTGCCAGACGATGGCATTGTGGACCGGCTTACCTGTGTTGCGGTCCCACACTACAGTGGTTTCGCGCTGATTTGTAATTCCGATGGCCGCAACGTCCGAAGGCACCAGGCCGGTATCCTGCATCGCTCGTGCAATAACGTTTTCTGTGCGCTGCCAGATCTCTTCCGGATCGTGTTCCACCCAGCCCGGCTTGAGATAGATCTGCCGGTGCTCCTCCTGAGCGCAGCTAACGATTTTTCCCGCGCGATCAAACAAGATGAACCGGGTGCTCGTCGTGCCCTGGTCAATTGCGCCGATGTAATCTGCCATGCGAATCCTGCAGCACCTTTTCCAGTCGTTGTAATGAAAATCTCGGCAGTCCGGCTTCTATGACGCTCATTGACGCACGCACGCGGCACGACACGCGGACTGCTGAATTATATGGTGGGGTAACAAAGGACGGAAATTCTTAGTTAGCGGATTCGTGCTGGCCGGAGAGAAGCTTATCCCCAATCGCTCGACGTCTCTTACATTAATCCGGAGCGTTAGTGCCGGTTTGCTCGTGAACCAGGAGTGGCCGCGACTCGATTCTCGCCCCTCCGAGTTGTCGCGGAAGGTCCCTGAAGACACTCTATTAGCTATCTCGAAGAGCGATCATCGGATCGATACGCGTTGCTCTTCGCGCAGGCAAGAAGCATGCTACAGCCGACGCGAAGAGAAATACTCCTGCGATGACTGCAACGACGGAAGCGTCACGCAAACTGCTCTGCGTCCAACGATGGACGGTGTCGCTGAACCCAACGCTGAGGAGAATGCCGAGGAGGAGTCCCATCCCGGTGGTTCTAGCGGTTGAGGTCAGCGTGAGTACTACGAAGGAAAAGACGGCGAACAGGACTGCGATGAAGCGCTCGTGCGACCAGACAAACAGGGAAACGTACTCGTCCATCGAGTAGACAAAGCTGACTGCCTGATTTTGATTGAGAGCGCGAATGTTGGTACTGATGGCGTGTAGAAGCGCTGCGGGATTGCCGGTGGTGCGAATCAGAATGGCAGCGCCCTGCGAAACGAGAATGGAGGATGGGATATAGGCTTGCGGAAGGATGGGGCGGTGCAAGCCGTCGTTGCGCACATCGCCGACTACGCCAATGACCTGGTAGGGCTGGTCGATGTCTGATGCGCGAAGCAGAGTACGCGGTACTTGCGATAGCTCAATGGGAAGTATCTGTCTACCGATTGGATCAGAGTCAGGGAAATAGCGTTGGGCAAAGGTCTTGCTGATGACTGCGACGTGTGCTCCGCGAAGGATTTCTTCGCGTGTGAGGGTTCGACCTTGCAGGAGTGGGATGCGGAGGACAGAGAAATATTCGGAGCTAACTAAGTTGACTCCCGTTTTGCGACTGCGGTCGATATTGCTGCCAATGATCTGGATGGGCTGGAACCAATTATTGTACGGCGGAATTCCAACTCCAGAAATTGAGGCGTCCGTAACTCCGGGAGTTGTCTTGATCTTCTCAATCAGCGCGTCGTAGTAGTTCACTCTCTCCTGCCAGGCCGGGAAGGAATTCTCCGGTACGCTCACCCGGAACGTGAGTATGTTATGGGTGTCGCAGCCGAGCTGGGCAGCATAAGCCTGGAGATAGTTGCGCATGGAGGCGCCTGCACTAGCGAGCAAGAGAACGGTTAAGGCTGTCTGTCCGACGATGAGGGCGCTGCGGGTTCGCGCTCCGTGAGAAGTTGTGCTGCGGGAGCCGGCGGACTGGGCGATCTGGCTGATGTGCGGACTCGAAAACTGCAATGCGGGAGAGATGCCGGCGAGGATTCCAATTGCGACCGAGACAGCGGTGCTGAAGAGTAGAACTGGTGTGTTTAGAGTAATGACGACTTCATGCGGGATGGAGTACTCGGGGATCAAGGCGGTGATCAGGCGTATTGCAACAAGCGCAAAGGCCATGCCTAGCACGCCACCGGTGACGGACAGGATAACGGCCTCGGTGAGCAGTTGCTGCACCAGGCGGAGCCGGGAGGAACCGAGAGCGACGCGGGTTGCGAGCTCCTGCAGGCGGGCGGTTCCGCGGGCGAGCATGAGGATGGAGACGTTACCGCAGCCGATGAGAAGCAGCAGGGCGACGGCAACGAACAGCAGAATCAGCGTGCCTTTGAACTGTCCAAGCAACCAGTCGTTAAGGGTTTCAACCTTGATCCGATAACCATCCGCCGGCAGGAGCGCTGGTTCAGCGTGCCCGACCTGTTGCACGACGCTGGTCATTTCGCCGGCCGCAGCATCGGTCGAAACGTCGGGGCGGAGGCGAATGAGGGCCTGGAAGCGGCTTCGGGGATCTATGCCAGCCGGCATGGGCACGTACACCTCGGAATCATGCCAGGTGAAGCGTGGGCCGACGACGCCGATGACGGTGTATTTCTGATGATTCAGTTCGAGGACCTTACCGAGGACGTCAGGACTGGATGCGAAGTGAGTCTTCCAGAAGCGGAAGCTGATAACGGCTACAGGTGGCGGGGCTATACCGGCAGGAGCTTCGGCTGCGGTGAAGACTCGACCCATTAGAGGAGGCGCGCCGAGGAATTGAAGCCCGTTGCCGGTCAGCTCCAGTACTTTGTCCGACTACGGTATTTCGCCATCGGTGGCGACCATGCTTCCATCGTTCTGCGCCAAAACATCATCGGCTGATTTCGTCTGGCGAATCTGGTCGAGTTCAGAGAGGGTAAAGGGAATGTCCCCAGCGCGTCCTTGCTTATTCTCGATGGTGATGAAAGCAATGCGATCGGCGTTGCGATAGGGATACGGGTCGATCAGGACTCCGTAGAGAACGCTATAGACGGCTGCGGTGGCTCCGATGCCGAGCGCCAGGGAGAGGACTGCGGTGAGCGCGTAGACGCGATGCTTGGTGAGCTGCCTGAGAGCAGAGGAAATGTCGTGCAGCAGCGTGAACATGATGCCTCCATCTTCTGAGCAGACCGACTCGTGACCAAGATCACAGGCAATTGGACTGCCGATTCAACGCGAAGTAAGCTAGGCAAAATCAGATCTGAGTTCAGGCAAGGTATTGCAGAAGTGTCCGAAGATGAATTTCGACGTTCAGATACGGACAGTTCTTACGTATTATTCATAGGCCAATGCTTGGATAACATCCTGCTTCACTGCTTTCCATGCGGGGAAAACAGTTCCCAGCAAAGCTCCTGTAACCGAAATGCCTACGGCTATTGGCCACCATCTGTACACCGTCTCTTGGGTCAGGCTTGCTGGAACGGCGTGCATCATGAGCCATTTGGTTCCGTACGTCGTTACAATTCCTAAAATGCTGCCGATAATTGCGATGAGGAGCGTCTCTCGAAACAGCAGATTCAGAATGTAGCCGGATGAAGCTCCGAGTGCCCTCAGTATTCCGATCTCTCGCGTTCGTTCCAGCACAGCCGTGTACATGGCCATCGTCACGACTATAAAACCTACGATTACCGCAATACCGATCACAACGCCGATGAAATTTCGCAAGAGCCCCACACTGTTGATCGTCAACAAGGAAGTAAACTCCTCCATCGTGTAGATGAAATATCCCGGCATTCTGTTCCGCAACTGTTCAACGATTTGCTGCGCATGAGCCGGGTTATCCACTTTCAGGTAAATCTGGCTGAGCCTCCCAACATTTCCGGTGAGGGCCTGAAGCACATTCAGCCGTGCGCAAATGCGGGAGAGTTTGCCGGACTCAAAGACCCCCGACACTCTCCAGGTGTGATTTGCCAGCGTGATGGCGCTTCCA